>JAMNXV010000200.1 GCA_023623185.1 Bacillota bacterium
AAGGGCACCCGGATCGACGTGCGGGTGTAGCATGGCGGTTACGCTGATCATCGGGCCGGCCCGGTCCGGGAAGACGGCGGCGCTGCGTGAGCGCTGCTTGCACTGGCTGCAGCAGGGCGTGCGCACCGATCAGATCCTCATCCTCACCCACGGGGCGGAGCAGACCGCCCCGTGGCGTCGCGGTCTCGACCTGCCCGCCAGCGGCGCCATCGAGGTCCACGACTTCTATGGCTTCGTCCGGCAGGAGCTCACGCTCCACTGGCCGACCGTGCAGGCGCAGCTCCCGCCGGCACGCCGCTGGCTCGCGCCCGCGTTTCTGCCCCTCACCGTCGAGCGCTACCTGCTGCAGGCGCTCCTGGAGCCCTACTACACTCTTTTTGGCGACGTGGTGAAGACCACCCCCGAGCGGCTGGCGATGCAGCTCCTCACCCGGGTCGGCCGGGCCGCCGCCGCGGCGGGGATCGCGCCGGGGCAGGCGGTCCAGCGCATGGCCGAGGCCGACCGACCGGAGAAGCGGCTGGTCTACAGCCAGGTGGCGGCGCTGCTGGAGCAGCACCGGACCCGCCTGCTGGCGTCAGGCCTGCTGGATTACGGCCTCGCACTCACGCTCTTTTCCGAGACCCTCCTGCCCGATCCCGGCTACCGCGCGTTCCTGCGTGGCCGGTTCTGCCGGCTCCTGGTGGACGACCTTGAAGAGGCCGCCCCTGCGGAGCGGGCGTTCATCGCGGCCATGGCGGAGGCGGTGGAGGAGGCCGTGCTGACCATCGATCCGGACGGCGGCCACGGCATCCTGTACGGTTCGGCCGCGGCGGAGGTCCTGGCCCGCTTCGCCGGGGCGGACCGCGTCGTGCTGCCGGACCCCGCGCCCGACCTCGACGCCCGGCTGGCGCAGATTCGTGAGGCCCAGGCGGCAGCAGGTCCGCCCGGGCTGCCCGCGCCGCCCGGGTCGGTGCACCTCGCGGCCGAGTTCTGGGGCGACATGGTCGCCCGTGCGGCCGAAGCGGTGGCCGATCTGGCGGCCGAGGGCCTGCCTCCCGGGGAGATCGCTGTGATCGCCCCCCGGGTCGATCACCTGCTGGCCACCGCGCTGGGCCAGGCCCTGGTGGCCCGCAGGATCCCCCTGCAGCCTGTCGTCCCGACCCGGCGGCTGCTGGACGAGCCCGCGGTCCGGGCCGTCGTCGTACTGGCCGGCCTGGCCGTTCCTGCGTGGCGGCCGCCCTGGCCGTCGCCGAGCCCGTACATGGACGCTGTCCGGGTGCTGCTCGGCCTCGATCCCATCGCCGCCGCTCACCTCGGCGAGGCGCTCTGGGCGGCGGAGGGCGACCTGCCCGATCCCGCCGACCACCCGGCCCCGTATCGGCTGCTGTATGCCTGGCTGCGGGCGGCCCGCCGCAAGACGTGGCAGACCGATACCTTCATCCGGGCGGTCCTGCTGGAGCTGCTCCTTCCCCTGCGGCCCGACCTGCCGCCCGCGGCCGTTGACGCGTGCCGCCAGCTGCTTCGTGTTGCGACGGACTTCCGCCTGGCGGCCCAGCGGTCTGGCGTCGCAGCGGATCCCGGCGGCACCGGCCCCTTCGGTCCCGCCTACCGGCCGCTGCTCACCGAGGCGACCGCGCCGCTCTGGCCCGGCGAAGCCGAAGGGGACGGCGGCGCCGTGCTGCTGGCCACGCCCCAGGCGTACCTGAGCCGCCGGCTGACCTCGACGGTGCAGGTCTGGCTCGACGTCTCCGCCCCCGGCTGGCGGCCCGCGGGTGTGTCCGAGCTGGCCAATCCCCACGTGTTGGACCCGGCATGGCCAGAAGGCGCCCCCTGGACCGACGACGACGCCCGCCGGGTGCGGGAAGCGGCCCGGGACCGGATCGTCCGCGCCCTGCTGCGCCGCTGCACCGGCCGGGTGATCACCGCGTCGGCCGCCCTCAGCCCGTGGATCCAGGAGCAGGAAGGGGGGCTGTGGGCATGACCTTCACCCTGCGGCCCGACCAGGAAGACGTGGTCAAGTACCGGGGCGGTTACATGGCGGTGCCGGCCGTTCCCGGTGCGGGCAAGACCACCGTGCTGGCCTACCTGGCCGCGGACCTCATCGCCGAGGGGCGCCACCTCCCCGGCCGGATCCTGGTCGTCACCTACACCAACTCGGCGGTGGGCAACTTCAAG
>JAMNXV010000101.1 GCA_023623185.1 Bacillota bacterium
TTCCAGGGAGAACCCCATCCCATGGTTCAACATGTCGCATCACGCACACCCTTCGTCCAGCCGGAAGTCCCGGATGATGGTTCGTCCGGCGTCGTCGGTTTCAAACCACACGGTGCCCACTTTCACGATCAGGTTGATCTGACCGGCCAACCACACCACGAACGGCGCCTTGCCGTCGGCGTCGGGCTGCGCCGGTTCGGTCGTCGGCACGCAGTACTCGTCGAATGCGGTGACGCTGGCCAGCTCAACGCCCGTCACCTCGTAGGGCCACGGGGGGATGGCTTCCAGGAACGCTCCGGCCACGTCGGCCGAAGCGAAGTACCGGGGCAGCTCATCCTCCAGCCGGTACGCCGCCGCGATCTGCGCGGCGTGCAGGACCGCCTCCGGAGCCTCGGGGTACACCAGGTCGCTGCCCTCCGGCGCAAACCGCTCCTCCACGATGGCCACGCTGCCCTGCTCCAGGTTCAGCGCGTACCGGCGGATCCGGGTGTGGCGCGCCGGGTCGCCCATGTCCCACTCCACCAGCAGGGCCCCGTCCTCGGTGAAGGACGCGCGGTGCGCCGGGGTGGTCTCCGCGTGCTTCAGCCCCCAGCCGTAGAGCCGGTCGTGGGCGAAGGTGCCCGACCGCCGGACGAAGGCCTGGATGCCTACGGCTGTCTGGCCGTCCTCAAACCGGCGCCACTCCAGCAGCACGGCGCGGGGCTGGCCAGGCAGGCTGTGCAGCGAGACCTTCCGCTCCCATCCGAAGGTCTCCCAGGTGAGGAGCTTTTCACCCTGCGCGTCGTAGATCTCCACGGGGTCGGCGGTCCACGTATCGGTGAGGCCCCGGATCCACTCCGGCGCGCCGTCCCCGTCCAGGTCCGCCGGGACGGCGCCGGCCACGGGCGGGTCCTCCGCGCCGCCGGCCCCGGCCGGGTCGTCCGCAGCGCTGTCAGGCCCGGCCGGATCCTCTGGCATCTGGGGATCAGCCGTCTGTCCCGGGTTTTCGGTCCGGTCCGTGGGCGCAGCCACAGAGGGGTCGGGCCCTCCGGCGCTGCAGCCGCTGACGAGCAGCGCGGCGATCAGGAGCCAGGGCAGGATCCGCGGGTGAACGCGGTGTCGCCGGTTCATCGCGCTGTTCACCTCCTGCCCGGTACAACGGGACACCCGGCGCCGGGGTTACGGCCCCCTCAGGGATCACGCAGGCTTGCGGGCGATCACCATCCAGTGGCAGGGGACCGTCTGCCGCCAGCGGGAACCGCCGAAGCCGGCCTCGTGGAGCAGTTTGTTCAGGTCGCCGACCAGCGGGTAGTCCTCCTCGTCGTCCCAGCGCTCGCCGATGGCCTCCCTGGCCGCGGCCAGCGCCGCCGGGGAGGCGAACATGATGTCCACCAGGCAGAGCGCCCCGCCGGGTTTCAGCACCCGGGCAAGCTCCCTGCATGCCGCGAGACGGCCCCCGGGCGGGACCTCGTGGAAGGCGAAGCTGGAGATGACCATGTCGAACTCGCCCGAGTCGAAGGGAATGGCGTTGAAATCCCCGACCCGCAGGGTGAAGCCGGGGTGCTTCCCCCGGCAGGCGTCGAGCATGGCGGGCGACGGATGCACCCCAGAGACGCGGACGCCGCGCCCGCGGAGGCGGGCGGCGAAGGCGCCGGTCCCGATGCCCACGTCCAGCACCGACATCCCCGGGGCGACGGGCACCTGGTCGGCGGCGATCCGCAGGGTTTCGGCGTAGTCGACCAGCGGGCCTGCCTCAGGACCGTCCTGACCCGCCAGATCCGGATCGTAGGTGCGCGCCCAGCGGTCGAACAGGGCGCGGCTCTCTTCGGGGGTGCGCGGCATCGGCAAGGTTCCTCCTCCGGAGATCTGAGATGGGCGATGCAGATCCTTTCGCCGGCTCAGGTACGGCACCCTGCGGGAATCCTCGGAGCAGAGCGGTCGAGGAAAACTCTCCCGTCGGCGGAACCGGCGAGCGCCCCAGGCGCACCCGCAGCCGGCAAGGGCGTCGCCGGCGTCGATACGGAAGCCAAAGGTGCGGCCGATCCGGCTTAGCCCCGGAGGAACGACCCCGACGCCACGACCGCGCCCGTGCTTCCGGCTGCGCTCCCTCATCGCGATCGCTGGCCGTTGTACGTATTCGGACAGCGGCTGAGGGGTACCACATAAGCGATCGTGCCGTACTGGATGACTTCCGCGCGTCGGCCTTCCGGCCGGCTGTCCAGGCACGCGGACACCCCTGCACGGCGCCTGGGCGTCCCCCTTACGCCAATCTAAACGTCATAGATATGAAAGTTGCCCGAGCGAGGGAGGGATCGGGGTGCAGCTTACCGGTTTTCACCACCTCACGGCGATGACCGCCCGCATCCGCGAGAACCGGCGGTTCTACACCGAGGTGTTGGGTCTGAGGCTGGCCAAGCGCACCGTCAACCAGGACGACGTGCGTGCTTACCACCTGTACTACACCGACGGCGCCGGGAGCCCCGGCACCGATATCACGTTCTTTGACTGGGACATCCCCCCGGAGCGGCGCGGCACCCGCTCGATCGTGCGCACCATGTTCCGCGTGAACGGGCAGGAGTCCCTGGCCTGGTGGCAGCGCCGGCTGGCGGACGCCGGCGTTCCGGTCGGCGAGGTGATCGACTGGGCCGGGCGGCCGACGGTGCTCTTCGAGGATCCCGAAGGGCAGCGGCTGGCCCTGGTGGACGACGGCGGACAGGGGCCTGACCCGGTCATCTGGGAGCGGAGCCCGGTGCCGCCCGATCACCAGCTCCGGGGCCTGGGGCCCATCGTGCTCAGCGTGCCCGAACTGGGGCCCACCGCCGCGAGCCTGATCCAGGTGCTGGGGATGCGGCGGGAGCGGGAGCTGGCGTCGCCGGAGGATCCGAAGGACACCCTGCACGTCTTCAGCATGCATGAAGGCGGCCCGGCCGCCGAGCTGCACGTGCTGGTGCAGCCCGACCTGCGCATGGCGCGGCAGGGCGCGGGCGGTGTCCACCACGTGGCCTTCCGCACCCCCAACGAGCGGGAGTACCAGGCGTGGCTGCGGCGGCTGAACCAGCTGGGCATCCGCAACAGCGGCCCGGTGGACCGGTTCTGGTTCAAGTCGCTCTACTTCCGGGAGCCCGGCGGCATCCTGTTTGAGATCGCCACCGACGGCCCGGGGTTCGCCATCGACGAGCCGCTGGAGGCGCTGGGCGAGAAGCTGATCCTGCCGCCATTCCTGGAGCACCGCCGGGCGGAGATCGAGGCCAGTCTGAAGCCGATCGACTGAGGGGGGCGAGTCTGTGCTGCGATACGACCAGTACATCCCGGACGGCGCCCGCGACGGCGCCCCGCTGTTCGTGCTGCCGCATGGCCGCGGCAGCCACAAGGGCGACCTGATGGGCCTGCAGCCCTACCTGCCGCCCTCGGCCCTGTTGGTCACGCCCGAGGCGCCCTTCCCGGGTGCGCCCTGGGGTTACGGGCCGGGCTGGGCCTGGTACCGCTTCCTGGGCGGGGCGACCCCCGAGCCCGAGTCATTCCGGGAGAGTCAGCGCGCCCTGGCGGAGTTCCTGGCCGGGCTGCCTGAGCGCCTGCCGGTGAGGCCCGGGCCGCTCATTCTGGGCGGCTTCTCCCAGGGAGGCGTGATGAGCATGGCCTACGCCCTGCTCAACCCCGGCGCGGTGCCGATGGTGGTCAACTTCAGCGGCTTCCTGGCCGAGCACCCGGACGTGGAGGTCACCCCCGAACGGGTGACGGGCACCCGCTTCTTCTGGGGCCATGGGGAGCAGGATCCGGCCATCCCCTACGCCCTCGCCCTGGAGGGGCAGAAGCGGCTGCGGGCTGCAGGGGCCGATCTGACCGCCCGCGCCTACCCCATGGGCCATTCCATTTCGCCGGAGGAGCTGGCGGACGTGACGGCCTGGGTGCAGCAGGGCCTGCAGCCGGGCCTCAGCAGGTGAACAGGGCGGCGGCCGCCGGCTGACGGGTCTGTACGGGCCACTCACCTTCGACGGGTGGGTGGCCCATTCTTTGTGTCAGACACCTTCACCTTCCCGGGGAATGAATTTGAAAGGTTACGGTACAGGAGAAATACTGCACACGAAAGAAATATCAAACCCGGGAGGTGATCCCGGTGCTGAACCAGCGGCGGGTGGCCTTGCTGCGGTTTCTGCTGGCGCCGGGAGACCGCGTGAACACCGTCGCGACGCTCGCTGCGCGGCTGGGCGTCTCCGAGCGGCTGATCCGGTACGACCTGGCCGAGATCGGCGACTGGGTCCGTCGCAAGGGTGCGCAGGTGCGCCACGATCCCCGCAGCGGCATCTGCATCGATGGCGACTGCGAGCGGGTTCTGGCCGACCTGGAAAGCGTCATGCGATCGGATAAGCCGCCGGCGGAGTACATTCTGACGCCTGCCGAACGGCACAACTGGATCATGACCCTCCTGCTCGAGCAGGGTGACCCCGTTCCCATCGGCACCCTGGCCGATCAGCTGGGCGTAAGCCGCGGGACCATCTACAGCGACCTGCACGCCGTGGCGGAGCGGCTGGGGCAGTACGGCCTGCAGCTGACGAAACGCCCGAAGCGAGGCGTCTGCGTGTCCGGCCCTGAGACCGGGATTCGTGAGGCGCTGGTGGCCCTGGCGCTGGAGCGGATCGGAATGGACCAGCTCGTCTTGCTGATTGCCCAGTGCGAGCAGACCGACCGCTGGGAGCTGGAGCCCTACGACCTGCCGCCGGGGCCTTGCTTCAGAGCGGCGCTTCGTGCCCTGCGGGCCGTGGAGGACTACAGCGGCCTGGGTCTGACCGATGTCTGGTTTGCCGAGGCGGTGCTTCACCTGGCGTTCGCCGTGCACCGGGTGAGGCAGGGGAAGCACGCGGAGTTTCCGGGCCTGCCCGCCACGGATGCCCCCGAGTGGCGCACTGCACGGCTGTTGGTCGAACAGGTCGAGGCGCTCTCCGGCACGTCCATGCCGGCCTCGGAGGTGGCGCCGCTGGCGGAGCTGATTCAGAAGGCCGGCCGCAGAGTGTGCGCCGCAGGCCGCGAACTGCCGCATTCGCCCGATGCGGTGTACCTGGCCAGGCGGTTCGCCGCGGTGGCAGAGTCGCTCCTGGCCGTCGATCTGGCCGGCGACAGCGACTTCATCTCCGGGCTGGCCCTGCACCTGCAGCCCATCCCGCACCGGCTCGCGCAGAGTCCGCCCATCGTGAACCCGCTGCTGGAGCAGATCCGGGAGATGTACCCCGAGCTGTTCGCAGCGGCGCGGCAGGCGGCGGCCGTGCTGGAGGAGGCGTGGGGGCTTCCGGTTCCGGAGGCGGAGGTCGGCTACCTGACCATGCACCTGGGAGCTGCCCTCGAGCGGCGCCGCCTCGCGCGGCCCCGCCGGCACCGGGTCGTCGCGGTCTGCAGCAGCGGCGTGGGCACGGCCCGCCTGCTGGCGAGCCGCCTGCAGGCGGCGCTCCCGGAGGTGGAACTGGTGGCGGTGACGTCGCTGCTCTCCCTGGGCGAGACCCTGCGGACGTGCGAGTGCGACCTCGTCGTTGCCACGTGCCCGGTTCCGGAGATCGCAACCCCGGTGGTCCAGGTCAGTCCGCTGCTCTTCGCCGGCGACCTGCGTGCGATTCGCGACGCCCTGGCGCCGGAGGGCTATGTACATTCCTTCCAGAGAAGGGGTTATCCGCCTATGCTGTCAGACGTCCTGACCGAACAACTGATCCGGCTTGGTGTGGAGGCTGCAGACTGGGAAGCCGCCGTGAGGGCAGCCGGCCGGGTGCTGGTCGACAACGGCGCGGTCGAGCCCAGATACGTGGACGCGATGGTGGAGGGGGTGCGGCGGGTCGGGCCCTACATCGTCGTGGCGCCGGGAGTGGCCCTCCCCCACGCCCGCCCGGAGGACGGCGTGCGCCGCCTCGCCATCAGCATGGTGCAGCTGCGGGACCCGGTGGCCTTCGGGCACGAGACGAACGACCCGGTCTCGCTGGTGTTCGCGCTCGCCGCCGTGGACGTGGACAGTCACCTGAAGGCCCTCTCTCAGCTCTCATCCATCATCAGCAACCCTGAGCACGTGGCACGGCTCGGGTCGGCACAGGATGTTGCGGAGGTGCTGAAGGTTGTGTTCCCCAACACCGCTGGAAAGGAGGAAGGCGCATGCGGATCGTGAGCATATGCGGAATGGGTTTTGGCACCAGCCTCATCCTGCGCATGACCATCGACGAGATCCTGAAGGCGCGCGGCATCAAGGCCGAGACCATGGCGTGGGACCTGGGCAGCGCCAAGGGACAGCAGGCGGACATCGTGGTGGCCCCGCGCGACATGGAACGTCACCTGAAAGACTTCCCGGCCCGAGTCGTGCTGGTCGACAACCTGACCAACAAGCAGGAGGTGGAAGCGAAGCTGATCCCCGTCGTGGAGGAGCTGATGAACCAGTAGCCACCCGCAGTCGCCGATCGGCCAGGTCAACCGAACACGGAAACCCCTGGATCAGGAGACCGGAGATGCAGACATAAGGGGGGACCAGGATGCTTGACTTCATCGTTGACTTCTTCGGCGCTCCCGCGATCGTCATCGGCGTGATCGCCCTGCTGGGCCTCGTCCTCCAGCGGCGCAGCGCGGGCGATGTGATCAGCGGCACCTTCAAGACCGTTCTCGGCTTCCTGATCGTGACGGCTGGCTCAGGCGTGATCGTTGGCGCACTCGATCCCATTCAGCAGATGATCCTTCAGGCCTTCCAGTTGGAGGGCTTCCTCCCGTTCGATGAACTGGTGGTGGCCGGCGTTGCGGCGAAACTCGGACGGGAGACGGCCCTGATCCTCGGGCTGGGCTTCCTGGTGAATGTGCTGCTGGCCCGGGTCACGCCCTTCAAGTATATCTACCTCACCGGACACATGATGTGGATCCATGCCGGCGCCTGGGCCATCCTGTTCAACCAGCTGGGCTGCTCCACCGTCGTCACCGTGGTCCTCGGCACCATCGTGCAGGGGTGCTACACCACCTTCTTCCCGGCCATGGCCCAGCCGTTCATGCGCAAGATCACCGGCAGCGACGACATCGCCTTTGGCCACGGACAGACCCTGCTGAACGTGCTCGGAGCCCTCATCGCCAGGACCTTCGGCAACCCCGAGGACTCGGCGGAGACCATACGGGTCTCGGACAAGTGGTCCTTCTTCCGTGACATGGCCGTCTCCATGTCGCTGATCATGCTGGTGGTCAGCCTCGCGGCGGCCCTGTTCGCCGGACCGGGGTACATTGAGGGCCAGCTCTCCGGCGGGCAGAATTTCATCATGTACGCGATCATCCAGGCGCTTACATTTACCGCGGGCGTGCTCGTCCTGCTCCAGGGCGTCCGCATGTTCATCGGCGAGATGGTTCCTGCCTTCCGGGGCATCGCTGAGAAGGTGGTGCCCGGCGCCCGGCCTGCGCTGGACTGCCCCGTGATTTACGCCTATGCGCCCAACTCCCTGATCATCGGTCTGATCGTCGGCACCATCGCCCAGGCCCTGGCCATTCTGCTGCTGATCGCCATAGGCTGGCCGGTGCCCATCCCCAGCATGATCGTCGCCTTCTTCGCGTCGGGCTCCGGCGCCATCTTCGCCAACGCCGTGGCCGGACGGAGGGGCGCGATCTTCGGCGGCTTCTTCTGGTCGTTCGTCGGCCTGATCACGGCATCCGCCGCGATCAAGTTCCAGCTCTTCGGCGACCTGGTGGGCCTCGGCGCGGTGGGCGTCGGCTTCATCGTGCCCGACGCGCTGTCCATCGCCACCATCATCAGGCTCATCGCCAAGCTGTTCGGCCTGTAACCGCAGTTGTTCAGGTGGGGCGGGCGGGGTTGAACCCCCCCGTCCCAAACTTTCCGTGAGGAGGTCCTCGATATGCAGTGTGCCAAGGCATACCTGGATGGCGTGCAGGCGCTGCTCAGCCGGCTGTGGGAGACGCAGCAGGACGCGATGAACGCCGCCATCGAGGCCATGGCGCGGTCCGTGGTGGACGACGGTGTCGTCCACGTCTTCGGGTGCGGGCATACCCAGGTGCTGGGCCTGGAGGTCTGGTACAGGGCCGGCCAGCCGGCCTTCATGAGCCCGGTGTTCAACGAGAACCTGTGGCCCCACAACGGCCCTGCGCTGGGCAGCGCGATGGAGAAGCTGGAGGGCTTCGGCGAGCTGATCTTCGATGTGCACGATGCCCGCCCGGGCGAGGTCATTCTGGTGCTCTCCAACTCCGGGCGTAACGCCGTGCCCATCGAGGTCGCGCTCAAGGCGAAAGCGCGCGGCCTCACGGTGGTCGCCATCACCTCGATGGACTACTCGACCCAGGTCCGTTCAAAGCACTCCAGCGGGAAACGGCTCTTTGAGATCGCCGACATCACGATTGACAACTGCGGCCCGCTGGGAGACGCGTCCCAGACGCTGCCGGGCGTCGGGCCGAAGGCCGGGCCGGTGACCACCATCCTGAACGCGGCGATCCTGAACAGCATGCTGGTGGAGCTCGTGGCCCGGCTGGCAGAGAGGGGTGTGGAGCCGCCGGTCTTCACGAGCGCCAACCTCGACGCGGACCTTGCGAAGAATGCCGAGTACGCCCGGCGTTACGCGCCGCGCATCCGGTACTACAAGGACTGAACCGTGGGGGCGCACTGGGCGGCTGGCCGCACCTGTGCCCGCGCAAAGCAGAGGAGGGGTCTGACCGTGCCGACTTTGTGGGAAAGCGTTGCACAGTCGCTCACCATGCGAGAGATCATGAACCAGCCGGCGAGCTGGGCGGCCACCCTGGAACTGGACGCCGCGACCCTGGCTGCCGTGGCGCCTGAGGAAGAGGAACTCGTTTTCACCGGGTGCGGCAGCTCGTATTACCTGGCACGGGCGGCCGCCAGCCTCGCCCGGGAGGCCCTGGGCGCGCCGGCCATCGCCGTGCCCGCCAGCGACGTGGCGCTTGCGGCCCGGCAGGTCTTCACCCGGAGGCGGACCCGGCTGGTTGCCTTCTCCCGGTCCGGGGAGACGAGCGAGACCGTCGCGGCCTGCCGGGCCGCAGGCGCGCATGGCACGACGGTGGCCGTCACCTGCGCCGCGGACTCGGCGCTTTCCGCCGTGGCCGACAGAAGCGTGAACCTGCCGCACGCCGGGGACGAGAGCGTTGTGATGACGCAGTCGTTCACCAACATGCTCCTGGCCGTCATGGCGGGGTGTGCCCACGCCGCCGGCGATGCGGACAGGCTGGCCGAACTGCGCATGCTTCCCGACAGCGTGCGCGCCGGCCTGCAGAAGTGGCAGATCGCGGCAGAGGCCACTGCCCGTGACGAGAGCTGGTCGCAGGCCTTCTTCTTCGGCACCGGCGCGTACTACGGCCTGGCCTGCGAGGCGTCCCTGAAGCTGAAGGAGATGACGCAGGCGGTTACCGAGGCCTACCACCCGCTGGAGTTCCGGCACGGGCCGCAGTCGGTCCTGACCGATCGCACGCTGTGCGTGCTCCTGCGGCGGGAGGAATCGGGCGGGCCGGAGGACGAGCTGATGGCGCACGTGCGGGAGCGCGGGGCGCGCACCGTGACACTGGCTCCCGGACAGGCCGATTTCCAGCTCGAAAGCGGGTTCGGGGACTGGGCGAGGGCGCCGCTCTACCTTCCGCCGCTGCAGCTCTTCGCCGTGGCCCGAACGGCTGTTGCCGGGCTCGATCCGGACCGCCCCCGGGGGCTGACCAGGGTGGTGAGGCTGCCGGGGGAGGTGCACGGCTAATGGGCGTTGTGGAGCGCCGGGCAGTGGTGCGGCACGCGGCCGGCCTCCACGCCAGGCCGGCCGCGCGGCTGGTCGCCGAGGCACAGCGGTTTCAGGCTGAGCTGACGCTGGAGGCGGGCGGACGGCAGGCGAACCTGAAGTCCTTGCTTGCCGTGCTCGGGCTCGGCGTCGGGCCCAACACCGAGGTGCTGCTGCGGGCTTCCGGCGCCGATGCCGAGGAGGCAGCCGACGTGCTGGAAGCGCTGCTTCAGGCCACGGATATCTAACAGAACACTGGAAAGTCAGGCCATTCACCTTTTGGACAGGTGGGTGGCCTGTTGCGTAGCACAAAAGTTCCATCCGTCGGGGGGCTGGCCATACACGGCGCAATGCAGGCGATCGCAGAGTTGTTTCATCTTTTCCTATGATTGACCCCTGAGGAGGCCGCTCAGTAAGCTCATTGTAGGAATAATACACTCATACGACTTTTCGGGTTACGGGAGGTGCGGGCCATGGCGCGTCGGGAGCGACTCGGTGAATTCCTTGTGCGGCGCGGGGTGATCAGCCGCGAGCAACTCCAGGCCGCTCTGGACCAGCAGGTCCGCACCGGCATGCTCCTGGGCGAGACTCTGGTGGACATGGGCTTCGTCGCCCGCGAGTCCCTTCTGCAGGAGCTGGCGGCGTTCTACGGGGTGCCGTTCGTCTCGCTGCGGCTGAACCCACCCGATCCCGCCGCGGCACGGCTGGTGCCGGCCCGTCTGGCGCACCGCTACCGGCTGATCCCCACGGCCCGCAGCGGCGACCGCCTGACGGTGGCCATGGCCAACCCGGCGGACATCGCGGCGGAGGACGAGGTCCGGGCCCTCACCCGGCTGGAAGTGGAGCCGGTCCTGGCAGACGCCGATGAGATCTCCGAGGCGGTGGGGCGCATCTTCGACCTGATGCACAACGCCGAGCTGGCTGTGCGGTACCGCGCGGCGGCCGCCCGCGAGAGGCCGCCCGAGCCGGAGGTGACGGTTGCCACAGAGGACGGGCCCATCGTCGCGCTGGTGCAGAGCCTGCTGATGCAGGCGGTGCGCGTGGGAGCCAGCGACCTCCACCTGGAGCCCCAGGAGACGGAACTGCGGGTGCGCTACCGGGTGGACGGGGTGCTGCACGAGGCCATGTGCCAGCCGCTCTCCCTGCACCCGGCGGTGGTGGCCAGGGTGAAGGTGCTGGGCGGCATGGACATCGGGGAGCGGCGCCTGCCCCAGGACGGCCGGTTCAGCCTCACGGTGGACGGCAAGGCCTACGACTTCCGGGTCTCCACCCTGCCCAGCATCCACGGGGAGAAGGTCGTGCTCCGCATCCTGGACAAGAGCGGCGGCGTGCGGCGCCTGAACGAGCTGGGCTTCACCCCCGGGGACCAGCGGCGCGTCGAGCGGCTGCTGGCCCAGCCCTACGGCCTGTTCCTGGTGGTGGGCCCCACGGGCAGCGGCAAGTCCACCACGCTCTCGGCCTGCCTGTCGCACCTGGATGCCTCCGCGCTGAACATTGTCACCGTCGAGGACCCGGTGGAGTACCGGCTGCCCGGCGTCTGCCAGATGCAGGTGAACGTGCGGGCCGGGCTCACGTTCGCCGTGGCCCTCAGGCACATCCTGCGGCAGGACCCCGACGTGATCATGGTCGGCGAGATCCGCGACCGGGAGACCGCCGAGCTGGCCGTTCAGGCCTCGCTCACCGGCCACCTGGTCCTGAGCACCCTGCACACCAACGACGCGCCCGGCACGGTGGCCCGGCTGCTGGACATGGGCATCGAGCCCATCCTGCTGGCCTCGGCGCTGAGCGGGGTGCTGGCCCAGCGGCTGGTGCGCCTGCTCTGCCCGCACTGCCGGCAGCCCTACTTCCTGCCCCGTGAGCTGCGGGTGGCGGAGGGCTGGACGGTGGAGAAGGGCAAGCCGCTCTACCGGCCGCCCACCAGTGAGGAGCGGCCCTGCCCGCACTGCCGGATGGGCTACGCCGGGCGCACGGTCATCTCGGAGCTGATGGTGGTGGACGATGCCATCCGCAGCCTGATCCTTCAGCGGGCGGACACCGAGGCGGTCCGGGAGGCGGCCGTGATCGGCGGGATGCGGCCCATGCGGGAAGAGGGGCTCCGGCGGGTGCTGGCCGGCGAGACCAGCCTCGAAGAGGTGCTGCGGGTGACCCGGAGCACGGTGCAGGAGGCCTGGCCGGCCCACAGCGCCGACCACGCCCTGATCCTGGGGGGATAACCGGTGCGGAACTACGCCTACCGGGCCCGCAGCCTCGCCACCGGCCGGCAGGTGCGGGGCATCGCCCGGGCGGGAAGCCCCACCGACCTGATGGAGCAGCTCCGCCAGGCGGGGTACGTGCCGCTGGCCATCCGCGCGGAGGGCTGGGTGTCCCGCCTCGGCCGCATGCTGAAACAGCTGGAGCCGCTGCAGCCCAGGGACCGGGCGGTCTTCTACCGGCAGATGGCCACCATGCTGCAGGCCGGCCTGCCGCTGACCACCGCCCTGGAGGTGCTGATGCAGCAGGGGCGGGGCGGCGGTTACGAGGCGGCCGCCGCGGTGAACCGCGAGCTGGTGCGGGGGGCCCCGCTGGCGGAGGCCATGGCGCAGAGCGGCGTCGCCTTTCCCGCCGTGCACCTCAGCCTGGTGCGGGCGGGTGAGCTGTCGGGCCGGCTGGCGGAGGTGCTGGACCGGCTGGCCGGCACCGAGGAGAAGGACGCCGCCCTGCGGGGCAAGGTGCGCTCCGCGCTGCTGTACCCGTCCGTGGTGCTGCTGGTGGCCCTGTGCGTGCTGGGCTTCATGGTCATGGTCGTGGTCCCTTCTTTCATGTCGATCTTCGACGAGCTGCAGGCAGACCTGCCGGCGCTGACCCGGGGGCTCCTGGGCGTGCTGGGGGTGCTGCAGCGGCACGGGTTCCTGGTGCTGCTGATGCTGGTGGCGGCGGGGCTGGGACTCCGGTTCCTGGGGCGCACGCCCCGGGGCCGGCGACGGTGGGACCGATGGCGGCTGCAACTGCCGGTGGTGGGCCGGCTGCAGACCCACCTGCTGCTGGGAAGCCTGGGCCGGACCATGGCGATGCTGCTGGGCAGCGGGCTGCCCCTGCTGCAGGCCCTCGAGGCGACCGGCGACGCCCTGGGCAACACGCTGTACAAGAGCGTGCTGGCAGACGTGGCCCAGGGGGCGAACCGGGGCGAGAGTCTGGCCGAGACCATGGCCCTTACGGGCGTGATCCCGGCCTTCGTCGTCGAGATGGTGCGGGTGGGCGAGCAGTCGGGCGCCCTGGAGGAGATGTTCGCCAGGACCGCCGAGTATTACGACCGGCAGGCCGAGGAGATGGTGGCCAACCTGACGGCCCTGCTGGAGCCCATCATGCTGCTCTTGATCGGCGGTCTGGTTGCCTTCATTCTCGTGTCGCTCTTCATGCCGATTCTGACCCTGCTCAACGCCGTGGACACCGCTTTCTGAGACGGGAGGTATGCGGAGATGCGCGCACTGTGGCGGCGGAACGGGAAGGACGAGGCCGGCTTCACCTTGATCGAACTGGCGATTGCACTGGCGATTCTCGGGATCCTGGTGGCGGTCGCCGTGCCCACGTACCTGACTGTACGGAACCGGGCGTACGACGCGGAGGCGAAGCAGAACCTTGGTGCGATTCGGTCTCTGGCGTGGTCCTACTACCTGGAGCGTGCGAGCTGGGATGAGGTAGACGACCTCACTCCGCTGGGGATGGACGCATCGCACACAACCGATAACTGGGAGTTCTTCGTAGATTTTAGCGACGATGACCTGATTCGGCTCTGTGCGAAGCCCACTGCTACAGCACCTTTCGACAACCGATTCTGGAGTTTGGAGTTGAAGCCCGATGGCAGTGCGGTCCTCGAAGGACCTGACGCCACGACTTGCGACCAGTGACCGGCATGGGAAGGGTCACCGCGGCTCCATCCTCCTCGAGGTCCTGCTGGCCGGCGTGGTGCTGAGCCTTGTGGCCGCCGCCTTGCTGACGGCCGCGGTGGGGGCGGGGCGGACGAGCCGCCGGGCCGGGGAGTACGGGGCGGCGACGGCTCTGGCTCAGGCGGTCATCGCCGAGGTCCGGCTCTACCCGGCCGGCGACCCGCGGCTGGAGCAGGGCGAGTGGGACTGGTGCCCGCCGGAATGCCCGGACCGGGTGGACAGGGTGACGGTCTCGGTGTCCCGGGCCGCGGGCCAGCCCGAGGGGGTGCGGCGGGTGACCGTGTCGGTGTACCGGACCGGGATTCCGGATTCGGTGCAGGTGGTGAGCTATGTGTATCCATGAGCGGAAGGGCGAGGGTGGGCTGTCGCTGGTGGAACTGATCCTCGGGTTCGGCCTCGTCGGACTGCTGCTGGTGGCCCTGGCGGGCATCCTGACCCGCGCACAGACGCTGGACGCCCAGGTGCGGCAGCAGATGACGGTGCAGCAGTGGGGATACATCGTACTGGACCGCCTGGAAAAGGAGATCGCGCTGGCGGGCCTCCACCTGGACGGATCGGCGGGCGAGGAGGCGTTCCCGCCGCTGCCGGCTCAGGCGGGGGACGACTGGTCCCGCGCGCTCGCGATCCAGTACCGCCCGCAGCCGGGGGAGCCGCTGCGCCGGGTCGCCTGGTATCTCGAAGACGGCAGGCTGTGGGAAGCGGTGAGCGACGAGGAGCCGCTCCCGGTGACCGCCGACAGTGTGCGCGCAGAAGATTTGTCGGTCTCGTACTTCACGCATGAGAACGTGCGGCTGGAGCCGGCCAGGCTGAATGACGCCCGGTGGCGGGCGCAGATCCGGCGGATCAGCGTGAGCCTCTCCCTGGCGATGGAGGACGCCACCGGCACCACCGCGCGCTACCCGGTGCGGCTGGCGGTGGTCATACAGAATCCGTGCCGCTGAGGCGAAGGGGGTGACCGGGCGATGGGCCGGCTGGCGGAGCAGCGGGGCAGCATGGGCCCCGTCCTGCTGGTGCTCCTGGGCCTGCTGGTGCTTCTGGGCTGGGTGCTGGTCGGCGCCGCCGCCGGCCATGCCACCCGGGCGGCCGAGCAGGCGCGCGCGATCAGGGCCGGCGAGCTGGCCCAGGCAGGCGTGGCGGCGGCGCGAGCGCGCCTCGATGCCGGCAGCCCGGCCGTCCCGTCGGGCGGGCTGGAGTTCGCGGGTGAGGAGGCCACCGGCACGTACCGGGTCAGGGTGTCCCCCAGCGGCCGGGGCACCTATATCGTGGAGAGCTTCGGGGAGTCGGGCGGCGTGGAGAGAGGGGTTCGGGCAGAGCTGGCCCCGCCGCCCGAGTCCTTCGTCGTTCTGGCCGGGGGCTCCGCAAGCGTGAGCTACGAAAACCTCATCGAACTGGGCAGTTCGCTGAAGATCAAGGGGGACATCAACGCCCACGGCGACGTCGCGCTCAACGTCGCCAACGGCGCCCTCAGCGTCGGCTTCCTGGAGGTGGAGGGCGATGTGCGGGCCGGCGGCGACGTGGAGATTGAGGCCGCCTCCACCGTGCTCCTCGCGACGGCCAGCGCCAGGGTGAAGGGCGGCGTGGAGGCCGGCGGCGACCTGCTGCTGCGCACCCGCGCGGGGCTCTTGCTTACACACTCCTCCATCACGGTAGAGGGCCCGGTCGCCTACGCCGGGACGAAGACCCATGAGAAGAGGGGCGGTCTGGGGACGCACAGCGTGAAGATCAACGGCCCGGAGCGGAAGGTCGACGGCGTGGCGGTGCCGGCCCTCGGTGAGGCAGCCGCCGACGTCGACTTCTACGAGGCCCTGGTGGCGGACCTGGAGGCGCGGGGCCTGCTGCGGACGGTGCCGGCGGACCAGGCGTGCACGGTCAGCCGGCCGACCCGGGTCAGGGGAGACCTGGACTGCTTCCGGCTGCGGGTGGAGGACGGGGCGGTGCTGGTGGTGGACGGGAGTCTGGAAGCCTTCGCCGCCGACGTGGCCGGACTGGTCTACGTGCGGGGCGGCGCGGTGCCCAACTCCCGCGGCCACGTGGAGGTGGACACGCTGACGCTCCTGGAGCTGATCCTCTCGCCCTTCCCCGCCGCGGGCGGCGGCACCATCGCGGCGACAGGCGACATTGAAGTGTCCGGCGCCAAGCTGGCCGCGCTCCTCGCCTTTGGACGGGACCGGGAGGGGGTGCTCCAGATCCTGGCCCTGAGCGCCGGCGAGGACGACCGGAACAACGACGTGGAGCTGGGTCTCGGCGGGCTGGCGGACGCCCTGGGCGGGCGGTCCGCGGCGCCCCTCCTGCTCTACGCGGGCGGCGACGGCAACATCACGGTGCGCCACATGAACGTGGCGGACGCCGTCGCGTTCCAGACCCTCCCGCTCATCCTGGTGGCCGGCGGCGACGTCAACATCGACGTCAGCGGCCTGGCCGACGCGCTGGGCTCCTTCACCCTGGAGTCGATGCCCGAGATCTGGCAGCACGTGCCGCCCTTCCTGCAGGAGACGGGCACGGCCCGGGTGCTGTCGTGGCAGTGGCTGGACTGAGCCGGGAGGTGGCGGCACATGCAACAGCGACTCAGGTTCTGCGGCATCGATCTGGGCAGCCATGCGCTGCACCTGGCCTGCCTGACGGAGGGGAGCGGGGGGCAGCGCGGACTGCTGACCGCTTCGGCCCCGGCGCCGGGGCCGTGGGTTGGCGGTTGCCCGGCGGCGGCCGACGTGGCCGGGGCCGTCGCGAGCGCCGCCGGATCGCTGAGCGGCGTGCGGTGGGGCCCGCGCCTCCGGCCGACCCCGGCGGCCGTATCACTGCCCACCGGCGCCCTGGTGGTGAGGGCGGTGAACCTGCCCCCCCTGAAGGCCGGCGAGCTGCGGGAGGCCCTGTACCTGGAGATCGACCGGCTCCGCGCGGGCGACCCGGCGGAGACGGTGGGGGACTGGCTGCCGCTGGCCGTGCCCGGCGGTGAAGACCCGGCCCGGGCCGGCCGGGGCTACCTCCTGCTGACGGCGCGGCAGGCGGCGGTGGACACCGCGGCCTGCGCCCTGCGCGCGGCCCGCCTGCGGCCCGTCGCGGTGGAGCCGGAGCCCGCGGTTCTGATCCGGCTGGCCAGGCTGCTGGCCGCACCCGGGGGCGAGGCGGTGGAGGTGCTGGTCGACCTGGGCGCCGGCGGCACACGGCTGGTGGTGGCCCGGGCCGATGCGCTGCTGCTGTTCCGGGAGCTGCCCGTGGGGGGAAGCCACCTGACCGCGGCCCTGGCGGAAAGGCGGCAGGTCACCCTGGCGGAGGCCGAGGAACTGAAGTGCACCGAGTACCAGGAGGCCGGCTCACTGGCCGACTTCGGCCCCGCGGGGGAGCGGCTGGTGCGGGAACTGGAGCGGTCGCTGCGGTATGTGGAACGGCAGCACCGGCTGGAGGGGTACGCCTCCCTCCACCTGGTGGGCGGCGGGGCCCGCTGGCCTCTCCTGCGCAGGGAGATCGAAGGGGTTGTGGGGGTGCGGGCGCGCGATTCCGTAGCGCTTCCCGCCGGCGCCGTGCCGCCCGAGATGGCCGGCGCGGCCGCCCTCTGCCTCTGGAAGGAGGGAGCGCCGTGAAACGCATCAACCTGCTGCGGCCCCGCCTGCCATCGCGGGAGATCCGTGAGGCGCAGATCCTCACCGGACTGGCTCTGGTGCTCACGCTGCTCCTGATCCTGAGTCTCATCGCGTGCGGGATCGGACGGGGCGCGGTGCGGGCGGCGGGCGGGGAGCTTTTGGCCGCGGAGGCGCAGCTCTCGGCCGTGTCCGGCGACGTGGAGCGCTGGCAGGCCTTGATGAAGGAGACGCGGCGGCTGGAGGGCCGGCTGGAGGCTCTGGGTGCGGCCCTGCCCGGCGAGAGGCGGTTCACCCCGCTGCTGGAGGAGATCGCCGAAGCCCTCGGTGAGGGCTGCACGGCGGAGCGGATCGCGGTCAGCCCGCAGGAGGGGCTCAGCCTGCGGGGCAGGGCGCAGAGCTACAGGGCGGCCGCGGACTGCGTGGAGCGGCTGCGGGCGCTTCCGGCCCTGTCCGCGGTGGTCCTGCAGTCTGCGTACCTCTCGGAGTCGGCGGACCAGGTGGACTTTCAGGTGGTCGGGGAGCTGTGGCCCGGGGAAGGGGGCGGAGGCGAATGACGCGCTCCATGCTGCGGCGTCGGGAGTTCCTGGGCAGTCTGAACGCGGCCCTGGCCCTGTGCCTGGCCCTCGTCCTCTTCATGTGCGTTCGGCCTGCCTGGCAGGAGCGGACCCGGCTGCTGGAGGCTCTGTCCCAGCGGGAAGAGCAGGCCGCGAGCCAGCTGGAGATCGCCGCCTCGCTGGCGGCGGCCCGGGCGGAGCTGGATGAGGTCCGCCGCGCCCTGGCCCTCAGGGAGGCCGAGCTGGCGCCCGCGGGGGGAGATATGGCGGTGGTGCGGGCCATTGAGGCGCTGGCCGGGTCAGACGTGGCGCTGAGGCTCCTGGCCCCGGGCGCTTTGCGCGCCGCGGCGGCGCCGGACCAGCCGGAGACCGCGCTCTACTGCGAGCAGCCCCTGCGGATTGAGGCGCAGGGCGCGCAGGCGCCGCTGCTGGCCTTCCTCAGTACCTTGGAGCAGAATGTGCCGGGGCTGCGGGTGCGCTCGGTCTCGCTGCACGCCGGACCGCGCGGGGAGGGCGTGTGGAACCTCACCGTCAGCGGCGTGCTCTTCCTGCTGGGCCCGTGCGAGTGAAGCCGGGAAAAGACCCGTGACAACGGACCGGTGAGTGTTTATACTGTAACCAACCCCAAAATGGGCGTCACCACTTCCAAGGGAGAGGGATGCACCATGAATCTGTCGGTCCGGAGGATGACGGTGGCCGGCGTGCTCGGCGCCGTCTCTGCTGTGTTGGGTCTGGTTCCCGGTCTCGGCTTGATTCCGTTCCCCACTGGTCAGCACGTCACCATCCTGCAGATTCCGGCCATCCTGGCCGGCATCGCCGAGGGTCCCGTCGTCGGGCTCTTCGTCGGGTTGATTTTCGGCCTGACCTCGTTCATGCGGGCCACCAACCCGGCCTTTGCCGACCCGCTGGTGGCCATCCTGCCCCGGCTGTTCATCGGGGTGTTTGCGGCATACGCCTTCATGGCCCTGCGCCGCTGGAACACGGCGCTGGCCCTGGGGGCCGCCGGGGTGGTCGGCACGCTGACCAATACCGTCCTCGTGCTGGGCATGATTCTGCTGCGGGGCTACTGGCCGGTTCAGCAGGTGACCGTTGTCGCTGCCACCCACGCCCCCCTCGAGCTGCTGGTCGGCACCTTCGCCGTCGTGGTGGTGGGGCTGGCCCTGCACCGGGCCGGGTATATCCGGGCCCCTTACCCCGGCTCCGGGCGCAACGTGTAAAGCGCGCATGCTGGCCGCCTTCCGTCCGGGAGGGCGGCCCTTCGAATACCGGCGAAAGGACGTGCAGTCAGTGACGAAACCGGTGTGGCTGAGCGGCATTACAGACGTGCCGGGCATTCTGGTGGGGCACGCCCACGACCTGGGTGCGCTCACGGGCGTGACGGCGGTGCTGGCCCCGGCCGGAGCGGTGGTGGGGGTGGCCGTGGAAGGGTCGGCCCCGGGGACGCGTGAGACTGACCTCTGCCGCCCCGGCAACCTGGTGCAGCACGCGCACGCGGTGCTGCTCTGCGGCGGCAGCGCCTTCGGCCTGGCGGCCGCCCACGGCGCGATGCGCTGGCTGGAGGAGCGGGGCATCGGCCTGCCGACGGGTCACGCCACCGTGCCCATCGTGCCGGCGGTGGTGCTCTACGACCTGGGCGTTGGGTCGGGGCAGGTCCGCCCCGATGAGGCGATGGGCTACGCCGCCTGTCAGGCGGCCACCGCCGGCCCCGTCGCCCAGGGCTGTGTGGGCGCCGGGGCCGGATGCAGCGTGGGCAAGGCCCTGGGCATGGGCCAGGCCACCAAGAGCGGCATCGGCACCGCCTGCGTGAAGGTGGGCGAGGTTGCCATCGGGGCCATCGTGGCCGTGAACGCCTTCGGCGACGTGCGCGACCCGGAAAGCGGCCTGCTCCTGGCAGGGCCCAGGGGTGCGGACGGCGCCATCCTGGATACCACCGCCCTGCTGCTCCAGGGCGCCGCGGGGCAGCCCTTCGCGGAGAACACGACCATCGGCGTC
Organism: Bacillota bacterium; assembly: GCA_023623185.1. Classification (GTDB taxonomy): domain Bacteria; phylum Bacillota; class Sulfobacillia; order Symbiobacteriales; family Symbiobacteriaceae; genus Symbiobacterium. The sequence continues at coordinate 19,743 of JAMNXV010000101.1, forward strand.
GTGGCGGTGGGCGGGAGGCTCACGAAGGAGGGGGCCAACAAGGTGGCCCGCATGGCGCACGACGGCCTGGCCCGCACCATCTTCCCCATCCACACCATGGCGGACGGCGACACCCTCTTCTGCCTGGCCACAGGCGGGCCGGAGATCGACATCACTACGGCAGGCGCCGCCGCGGCCCTGGCGGTGGAGCGGGCCGTGGTGAACGCCGTGCGGCACGCGACGGCCCTGGGCGGGCTCGCCGCGCCGAAGGTGTAGGGAAGGCGGCTGCCTGTACACCGCGCGGTTCTGGACAGGGCCTCCGGGGCGTACTCTCCCCCCAGGAGGGGGATGGAACGATGGACGACGGCTTCGCCGCCAAGCTGCTCTCCAACTTCATGATCGCCCTGGGCGTGACCCTGGGCGGTTCGCTCTCGGGCGCCGCCGCGTCGCTGCTGACGGGCGGCCACCCGCTCGACCGCCTCCGCTACCTCTCTGAAGACCTCCGCCTCTGGGGCATTCTGGTGGCGGTCAGCGGCTCGTTTGAGCCGCTCCGCAGCCTGGAGCAGGGCCTCCTGTTCGGGCAGGGCCGCGCGCTGTTCCGCCAGGTGGTGGCCCTGGTGGTCGCCATGGCCGGCGCCAACCTGGGCTACTTCCTCATTCAGACGGTGGCGGGGCGGCGGCCATGAGCCGGTGGCAGCGGGCGCTCCCCCTCATGGCCTCCTTCGCCATGGGTTTCGCCGTCGCCATCTGGCTCCTGCCGGTCTTGGCCGGGCCGACGGTGCAGCGGCTGCGGCTGGAGCGGGATGCCTGTCTGGCCGAGGTGGAGGCCCTGGAGGCGGAGGTGGCCAAGTTGGAGTCGGCTGAGCGGAAGCGGCCCGTCGTCTGCACGATTCAGCGGGTCCGGGCGGAGATCGACGGGCCGGACGAGCGGGTGGGGCTGGAGGCCGCGCGGCGCATACAGAAAGAGCTGGCGGCCGAGCAGATCGGCCGCCAGCTTGAGAACGTATCGCCGGTCATCCTCTACGGCCGCTACAACGGCCGGCTGATGGAGATAGACGGGGTCACCTATCAGCTTTCGGTGCAGGCGCTCATGATCGGCCCCGAGCTGGTGCTGCTGGGCCGGGTGGAGCCGGTGGACAAGGGTGTGGAGTCGGATGCTTAGCCGGATGCGTCAGAACCGGCAGCGGGGATTCGGGCGCAGGGTGCTGCGCTGCTCCATGGTGCCGTCCCGGAACCGTTCCAGGTGCTCCTGCAGTATCCTGAGGGCGTCGCCGAACCCGGTGAAGGGGAAGTAGGGCGAACCGTGCTCCTCCATGAACCGGGCCAGGGAGCTCTTCGCGAAGACCCAGTCCGCGAAGCTGGCGCCGTACAGGTCGCTCACCCCGTCGCCCACGTAGATGACGTGGGCGCCCGACTCCTTCAGGCGGCGGGCCACGCCTGCCTTGCAGCAGCCGCACAGATCGCAGGCCGGGTTGGCGTTGGGCCACTCCAGGTGGCCGCGGTCCACGTAGCGGTTGGCGAAGACCGGCAGGTGGCCGAGCCCCTCCCGGCCCAGGATGCGGTCGATGTAGAGCGTGAAGCCGTCGCTGAGCACGGCCAGCGGGATCTCCTCCCGCTCGGCCCAGTCGACGAAGGCGTGGAAACCGGGGTCGATGGCCACCTGATCGGCCAGGGCGGTCGCCTCGTCCCGGTTCACGTGCGCGAAGGAATGCAGCCAGAGGATCCGCGAGCCCACCTCGCCCCGCGCGTACTGCTCCAGGACCGGGGCCGGGTAGGGAGCGAGGGTGTCGCAGATCAGGTCGCCCACGTCGACGGCGGAAATGGTGAAGTCGAAGTCGGTCAGCACCACCAGGGGTGCACTCAGGGCCCGGGACCAGAAGGTTTGCTCAAGATTCGTCATCATCGTGTGTGTGAAATGCCCTCCCGCGTGGGGCACAGTCGCCCACCTTTTCTTAAACGACTGATGTATTGTATCATGATGAGTAGGTGCAGCAGGCAAGGCTTTCGGCCTGCCGGAAGGAGGGATGGGTGGTGCAGCGGCTGCTCTACACCGTCGCCGCCGTGCTGCTGGCGGCCGGCTCGCTGGGGCTGGCCCTGCTGCCGCGGCTCGCGCCCGGCTGGCTCTGGTTCGGGCTGCTCGGGGCCTGCTTCTCGGGCATCGGCGCGGCCGGCTGGGTGCTGGGCGGCGTGACGGCGGGCCAGTGGCCGCGGCTGCGCGCAGGATGGTTCCTCCTTCCCGCCGGCGTGCTGGGGGTGGCCATCAGCGCGCTGGACCAGGCCCACCTGCCCCTGCTCTGGGCGGCCGGAGAGGCGGTGACGGGGCTTCTGCTCCTCGTGCCCCTGTTTCCGCGCCAGCGCCGCACCCAGCCCAGGGCCGAACCCAAATCGCGGCCCCCCGGTCCGGTACAGGCGCCGCCCGTGGCCGGCCGGCAGGAGACCCGCTGAGGGCATGAACGCGCCCGCTCCCCGGCCAGACTATGGCCGAGGAGGCGATGGCATGCGTAAGACGGTCGTGGGTCTCTTCCGGCACAGCGGCGACGCCGACCTGGTCGCGGCCCACCTGCGGGAAACCTTCGCGCTGGACGCGGACAAGCTGGACGTGATCGGCCAGGCTGAGCTGAGCGCCGCGGGCGGCGCAGGGTTGAACGAGACCGACGCCTGGCTCCTGGCCGCCCTCGCGGACACCGAGCTGGACGGCCTGGACGGGCCGGGCGGCCTGTACGAGCTCGACGACCTTGAGGGGCCGGGCGCCCGGGATCCGGTGGCCAGGCGCTGGGGCGATCAGGTACGACGGGGGCGCACCCTGGTCGTGGCCCGCTGCGACGACCCCGACCAGGCCACGGAAATCGCCCGCGAGATGCGCCGGGCGGGCGCTCACCGGGTGGATCTGCTCGCTGAGGACAGCTGGCCGCTGCACTAGCGCTCCTCCGGCGCCTGCTTCGCCTTTTCGATGTTCTGTCGGACCTCATCGGAGGCGACCCGGGTCACCTCGGTGGTGATGGACTGGGTCGCCTTCTTGAATTCGCGGATGGCCTGGCCCATGCTGCGCCCCAGCTCGGGAAGCTTGTTGGGCCCGAAGATCACCAGGGCCACGATCATGATGATGAGGATCTCGCTGAAACCCAGATTACCGAACACGGGCATATCTCCTTTGGGCATGAACTCCGCAGGTCTTACTTTATCGTCCCGCGCCCGCGTTGTCCATAGCGCCGGGGGCCTGCCAGGCGGACCGGAGGCGCTCGATCTGCTGGAAGTCCGGCAGAAAGTAGGAGATGGGGCCCACGTAGGCGGCGTGCCCGGGCAGGGTCTCGGTGATGAGGGCGCCCGCCTGGTAGGAGTGGATGGCGGTCGTCGCCAGGCGGAACTGTTCCGCCAGGGGCACGTTGGTTTCCACGTGCTGGCGGGCGGTGCGCAGGAGTGTGGGCAGCCGCGGCAGGTTGCCTGGCTGCAGGGCCCGCCGGGCGGCGGCGCGGAGGAACTGCTGCTGCCGCCGGATGCGGCTGAGGTCATCGCCCATCGCGTCGCTGCGGAAGCGCACGTACTGTTCGGCCCGGCGGCCGTCCAGCACCTGGTGGCCCGGCTGCAGGTCGATCACCAGGTTGTCGTCGGGGTCGACGTAGTGCATGGGCGCCTCCACGTACATGGGCACGCCGCCGATGAGGTCGACCAGGGTGCGGAACCCCGCCAGGTTGACCTTCACGTAGTAGTGGACGGGCAGGCCCAGCAGGTCCGAGACCGTGCGGACGGCCAGTTCTGGCCCGCCCCAGGCGTAGGCGGCGTTCAGCTTGGCCTCGCCCACGCCTTCCAGGATCACGCGGGTGTCGCGGGGCAGCGACAGCACCCGGAGCGCCCCCCCGCCCACGCGCACCAGCAGCATCGTGTCGGAGCGGCCGGGGTCGCCGGGCCGCTCGTCGACCCCCAGCACCAGCACATACACCGGCTCTGTCCGGTCCGCTTCTTTGCCCTTCTCCTCGGGGACGAGTCCGAGTTCTACCGGGTCGCCCCCGGCCGGAGGGCCGCCGGGGGCGGGCGGGGCGGTGAGCAGCCGCCAGCCCAGGCCCGCGGCGGAGAGGGAGAGGAGAAGCCCCAGGACCGCGCCCGCAAGGAAGCGGCGCATCGCCCGGCCTCCTTTTCAGTGGGATAATCTAGGTATCCCCCGGAAGCCGGGCACACACGCCGCCTGCGTCCCTGGAGATTTCTGGAGCGTCAGTTCTCCTGCACGTGCAGCACCTTGTAGCCGTGCTGCTCCAGCAGGTCGACCAGCGGGCGGGACGTGTCGGTCTCCACCCGGACGATGATCTGGTACTGGTCCAGCACCGAGGAGCGGAAGGTGGCCACGTTCCGGATGGCCACCCCGGCATCGCGGATGATCTCGGCGATGCGGGCCAGCTGGCCGCGCCGGTCGGGCACCACCAGGGTCAGCCGGATGGTGCCGGAGTTGACGCCGAGCAGGTCGGCGAAGGCGCGGAAAATGTCGTGCTCGTGGATGACGCCGACCAGCCGCCCGCCCTCGACCACCGGCAGCAGGGGAACGTCGCGCTGGAACATGATCCGCGCGGCGGTCTCCACCAGGTCGTCGGGACCCACGGTCACCACGTCGGGCACCATGAACTCCTTCACCCGGCGGGGCAGGGCGGCCTCACGCCCTTCCCGCATACAGGCCTCGTAGATGTCGGTGAGCTGGATGATGCCCACCAGCCGGTCGGCCGTGACCGGCAGGCAGTCGTACTTCTTGGTCTGGATGATCTCGTAGGCCCGCTGCAGGGTATCGTCCGGCGATACCGTGGTCACATCCTCGGTCATGACGTTGCGAACGATCATCGGAATCAGCCCCCTCAACACGTGATGCGGAGGTGCGCGCATGCGGTTTGTCGTCGAGCCGGAGGCCCGGGGCATGCGCCTGAGCAAGTATCTGTTTGACCGGCTGAAGCTCTCGCGCACCCTGGTGCGCAAGGCGAAGGCTGCCGGCGGCATCCTGGTGGACGGGCGGCCCGCCCGCACCAGCCACGTTCTGGCCGGCGGCGAGGTGGTGGAGGTGCGGGTGGTGCAGGAAGGGCGCGTGGAGCCCGAACCGGTGCCTATCCAGGTGGTCTGGGAGGATCCCTACCTGCTGGTGGTGGACAAGCCCGCGGGCATGGTGGTTCATCCGGTGCGCGACTACGTGTCCGGCACGCTCGCCAACGGCGTGGCCTACCACCTGCTTCAGTCGGGCAGCGATCCCGTGGCGCGGCCGGTGCAGCGCATCGACCGGGAGACCTCAGGTCTCGTGCTCTTCGCGAAGGAGCCGGCGGTGGCGGGCCTGCTCTCCCGGGAGCTGGAGCGGCAGAAGCTCGAGCGGCGCTACATCGCCCTGGTGGAGGGCGCGGTGGCGGCCGACGCCGGCACGGTGGACAAGCCGCTGCGCCGGGTCTGGGGCCATCCGGTCGCCCGGGAGGTGGCGGAGGGCCCCCGCACCCCCGAGCAGGAGCGGCTGCTGGCGGAAGCGGCCGCGGCGGGCCGCGCCTTGCGGGAGGACTGGACAGCCGCGGGGCAGCCGGCGGTGACCCACTGGCGGGTGCTGCGCCGCTGGCCCGCGGCCACGATGCTGGAACTCAGGCTGGAGACGGGGCGGACGCACCAGATCCGGGTGCACATGGCCCACCTGGGCCACCCGCTGCTGGGGGACGAGCTTTACGGCGGGAGCCGCCGGCTCATCGGCCGGCAGGCCCTGCACGCCGCCGGCCTGGCCTTTGCCCACCCCGTCACGGGTGAGATGATGCGCTTTGAGGCGCCGCTGCCGCCGGACCTGGCGGATCTGGTGGCGCGGTTGGATGCGTCATAGCGGGTGCGCCCGGGTGGCGGGCACACCCGCCGCTTTAGTCTGCGATTGCGGTGTACCGCCCCCGGAAGTAGCCGAGGGGCTTGCGGGTGCGGCCGCCGGGGTTCAGCCGCTCCACCCGGCCGATGAGGATGGTGTGGTCGCCGGCGTCGACCCGTTGCACGGTGCGGCACTCCAGGAGGGCCAGGGCGCCGGGCAGGATGGGCGCGCCGTAGAAGCCCCGGGTGTAGTTGAGGCCGCCGAAGCGGTCGGCGCCCCTGGTGGCGAAGCGGTTGGCGAGGTCCACCTGGTCGCCGCCCAGGATGTGGACCGCATAGCCCTGCGCGTTCACGATCCCTTCATAGGAACCGGCGTTCTTGTCGATGCAGAACAGGACCAGCGGCGGTTCGAGGGAGACGGAGGTGAAGGAGTTCACCGTGAGGCCCACCGGGGTTCCGTCGGGGGCCTCCGCCGTCACGATGGTCACGCCGGTCAGGAACTGGCCGAGGGTATCGCGGAAGGTCCTGGGATCGATGGTCGTCATCGGCAATCCCTCACTTCGTTGAAGTCGTTCGCTGCTCAGCGCCGCCGGCCGCCGGCAGGCCTCCCTCCGGCATGCCGAGTTTGGCCAGGGCGCTGCGAATTTCGGCTGCCAGGGCGGAACGGGCCGCCTCGCCAGGGTCCGGGTCCCGGTTCCAGTTGATGACGACGCGGTCTCCCACGTGGCGGGGGATGATGTGGAGCTTGTAATGGCGCACCAGATTGTACCCGGCGCCCGTGATGTCATCATCCGAGAGGTGGCAGATCGCATCCATGGGGCGCACCTGCCGCACGGCGTGCGAAAGGTGCTTGGCCACGACGAAGAGATGCGCAGCCAGCGGGTCCGGCAGATCGATGAACTGCTCGTAGTGGTGTTTGGGAATCACCAGGACATGGTAGTCATTGATCGGGCGCTGGCTTACGATGGCGTAGACGAGGGGGTCGTCGTAGACCACAACGCCCGGTGAGATGTCCCCGCAGAACGGGCAGCCCGGCTTGCGCGCCTCAGGCATGTGGGGCTTCCTCCGCGTCGCGTTTTCGTCTCCGCACCCTTCGCCCATGGCGGATGAGGGCGGGGCGTGGGTGCCCTAATTGTACACCAAAGCGTCGGAAAAGTATCGTGTATTTTTTCTGCCGACTGTCCGGCCTCTTGACTTCGCCCGCGGCGGCGGATAGAATAGATGTACGTCACGAACAGGTGTTTGGCGATTATACATTCGGTAGCCCTAAATGCACGAGGGTGCGGAGGGGTTGATTGCATGCGGTGGATCTGTTGGGTGGAGATTCAGGGCCTCTACGCCGCCGCCGTTCGGGAGGCGGGGCTGGCGGAGGGCGGCCGGCCGATCGCGGTCCTGCGTGGGGGGCGGGTCTTCGACGGCTGCCGGGAGGCCTTTGCGGCGGGGCTGCAGCTGGGCAGCCCCGCCCGTCAGGTCCTGCGCGACGTCCCGCGGGCGGCCCTGGTGGAATTTGCGGATGTGGACGCCGCCGCCCGGGCCCGCGCCTTTTGGGACCGCTGCCTCGCCCACACGCCCTACGTCGAGCCGGTGGAGCCGCACCAGGTGCTGCTGGATCTGCCGCTGCCCGACGGGCCGGACGGCTCGGCGGGCGGCCGGGCGCAGGGCAGGGTGAGCCGCCGGCTGCAGGAGGAGGTGAGGGCGCTGGCGGAGGCGGCCGCGTCCTTCGGTTTCGCCGTCTTCGTCGGTGTGGGCACCTCCCGCCTGGTGGCCCGTGCAGCGGCCCGGGCCCTGCGGGCGGAGTTTCTGGAGCGGCGGCCCGGCACGCTCCCGCAGCGGCTGGAGGCTGTGCGCCTGGCCGGCCCCCGGCCGGCGGGCAGCGGGCAGACAGGTGGCCGTCAGGCGGGTGTCGGGCAGGTAGGCGTCTGTCAGGCGGGTGTCGGGCAGGTAGGCGTCTGTCAGGCGGGTGTCGGGCAGGCAGGCATCGGGCAGGCAGAACGCCCGGCCCTGCAGATTGCAATCGTCCCGCCCGGCGAGGAGGCCCGCTTCCTTGCCCCGCTGCCCATCGGCTTTCTGCCCTGTCCGCCCGAGGTGCGCCGCCGCCTGCGGCAGCTGGGGCTTGCGCGCATCGGCGAGGCGGCGCAGGTGAGCGAGGATGAATGGGTGCGGCAGCTGGGGCCGCAGGGGCGGATGGTGGCCCGCTGGAGCCGGGGCATCGACCCGGAGCCGGTGAAGCCCGCCTGGCCGCCCCGGCGGCTGGCGCGGCGGTCGGAGCTGGGCGGCGTGCGGGACCGGGATCCGCTGGAGCGGGAACTGAGCCGGTCAGCCGCGCTGCTGGCCGCCCAGCTGGACCGGCGGGGCGAGGGGTGCCAGTTGGTGGGCCTGATCCTGGAGCTGGCCGACGGGCGGGTGCTGCACGCCGAGCGGACCCTGCCCCGGCTGCGGCACACCGCCTATCCGATCCAGCAGGGGCTGCACACCCTGCTCGCCCAGGTGCTGGACGGCCTCGGGGAGCCGCCGGAGGTCGCGGCGGTCACCGCCGAGGTGGGGCTGATCGGCCCCGTCGACTGGCGGCAGATGGAGCTGTGGGACGACAGGCTGCGCCGGGAGCGGCAGGAGCGGATCGAGGGCGCCCTGGCCCTGCTGCACGAGCGCTTTCCGGCGCGGGTGATCGGCCTGGGGCTGCGCACCCCGCTCTCCTGGCGGGAGCAGATGCTCCAGTACGCCGACCCCTACCGCTGGTCCCGGAAGGCGTGACGGGCCGTGTCGCGCATCATCAACCAGCCGGTCGACGTGGCGACCGACCCCGACGGCCGGCCCGCCGCCTTCCGCTTCGCCGGCATGCGGGAGCGGGTCCGCGCGGTGCTTGACGCCTGGGTGGAGACCGGCCGCTGGTGGGAGCAGGAGTCCGAACTGATCGCCTACCGGGTGGCCACCGAAAGCGGCGGCCTCTTCGAGCTGAATTTCATTCCGCGGGAGCGGCGTTGGATGCTTTATAAGGCGTACGACTAGGGTGGCCCCCCGGCAGGGGGCCGCTCGGCGTTCAGGGGGCCACCTGGCAGGAGGGCCTGGCGCTCTGAGGCATGAAGGAGTCGGGCGCGGGTGCGAAGTGCGGCGGATTTCCACTTGTTGGCGGGGGCGAAGTGGGAGTTGGCCGCATTTAGGCGGCGGCGGGCGACTGCGCCGGGTGGTTGAGGAGGCCCGGCTCCCGACATGCGCTGCCGGATACTCCCGCATCCCGCGTGCGAAGCACTTGACTGGGCGGCCGCCATGGCATAGAATAGGTGTACGCATCGAACATATGTTTGAGTCCTGAAAGATTGAGGAACCGAATCCACGTGAAGGAGTGCACCGCCCATGACCTTCGTCCATCTCCACGTGCACTCGCCCTTCTCGTTCCTCGACGGCGCCTCCCGGCTGGACGCCCTGATCGCGGAGGCGGCCCTGCACGGGATGCCGGCCCTGGCCCTCACCGACCACAACAACGTGTCGGGGGCGGTGCGCTTTCAGCGCAAGGCGCAGGAGGCCGGCATCCAGCCGATTCAGGGCGCCGAGCTGACCCTGGAGGGCGGCTGCCACCTCACGCTGCTGGCCACCGGGCCGAAGGGCTACGCCAACCTGAACCGGCTGATCACCGCCGCCCACCTGGGGCAGGAGCCCCGCGCGACGCCGGGGGCGATGTATGCGCTGGCCCCGAACCACGACCGGCTCCAGCCGGCGTGCCCCATGTCGGCCCTCAGCCACGACACTGACGGGCTGATCGCGCTCTCGGGCTGCCGGCGGGGCGAGATCCCGTCCCTCATCCTGCGGGGGCGGCTGGCCGAGGCGGAGGCCGCCGCCCGGCGCTACGCGGCCTGGTTCCCGGGCCGCTTCTACCTGGAGCTGCACGACGAGCAGCTGCCCGGCGAGCGGGCCCTGAACCGCGCCCTCCGGGACCTGGGCGAGGCGCTGGGCCTGCCGCTGGTGGCCACGGGCAACGTGCACTACCGCACCCGCGAGGAGTTTTTCGTGCACGACCTGCTCACCTGCGTGCGCACGCTCACCCGGCTCGACCAGCCCCACCCGGAGCGGCCGCTCAACGACCAGCGCTACCTGAAGCCGCCGGAGGTGATGGCCGAGCGCTTCCGGGACTTCCCGGGTGCCGTGGCCAACACCCTCGCCATCGCCGAGCGGTGCCGGCCGGTGCTGGACCTGGACGCCCGGCTCTTCCCCGAGTTCCAGACGCCCGACGGCTCGCACCCCGCCGCCTACCTGACCCGCCTGGTCTACGACGGGGCGGCCCGCCGCTACGGGCGCATCACCGAGCGGGTGCGCCGGCGGCTGGAGCACGAGCTGACCATCATCACCCGGCTGGGCTACGAGGACTACTTCCTGCTGGTCTGGGACGTGGTCCGCTTCGCCCGGGAGCGGGGGATCCGCTGCGCCGGGCGGGGCTCCGCCGCCGACTCGGCGGTGGCCTACTGCCTCTTCATTACAGATGTGGACGCGATCGAGCGCGGCCTGCTCTTCGAGCGCTTCATGTCGCTGGAGCGGGCCGAGAAGCCCGACATCGACATCGACTTCGACGCCCGCCGGCGCGATGAGGTCGCAGCCTACGTCTACCGCAAGTACGGCGCCGAGCACGTGGCCTCGGTCTGCACCTACAACACCTTTCAGGCCCGCTCGGCCGTGCGGGACCTGGGCAAGGCGATGGGCTTTCAGGAGGCGGAGCTGGACTACCTGGCCAAGCGCATCCCCTGGCACGCCGGAGCCGACGAGATCCTCACCGTCATGGCCCGCTACCCCGAGCTGCGCCAGTCGGGCATTCCCTGGCACAAGTTCGAGCAACTTATCGAGGCGACGGCGCGGGTCGCCCGCTTTCCCCGCTTCATCGGCACGCACCTGGGCGGGCTGGTCATCTCCCGCCGGCCCCTCCTGGAGGTGACGCCGCTGCAGGTGGCCGCCAAGGGGCAGGTGATCTGCCAGTTCGACAAGGAGTACGTGGAGGACCTGGGGCTGGTGAAGCTGGACCTGCTCTCGCTGCGCACCTTCACCGCCGTCGACGACGCGGTGCGGGCCATCGGCGACATCGACTACGAGCAGATCCCCCACGGCGACAGGGCCACCTACGAGATGCTGGGCGTGGGCGAGTCCATCGGCGTCTTCCAGCTGGAGTCGCCGGCGCAGCGGGCCTTGCAGGCGCGGCTGAAGCCCGACCGGTTCGAGGATATCGTCGCCTCGGTGGCCATCATCCGGCCCGGGCCCATCAAGGGGAACATGGTGGAGCCGTTCCTGGCCCGCCGCCACGGGAAGGAGGAGGTCACCTACCTGCACCCCAAGCTGAAGCCGATCCTCGAGAAGACCTACGGCGTGGTGCTCTTCCAGGAGCAGGTGATCGAGATCGCCACCGCGGTGGCCGGCTTCACCCCCGGCGAGGCGGACCAGCTGCGCCGGGTGATGACCCACGCCCGCAACCGGGAGGACATGGAGGCCATCGGCCGGCTCTTCCGGCAGAAGGCGGCCGCGGCCGGGGTGGATCCGGCGGTGGCCGACACCATCTTCTCCTACATTCAGGGCTACGCCTCGTACGGCTTCTGCGAGGCCCACGCCGCGGCGTTTGCCAACACCGCCTACAAGACTGCCTACCTGGTGCGCCACTACCCGGCGGAGTACTTCGCCGCGCTCCTGTCGGCCCAGCCCATGGGCTACTACCCCATCAATACCCTCGCGGTGGAGGCCCGCCGGCGGGGGGTGGGGCTCCTGCCCGTGGACATCAACCGCTCGGATGAGGCCTTCACCGTGGAGGAATGGACCCGGGAGGCCTGGGAGGCCTTCTGGGGGACGGAGCCCTTCGCCCCCGAGCACCCGGCGACGGGCAAGGCGATCCGCATCGGGCTCCGGGCGGTGAAGGGGGTGGGGGAGCCGGCGGCGGCGGCGATTCTGGCGGCCCGGGGCCTGCGCGGCTTCCGGTCGCTGGCCGACCTGGTGCGGCGGACCGGGGGCGCCGTGCCGCGGGGGCCGCTGGAGGCCCTGGCGCTGGCCGGCGCCTTCGACAGCCTGCATCCCAACCGGCGGGCGGCGCTCTGGCAGGTGGCCCGCCTGCTGGAGGCCGAGCGGATCCGCCGCGAGCGGGGGGCGGAGCAGGCCAGCCTGCTGGACGCCGCGGTGGGGCACCCAGCCGCGCACCCAGCCGGGCACCTGGCCGCGCCGCCGATCGCCGACTTCAGCGCCGCGGAGCGCTATTTGAAGGAATACGAGCTCACCGGGCTGATGGTGCGCGCACACTTCATGCGCTTCGTGCGGGAGCGGCTGGCCCGGCAGGGCTACCTGACGGCGCAGGAGGTGCGGCAGCGCCAGGCGGGGGAGCTGGTGAAGGTGGCCGGGCTGCCCGTCTGCCCGCACCGGCCCCCGACGCGGTCGGGCAAGATCGTCGTCTTCCTGTCGCTGGAAGACGAGACGGGGCTGATCGACCTCACCATCTTCGAGGATGTCTACCAGCGTTACGGCCACCTGATCTTCACCGACCCGCGGCCGCCGCTGGCCGCCCTGGGGCGGGTTGACCGCCGGGGCGGGCACGTCTCCGTCACGGTGAGCCGGGTGCGGGTACTGGAAGCCTGACGGGCATACTACCCAGTGCGGCCCCGGCACGCCACTGTCGTCAGCGAGGTGGACCTGTTTGCAGAAAGTCGGACGGAACGACCCCTGCCCCTGCGGCAGCGGCCGGAAGTACAAGGCCTGCTGCGGCCTCTACCACGCCGGCATCCAGTATCCCGACACCGTGGAGCGCATGATCCGGAGCCGCTTCACGGCCTACGCGATCGGCGACGTCAACTACCTCTGGCGCACCACCCATCCCGACAACGAGGCGCGGGCCGGCAAGACCGAGGCAGATTTCAAGCGGGAGACGCTCCACTACTGTAAGAAGGTGGATTTCACGCGCCTCGTCATTCACGAGACGGAATCCGAGGACGAAAGGGGAATCGCCCGCGGCACGCTCACGGCCTGGTACCGCGTCGCCGGCCAGCCGGAGGACTCGCTTACCGAGCGCTCCGAGTTCGTGCGAGTGGACGGCCGCCTGCTGTACCTGACCGGCGTCCAAGTCGACGTGCAGGCCGGCGATGCGCCGCAGGGCGCCGACGACTGAACGGCCGCCCCCGGAAAAAGGGGGCGGCCGTTCCGCGCGCAGAAACTCATCCGTCCATTCCCACGTCAAACTAGGGTAGGTCGCTATACGGCAAAGCGGTTTTCTCTGCTATAGTAAGACAGGTAAACTCAGCAACGAGGAGGGCAGCCCGTGCACTACACGACAAAGAAGTCCAAGAAGAAGCGGTGGCACTGGTTGGTCCCTCTCCTTCTCATCCTTGCCCTCGCAGCCGCAATCCGCGCCGTGGCGCTGCATCGCCCGTTCGACTCCCCGGCAACTGCCGACCCGGGGCCGTCGGACCCCACGGAGCCGGGAGGCACGTCGGCGGAGACGCCGCCCCCGCTGCAGACGCTGCCGGGAGATCTGCAGACCTTCCTGGTCATGGGCGTGGAGAGCTGGGAGGGTGAGTGGGGCCGATCGGATTCCATGATGGTGGTGTCGTACGATCCCCGTGAACAGCGGATCGCGATGCTCTCCATCCCCCGCGACCTGTGGACCTACATCCCCGGCCGCGGGTACGACAAGATCAACCACGCCTACGCGTACGGCGGCCCCGCCCTCTCGGTGGACACGGTGGAGCGGTTGCTCGGCATGGATATCGACCACTGGGTCTCCATTTCCTTCGAGGGGTTCGTCGAGGTCATCGACGCCCTGAACGGCGTGGAGGTCAACCCGCCTGAACCGCTCTATTACGTCGATCCCTCCGATTTCCGCTTCGGACCCGACGGGCTCGTCATCGACATCAAGGCGGGGCCGCAGGTGATGGACGGCCTGACCGCGCTGAAGTACGCCCGCTTCCGGGCCGACTCCGAGGGCGACCTGGGGCGCATGCGGCGCCAGCAGGAGATTATCCAGGCCGCCGTGAAGAAGGCCGCGACGCCGGCCGTTTTCACGCGGGCGCCGCAGCTCATCTCGGCCCTTTACCACACCATCGGCACCGACATGACTCTGGGCGAGATGGTGAGGCTGGCCGCCGCGGGGCGGCAGGCCCTGAACAACCCGCTGATCACGGGCACGATTGAGGCCGATGAGTACTGGATTGACGGCATTTTCTACTTCGGCGCCGACCTCGTGGATCTGCGGACGGCGGCTTACGAGCTGCTGGTGGGCGAGCCGCCAGATGAGGCGTTCCTGGCCCAGGCCCGTGCCGACAACCAGGAGTACCAGTCGGTCCTGCAGCAGGAGGTGGCCCGGTCCCGGGCGGAAGCCGCCGCCCGCGCGGGGGAGGAAGAGGGCGAGCCAGGTGAAGGCGAGGACGATGGCGAGCCGGGCGGAGAGACCGCGCAGGGGCCGGGTGATGCCGAGGGAGATGAGGGGGCGGCGGAAGGCTCCGGCGATCCCTCGGGCGACGAGACCGGCGGTGAGGCAGGCGTCGGGGCCGAGCCCTGGGCCACGGTGAACCTGGTGGACGCCACCGGCGAGGGCGTGGCCTGGGCCTACGTGGAGCTGCTGGAGGCCGCAGGGCTGCAGGTCTCGCGGGTGCACGAGAGCCAGGCGGTTCTGCCGACGACGCTGGCGCTGGTGCGGGGCCCGCATCTGGATGAGGGCGCCGTGACGGACCAGCTGGCCGGCATCCTGCCCGGGGTGGTGGTCACCATGCAGCCGGATCCCACCGCCGTGGACGACATCGACCTGGTACTGGGGATCGACATGCTGCCCTGACCACAGGTGTCTTGCCTTGAACACAGACGTGTTACCTTGACCATACATGAGCAGTTGAAGGTTGCGAGCGAAGGCGCCTCTTGCGGCCGCACGGCGGCCCACCGGAGGCGCCTCTTCCTATGGACGCAAGGCTCTGTGTTGACACGGGAGCTGGCGGGGGCTAAACTCAAATAGGAATTTTACTGGATATGACTAGGAGGGGCGCAGGATGACGGTGGAGCAGGTTCTGCAGCGTCTGAAGGAGATGGGGTGCAAGCTGACGCCCCAGCGTCGGCTCATCGTCGAAGTCCTGCTGGACGCCGGTGAGAACGCGCTGACCGCCGATGAGATCTACCAGCAGGTGCGCCGGACCTATCCCGAGATCGGGCTGGACACCATCTACCGCAACCTGCGGCTGATGGTGCGTCTGAACGTGGTGAACGAAGTGAAGCTGACCGGGCGGACGGCTCAGTACTCGCTGAACCGGGAGATGCATAACCACAGCCTGGTCTGCCTGGAGTGCGGTGTGGAGATTCCCCTGGCCCACTGCCCCATCAAGGAACTGGAGGCGGTGGCGCTGGAGCAGCACGGCTTCGTCATCTCGGCGCACCACATCGAGCTGTTCGGCTACTGCCCCGACTGCGCCGCCGTCGGAGACAGTAAAATTACTACTTGACAGTTATCCGATGTGGAGCACAGAATACCCTGGTGGGACACGAGAAATCGGTTTTCATCGCAGAAGGAGGGCTGCATGAGGATGCGCCGACTGAGATGGCTCGCAGCACTGGCGCTGACGCTCATGCTGGTTGGCGGCTGCGGGGGGACGAACGTCACGCGCAGGGGAGCTTCGGCCTTTGTGGGGGACGGCCGGCTGCGGGTGGCCACCAGCATCTATCCGGTATACGAGTTCGCACGGGCGGTGGGGGGAGACCAGGTCGATCTGGTCAACCTGGTGCCGCCGGGCACGGAGCCCCACGACTGGGAACCCTCGGTGGGCGACATCCGCACCCTGAACGACGCCCAGGTCTTCCTGTATAACGGGGCGGGTTTCGAACACTGGGTCGACGCGGCGCTGGCCTCGCTGGACAACCGTGACCTCATGGCGGTGGAGACCAGCGAAGGGTTTGCGCTGCTGGACGCCGCCGGGCACGGGCACAGCCACGAGGGCGAACTTGTACACGATGAACATGACCCTGACCAGGCACACGAAGACGACGACCACCACGCTGACCCCGAGCACGAAGACAGCGACCACCACGCCCACGATCACGGGGACCTGGATCCCCACATCTGGCTCGACCCCAACGGGGCGGCGCACACGGTGGCGCGGATCCGCGACGCCCTCGCGGCCGCCGATCCCGCCAACGCGGAGGTGTATCGCAGCAACGCCGAGGCCTACCTGGCGGAGCTGGCGGCGCTGGATGAGGAGTTTGCCGCCGGCCTCGCCCGGTGCGAGCGGCGGGTCTTCTTCACCACCCACGCGGCGTTCGGCTACCTGGCCCACCGCTACGGCCTGGAGCAGCATGCCATCATGGGGCTGGCCGCGGAGGCCGAGCCGACCCCCAGGGCGCTGAAGGCGGTGGTGGATGCGGCCCGGGAGCACGACGTGCAGTACATCTTCTTCGAAACGCTGGTGAGCGACAAGGTCGCGCGGGTGGTGGCGGACGAGGTCGGCGCCGAGACCTTGGTGCTCAACCCCTTCGAGGGGCTGACGCCCGAGCAGATCGCGGCGGGCGAGGACTACCTCTCCGTAATGCGGCAGAACCTGACCAACCTGCGCAAGGCGCTGGGGTGCCAGTGATGATGACGAATCCAGTCGTTGAGGTGCGCGACGTCAGCTTCGGCTACGGGAAGGATCTGGTGCTGGAGCGCGTCAGCCTGACGGTGGAGCGCGGCGAGTACCTGGGGCTGATCGGGCCCAACGGGTCAGGCAAGACCACGCTGCTGCGCCTGATGCTTGGGCTGCTGCCCCTCTCGCAGGGGGAGATCCGCCTGTTCGGCACGCCGGTGCAGAAGTTCCGGGACCGCTGGCGGGTGGGCTACGTCGCGCAGAAGGCCGCCTCGTTCAACACCGCCTTTCCGGCCACGGTGGAGGAGGTCGTTTACACGGGGCTGACGGCGCGGCGCGGCGTTCTGAGGCGGTTCACGCCGTCGGACCGGCTGGCCGTGCGCCAGGCCCTGGACCGTGTGGGGCTGCTACCCTACAAGGACCGGCTGGTGGGCCGGCTTTCCGGCGGCCAGCAGCAGCGGGTCTTCATCGCCCGGGCCCTGGTCAGCCGGCCGGAGCTGCTGATCCTGGACGAGCCCACCGTCGGGGTCGACGCCTCCGCGGAAGGGCAGTTCTACCGGCTGATCCGCCGCCTGCGGGAGGAGATGGGGCTGACGGTCATCCTGGTCTCCCACGACATCGGCGCGATCTCGCACGAGGTCTCGGCGCTGGCCTGCCTCAACCGCCGGCTCTTCTACCATGGCTCGCCGGCTGACTTCGGCACCGATGAGCAGCTGTGCGAGCTCTACGGGCACGAGGTCATCCGCATCCAGCACCACCATCACCCGGGGGAGGGCGACCGCGCGTGATTGAGATGTTCTCGCTGGCCTTCATGCAGCGGGCCCTGGTGGCCGGGCTGATCGTCGCCGTGGTGGCGCCTTCCATCGGGCTCTTCCTGGTCCTGCGCCGGCTGGCGCTCTACGGCGATGCGCTCTCGCACGTCACGCTGACCGGCGTCGCCGCCGGCATGCTGACCAGGACCTACCCCGTGGCCACCGGCCTGCTCTTTGCCGTGGCCGCCTCGCTGGGCATGGACTGGCTCAGGCAGTCGTACCGGAAGTACAGCGAGATGGCGGTGGCCATCGTGCTGGCCGGCGCCCTCGCCCTGGCGGTCATCCTGCTGTCGCTGGCCACGGGCAGCACGGGGGAAATGATGGCCTACCTGTTCGGTTCCATCGTCACCGTCAGCCGGACCGACGTGCTGGTGATCGGCGTGCTGGGCGTGGTGGTGCTTGGCTGCGTCTTCCTCCTGTACAAGGAGCTGCTGGCGTCGACCTTTGACGAAGAGTACGCCCGCATCAGCGGGCTGCCGATCCGGGCGCTGAACACGCTGTTCTACGTTCTGGTCGCGCTGACCGTGGGCCTCACCATGCGGGTGGTGGGGGCCCTGCTGGTCTCCTCGCTGATGGTGGTGCCCGTGGGGGCCGCCCTGCAGGTGGCCCGCTCCTTCCGGGGAGCGCTGGCGCTCTCGGTGGGCTTCGGGATGGTCTCGGTGCTGGCGGGGCTGACCCTGGCCTACGTGCTGGACCTGGCCCCCGGCGGCACGGTGGTCTTCACGGCGGTGCTCATCCTGCTCCTCATTCTGGCCTACAAGCGGCTGCGCCGCTTGGAATAGCCCGGACAGCACCGCCTGGGCCACAGAGACATCCGTGAAGAGCGTGAGCTGCTGGGGCCAGCCTCCGCGGCTGGAGACCCGCCAGAGGTTGGGCTGGCCGCTCATGTCGCTGAGGAAGAGCAGCGAGTCGCCGTCCGGGGCCAGCTGCATGCCGTAGTTGCGCCGGACTGAGAAGAACTGCTCGAACCGGTAGTGGTGTCGTGGGATCATCGAGGCGATACCTCCCGCACGGAAAGGCCGTCTTCATTATTGCGGCATACTCGGAATGCCTCGCCGTGGCCTTTCGCCCCGAGGCGATGTTTTCCCTCGTACCCTGGGTACCTTCTTCCGGCCTCAATAGCGGCGACCGCAGTGGAGACATGCGAACGGGGCTGTCCCGGCAGAGTGATCTGCTTCCGGGACAGCCCCTTTGCTGCGCGTCTCGGGTCTACTCAAAGGAGACGTCGCGGGTGTACTGGTTGGACGGATCCCACAGCATGAAGGACTCGATGCCCAGGTCCCGCAGCGCCTGTACCTGGGCCAACACCTCGGCGGGGCCGTAGGTGATGCCGCCCATGGAGAAGTCCTGGATCCAGGGCCGGTGCTTCTCGATGGGGAGCCCCTCGGTCCGCTCCAGCGCCTTCTGCATGGAGTTGTAGACGGTTTCGTACGGCGCGGCGTTGGGATCCTCCAGGCCGTAGGTCCAGGGGGCGTAGTGGGAGGGGTAGACCATTGGCGCGACGTAGTCGACGATCTCGGCGATCTGCCGGTAGTCCTGGCCGATCTGCATGTCGTCGCCCTCCGCCACCGAGGTGGTCAGGCCAAACAGGTCGGCGCCGACCACGACCCCCAGGGGCTTCAGTTCCGCCATCGCGTACCGCAGGAAGTCGTTGATGGGCTTGGTGCGCTGCTCCGCCGTGGTGTCGTGGCCGTTGTAGCCATCGCGCAGGTTCTCGGAGTAGCGGATGTAGTCGAACTGGATTTCGTCGATGCCGGCGGCGATGGCTTCCTTTGCCACGTCGACGTTGTACTTCCACACGTTCTGGTTGGCCGGGTCCATGAAGGAGTACGCACCGCCGTCAAACCCCGGAATGGCCCATTCCGGCCGGGCCTTGTACAGCCACTGGTCGTTCATGACGACGATGCGGCCGGCCACCCAGAAGCCCCGCTCGTGGGCCTCCGCGATGAACGCGGGCAGATCGGCGATCTTGCGCATGTTGGCCCCGATCTCCTGGGCGAGCGGAATGTCCGACTCCCACGAGAGGTAGCCGTCCTCGGCCTTCAGGTCCAGCACGATGGTGTTGATGCCGGCCGCCCGGGCCCAGTCCAGCAGCGGCCAGACCAGGTCGGGGGAGCCCGCGTACCAGCCGGAAAGGTGGAGGCCCCGCACGGGATCGGGCATCTCGCGGGGCGGTGTCGCCGGAACGGCGGGTTCGTCGTCGCCGGGCTTCGCGCCGGCTCCGGGCACTTCAGCGTCGCCGGGATCAGCGGAGCTGCCGGGGTCGGGAGCCTCACCGTGATCGGGCGTTTCACCGGGATCTGGAGCTTCACCCGGATCGGGCGCCTCGCCGGGTTCGGCGGGATCTTCTCCACCGGGGCCGGTGATGTTGCCCACCGGCACCTGTCCCGACGGCCCGGGGGGAGCGGTGTTCCCGCCGGGGAGGGAGCTGCAGCCGGTGATGAGGAGCGATGCAATCAGGACGGAATGAACGACGGCAGAAGTAAGCAGTTTGCGCATTGGCCAGCCTCCGGTTTCGGACCTTGATACTCGTTAGACGAAGCCGGGGGCACTTTCGTTTGCATGTTGCGCGATTGAGGTGGTAGCAGTTTTACACAGTGGGTTGGTTGCCATGCGAAGCATCGCCGTACGCGGGCTGCATGGCCCACTCGGCGGACGGCTGTCTGCTCACCCCCTGCTGGCGGTCGATGAGGCTCCGGATGAGCCGTTCCGCCTCCGCCCACGAGTGTACGCGGTAGCAATCGTGGAAATGACGGTTGTACGGGTAGTCCATCATGATGCGAATGGCCGGGTGGTTGCGCAGGTTCTTGGGCGCGTCGTCGAACATGAAGTCGCCGCGCACCAGGTCCTTTCGGTGCGTGATCACGATGTTCCCGCGGGGCACCATGGGCAGGTGCCTGCGCACCCAGCCGATCTTGTCGCCGGCGGCCTCCCTGGGGCTGGCGGTCACCACCACCAGCTCGCATATTTTCGCCAGCCGGCCCAGCGACTCCACGCACCCCTCGATGGGCTCCAGATCCGCAAAAAAGCCCGGGCGGTTCAGGTAGTGGTAGATGCGCTTGCCGCACTCGGGTTTGACGAAGGTGTCCCAACTCCAGGAGGTGATGTCCTCCGGACGGAGGTTGTCGTTGTAGTCCCGGTTGTAGACGGCCAGCCACTTCTTCATCAGGTTGCAGCAGATGCCGTCCAGGTCGAACAGCAGGATCGGCCTGGCCACGCGTGC
>JAMNXV010000145.1 GCA_023623185.1 Bacillota bacterium
GCGATGGCCCGCCGCAGCTTCTCCCGGGGATCGGTCGCATCGCCGATCGCTTCCTTGATCTCGCTCACCAGCAGATTCAGCCGCTCCCGGAACAGGCAGATGAGCAGGTCGGGCTTGTTCTCGAAGTAGAGGTAGACGGTTCCGGCCGCGACGCCGGCCTCGGCTGCGATGCGCGAGATCTGTGCGTTGTGGTAGCCCTGCCGGGCGATGACGTGCTGAGCGGCATCCAGGATGGCGGCGTATTTCTCGCCGCTCCGCGTAGACACTACACAACCCCCTTCCGGCTCTCTTCCTCCTCGAGAAGCGCGCGCCTCAGCACCTTGCCGACCAGGGTCTTGGGCAACTCTTCCCGGAACTCGATGAGCCGCGGAATCTTGTACGCTGCCAGGTGTTGACGGCAGAACTGCTGGATCTCCTCCGGGTCGAGGGTCACGCCCTCCCGCGGTACGATGAAGGCCTTCACCGTCTCTCCGCGATAGGCGTCGGGCACGCCGACCACCGCCGCCTCCTTCACGCCCCGGTGCAGGTAGAGCACCTCCTCCACCTCGCGGGGGTAGATGTTGAAGCCGCCGGCGATGATCATGTCCTTCTTGCGGTCGGCGATATAGAAGTAGCCCTCCTCGTCCATGCGGGCCATGTCCCCGGTGTGCAGCCAGCCGTTCCGCAGGGCCTCGGCCGTGGCCTCCGGCAGGTTCCAGTACCCCTTCATGACCTGCGGGCCCCGCACCAGGAGCTCACCCACCTCGCCGACCGGCACGTCCTCGCCGGTTTCGGGGTCCACGATGCGGCACTCCGTATCCGGCCACGGCAGGCCGATCGACCCCTCCTTCCGCCGGCCCCAGATGGGGTTGGCGTGGGTTACCGGCGACGCCTCCGTGAGCCCGTAGCCCTCCACCAGCCGGCCGCCGGTCAGCCGCTCGAACTCGGACTGCACCTCCACCGGCAGCGGCGCGGCGCCCGAGATGCAGGCCTCAATGGAATCCAGCCGGTACTTCGCCACGTCGGGCACGTTGTTGAGGGCAACGTACATCGTGGGAGCGCCGGGGAAGATGGAGGGACGGTACTTCTGGATGAGCTTCAGCGCCTCGCGGGGCTCGAACTTGGGCTGCAGGACCATCGTTCCGCCCATGTGAATCGTGAAGTTCATCAAGGTGGTCATGCCGTAGACGTGAAAGAAGGGCAGCGAGGCCAGGGTGACCAGCTCGGGACCGCGCCTGGCCCGGTAGAGCCAGGCCTCGGTCTGGATCACGTTGGCGACCAGGTTGCGGTGCGTGAGCATGCAGCCCTTGGCCAGGCCGGTAGTGGCGCCGGTGTACTGAAGCAGGGCCAGGTCTTCCCGCGGGTCGACCGGCACCGGCTCCGCGAGCGGCTCGGCATCCAGGAGGCGCGCCCACGGCAGCGCACCCTTCCGGTAGTCGATGCGGGGCGGCTTCAGCTTCAGCGGGGCGATCCACCGGAGCGGCGCCGGCATGTAGTCCTGCATCCCCGTATACACCACGTGCTCCAGGTTCAGCTGGTTCACTTTCGGGTACGCCAGGTCGATGGCAATCATGATCCTGGCACCGCTGTCGGTCACCTGGTGCCTGAGCTCGCGGGGCATGTAGAGCGGGTTGACCTGCACCACGATGGCGCCGGCCATCAGCGCGCCGTAGTAGGCGATCACCGCCTGCGGGCAGTTGGGCAGCATGATGGCCACGCGGTCGCCCTTCTGCACGCCGAGCCGGATCAGCCCTGCGGCGAGGCGGCGGGCCTGCTCATGCAGCTGGCGGTAGGTCAGCCGCGCCCCGTAGAACACCGTCGCCGTCGCGTCGCCGTGCCTTGCAGCGGTCCGCGCCAGCAGGTCGTAAAGGGCCATATCTTCGTACACAAGCTCAGGCGGGACCTCGGGCGGATAGGCCTTCAGCCAGGGCTTTGCGGCGTATCCGTTCGACACTTCCTCCCCTCCCCCTCACGTGCTGTTCCGGTTCCCCCACGGAGGACTGAATGAATGGCCATTCATCCTGTGGGCCATTGTATTCTGAATGTCCTCCCATAACTCCTCCTTTCGTTCTATGCAAAGACTAGTTATTTTTCTCACATTCAGTTATTTGTTCGGGACACAAAATAAGCCGGCCCTTCTGCAAGGCCGGCTGACACAATTTATGCCGAGATAGTTTTCAATTAATTAATCCTGGGGCAAGCGGAAAGACAATAACGGCATCCTAGACAGATGGAGAGGTCGAGCCGCCAGACGTTGCCCTCGTACGTGAGCGCGCCGGACGGGCAGGCCGCCACGCACACCAGGCACTGGCCGCACGGGCGCCTCTCCTCTTCGGGTTCGGCGGGGAGCTGGGAACGCTTGGGTGCGAGCAATTTAATGAATGACAGTAATCCGGCGATGGTGGTCACCCCCAGCTGCATCTCCTGCAATGAGGGTAACATACCCCCGAACTGGCAGCCATGAGCGAAAATCACCGCGATGGCAGTAGGGTCGGGACCCGGGTCAACCCGGTGCTGCGGTCGAGCCGCGGCCCTCGGAACGGTACCGGTCTGACGCTCAGGGGACATTTCGTCACCCAGAGATAGCACCAAAGCACTACCCGCACAATAATCAAATCGAAGGATGGCGGAGACCCGCGCCCCGATGCTACAGTGTGGCTGTAAGAAGTTCGAAAGAAACCTGAGGACGACTTGCAACATACCGTCAGATTTCTATCATGCCTTGTGTGTTATTCATAGGGAGGAGAAGAAAATTATGACCGAGTACTTCAAGGGCGCCAAGGGCTCCTGGATTTGGCTCGTGATCCGTCTGTACGTCGGTTACCAGTGGCTGACCGCCGGCTGGGGCAAGATCGTGAACGGCTTCGACGCCTCCGGCTTCCTGAAGGGGGCCATCGCCAAGGCTGTACCTGCCAGCGAGGGCGCCAAGCCCGTCGTTCAGGGCTGGTGGGCGGCCTTCCTGGAGAACTTTGCGCTTCCCAACGTGGGCCTGTTCAACTTCCTGGTCCCCTGGGGCGAGTTCCTGGTGGGCCTGGCGCTGATCGTCGGCTTCGCCACCATCTTCGCCGCCGTGATGGGCATGGTGATGAACTTCGCCTTCATCCTCAGCGGCACCATCAGCAGCAACCCCAACCTGCTCATCCTCGAATTCGTCCTGGTTGCCCTGGGCGGCGCCTACGCCGGCTATATCGGTGTGGACTACTGGTTCCGTCCGATGTTCCGCAACCTCCTCTCCCGGATCACCGGCGGGGAGGCCGCCACGGCCAAGGCAACAGTCTAGTGCCATATACGTCGAGCAGCCAGCACGGCCACCGTGCTGGCTGCTTGCTTTCTGTTGTAGCCGGCCTAAGCCATCGTGAGGGTCATGATCGCCTTCTGGGCGTGCAGGCGGTTCTCGGCCTCGTCGAACACCGCGGACTGCGGGCCGTCGATCACCTCTGCCGCGACCTCCTCGCCCCGGTGGGCAGGGAGGCAGTGCATGAAGATCGCCTCCGGCGCCGCGTGGCGCATCAGCTCCGCCGTCACCTGGTAGCCGGCGAAGGCCGCCTTCCGCTTCTCGGCCTCGTCCTCCTGGCCCATGCTCGCCCACACGTCGGTGTAAACGACGTGCGCCCCCGACACCGCCACGACCGGGTCGGTGACCACCTCGACCTTGCCGCCGTGCTGGGCCGCCGTCATCTGCGCCCGGAGGACCCGGGCCGGATCGGGCTTGTAGCCTTCGGGGCTGGCAACGACCACGTGCATGCCGAACTTGGCGCCGCCGTCCATCAGGCTGTGGGCCATGTTGTTGCCGTCGCCCACGTAGGCCAGCTTCAGCCCCTCCAGGCGGCCGAACCGCTCCAGAATCGTCAGCAGGTCGGCCACCACCTGGCAGGGGTGCTCCTCGTCGGTCAGGCCGTTGATCACCGGGATGGTCGCCCACTCGGCCAGCTCCACCACCTCCTGGTGGGAGAAGGTGCGGATCATGATGCCGTCGAGGTAGCGGCTCATCACCCTGGCCGTATCCGCGATCGACTCCCCGCGCCGCACCTGCAGGTCCTGGGCCGAGAGGAAGAGCCCCTGGCCCCCCAGCTGCCGGATGCCCACCTCAAAGGAGAGCCGCGTGCGGGTCGAGGGCTTGGCAAAGTACATGCCCAACTGTTTCCCCTTCAGCGGCTCGTCCCGGATGCCTGCTTTCAGGCGGGCCTTCTGCCACTGGGCCAGTTCCAGCACCTCTGCAAGTTCGTCCCGGCTCCAGTCATGGAGCGAGATAAAGTCCCTCCCTTTCAGGGTCATCACCCTCACGTACACGCGCCCCCTTCCTCGATTGGAAAAGAGTGTAGCGCATATCTATGCAGATTGCAAGCATAAAAATACACGGCGCACCCCGGAAAGTGCGCCGTGAAATCGCGAATCCACCTTAATGAGGTCCCCAGGGGCCGCGCACTGTCTTGCCGTACACCACCCGGCGCCTCCCCCGCCCCGGGCCCGACGGCCGGATGGTCCGCATGCGATTCAGTTCAAGCCACAGCAGCACAGCGGCCGGCACCGCCGACACCACCAGCAGCCCCAACTGGCTGTACGTCAGTCCCAGCACGGTCCGGCCCAGGTAGAGCCCAATGTGCACGCCCGCCACCAGCCAGACGGACTGGGTCTGCAGGAAGAGCAGGCTCAGCAGGACGGAGAAGGCAAGGCCCGCCAGTCCCCCGAAGTGCGCCCGGATGGCCGGGTCCGGCCAGCCCAGGCCGAACATCGCGGTCAGGACCACCCAGACCACGGGCGCCGCCAGGGCCAGGATGAGCACATCCCTGCCCGACAGGTCCTGCTGAAACCGGGAGATCGCGATGCCCCGCAGGGCGAGCTCGACGCCGAAGAGGGCCGCCGACATCAGGGCGGCCCGCAGCAGCGGCGCCGCGGCCAGGTTGAGCTCCGGCGCGCGGCCCCACCCGCCGATCAGGAAGGCCACTCCGGCGAGGGCCAGCCCCCCGGCCAGACCGGGCAGCAGCCAGAAGCCGGCCGCCGGGGTGAGTCTGAGCCCGGCGTTGTCGGACTTCCAGCCCCAGCGCCAGTTGACGTAGGTCAGGGCGCCGATGATCGGCACCACGGCGTGGCTGATGCCCAGGACCCACTGCCTGGCGGCGGGCGCCAGATCGAGAAGCCCGAAGAGCGTCACGATCGTGTCGGCCAGCATCTGCAGGAGGGTGATGAGCAGCAGGAAGCCGCCCACCGTCCAGACGGAGGACCAGAACCTGTTCGGGGGCATGGCGCTCCTCCTCTACTCCGTACTCGTCCCGGCGCCGGGCGGGCTGATCAGCCGGATCAGTTCCGCCGCGGGGAACCCGACGGCGGCGGGGTGAATCCGGCTTGCCACGAACGATTCCAGCTCGTCCCACTGCACCAGGGTCGCCTCGGGATCGGTCCCCAGGCATCGGGCCGGACCGGCGGTGAACACCACCACAGGCTCCAGGGCGATGCCCCGGGCGTGGCCGCTGAAGGCCAGCCGGTCGCAGAAGAGCCGGGCCCTGCGGTCCGGCCGGCCCAGATCCACCTTTCCCCCTGCGCCCCGCCACTCGCCCTTCGGCCCCGGGGCGATGTCGCCGGCCCAGTGCAGGGCGCTCATGACCAGCGCCCGGCCGGGACCGACGAGGCAGAGATCGGCCGACAGGAAGCCCAGGGTGGGCCGCACCACCAGCACGGCCCGGTCGCCCAGGTCCATACTTGACAGCCGCTCGGTCAGAAGGCGGAGCCCCACGCCTTCCTCCAGTTCGGCCACCTGCCGGGCGAAGGCGGAAAGGGGCGCCGTCAGCCTGTGCCGCCACTTGCGCGGCTTCGTCTCGGGAATGGCTCCAATGCGCTTGACCATGGAATTAGTATAACTTGTCTCGCCTGCCACAGCCAACCTTGAGCCGATTGCCCGTTTCCTATTGACACACTTCATCTTGGTAAAGTATCATAATCCCCAAGTCTGTAGACTTGCATAGCGTTTCGCTGTAAGGGCACAAGTCGAGGATACACCTTCACCACGCCGGAACTTCAACCCTGGGCCGCCCGCGTCTTCGGGGGGCCTTCTCAATTTCCGAACCCGAAAGTGCGTTCCCGATGGGAGGCGTCATCATGGAATTCGTCCTCAACTTTCTGCTGCCGGTCCTCCAACAAGGCCTGGTCTGGGGGCTGGTCGCCCTCGGGGTCTGGATGACCTTCCGGGTGGTGAACGTTCCGGACCTGACGGTGGACGGCACCCTGACCACGGGCGCGGCCACGGCGGCCCGCCTGCTGACGATGGGCGTCCACCCGGTGGCCGCCACCCTCGCCGGGTTCTTCACCGGGGCCGCGGGCGGCGCGATCACGGGACTCATCCACACCCGCCTGCGCGTGCAGCCGCTCCTGGCCAGCATCATCACCATGACGGGACTTTACTCAGTCAACCTGCGCATCATGGGGCGCTCCAACATCGCCCTCTTCACGCTGGAGACCCTGGTGCCGGACAACCCCTGGGGGAAGCTGGCCCTGTTCGCCGCCACCGCCGCGCTGCTGGTGCTCCTGATGAACCTCTTCTTCCGCACCGAGCTCGGGCTCTCGCTGAGGGCGACGGGCGATAACGACGGCATGGTCCGCATGCTCGGGGTCAGCAGCGACAGCATGCGGCTCCTGGCCTTCACGCTCTCCAACGGCATCGTGGGGCTGGGCGGCGCCCTCGTGGCCCAGTACAGCGGCTTCGCGGACGCCCAGATGGGCATCGGCACCATCGTGGCGGCCCTGGCGGCGCTCATCATCGGCGAGGCGCTCTTCGGCGCCCCCACCGTCTTCCGGGCCACCATTTCTGCGCTGCTGGGCTCCATCATCTACCGGACCATCTTCGCGCTGGCCCTGCGGGCCGGCTTCCAGGCCAGCGACCTGAAGCTGGTCACCGCCGCACTCGTCGTGCTGGCCCTCTCCATCCCGCACATCAAGCGGACGGTGCGGCTGCCGGAAGGGAGTGAAGCCAGGTGACCGGTCTGACCATCGAAGGCGTGCACAAGACCTTCTTCCCGGGCACCGTCAACGAGGTCAGGGCGCTGCGCGGCATCGATCTCACCCTGGAGCCCGGCGAGTTCGTCACCGTCGTGGGCTCCAACGGGGCCGGGAAGTCGACCCTGCTCAACTCGGTGGCCGGGGTGATTGCGCCGGACCGCGGCCGTATCCTGCTGGGGGGCGTCGACGTCACCCGCCAAAGCGAGGTGCAGCGCGCCGCCCGCATCGGGCGGGTGCTGCAGAACCCGCTGGCCGGCACCGCCCCGAGCCTGACGGTGGCCGAGAACCTCGCCCTGGCCGCTGCGCGCGGCCGCTCCCGGGGCCTGCGCTGGGCCCTTACGGCGGCCAAGCGCAGACAGTTTGCGGAGGAGCTGGCCCAGCTGGGCCTCGGCCTGGAGAACCGCCTGAACGACAAGGTCGGGCTGCTCTCGGGCGGCCAGCGCCAGGCCCTGAGCCTGCTGATGGCCACCCTGCAGCGGCCGGACATCCTGCTGCTCGACGAGCACACCGCGGCCCTGGATCCGCGGGCGGCGGCGCTCATCGCCGACCTGACCAACCGCTGGGTGCGGCAGCACCGCCTGACCACCCTGATGATCACGCACAACCTGGAGCAGGCCATCCGCCTCGGCGACCGGCTGGTGATGATGCACGAGGGGCGCATCCTCTTCACCGTCGGCGGCGCCGAGAAGCAGGGTCTGACCATCGACGGGCTGCGCCAGGCCTTCGAGCGGGTGCGGGGCGAGGAGTTTACCTACGACCGGGCCGTGCTGGCCAACTAGGCGGCTCCCCCTGTCAGGAGGGGTTCGCATACAGAGAGAAGGATGGAACGCAACAGAGGAGGGCGATCTGCCGTGCGTCGCGTACTAGCGGTTCTTCTGACCGCCGCGCTCGTGCTGGCCGGGTGTGGCGGTGGCGGTGGGTCCACGACCCAACCGCAGGGTCCCAGCGGTTCCCCTTCCGGGACGACCAGTTCCCCGTCCGATTCCGGCAGCTCCGGTTCCGAAACGGCTGCTGAGCCGATCAAGATCGGCCTCACGCAGATCGTGGAGCACCCGGCCCTGGACGCCACCCGTCAGGGCATCATCGACGGGCTGCGGGAGGCCGGGTATGAGGACGGCAAGGAGATCGTAATCGACTTCCAGTCGGCTCAGGGCGAGCAGCCCCTGGCACAGCAGATCGCAGAGAAGTTCGTCGCCGACAAGAAGGACCTGATCATCGCCATCGCCACGCCGAGCGCGCAGGCCGCGGTGAATGCCACCAAGAACAACCCGATCCCGATCGTGTTCAGCGCCGTCACCGACCCCCTCAGCGCCGGCCTGGTGGCTGACCTGGAGAAGCCCGGCGCCCACGTCACCGGAACCTCCGACCTGGTGCCGGTGAAGATCCAGATGGAGCTGTTCGACCGGCTGGGCCTCGACGTGACCAATGTCGGCATCATCTACAACGCCGGCGAGGCCAACTCCGTGGCCCTGATGAACGACATCCGGGTCGCTGCGGACGAGCTGGGCCTGAACATCGTGGAAGCGACGGTGGCCAACGCCGCGGAGGTGCAGCAGGCGGCCCAGTCGCTGGTGGGCCGGGTCGACGGGCTCTACCTCATCACCGACAACACCCTCGCGCAGGGGGTCATGGCGGTGATCGACGTGGCCAACAGCAACAAGATCCCTGCCATCTCGTCGGTGGACAGCTACGTGAACCAGGGCGCCCTGGCCACCTTCGGCCTCGACTACTACCGGCACGGCCTGCTGACCGCCGAGGTGGTGGTCGACATCCTGGAGGGCAAGAACCCCGGCGATCTGCCCGTGCGGTACAACGAGGACCTGAGCCTCATCATCAACACCAAGACGGTGGAGACGCTGGGCCTGGACATCCCGGCGGCGGTCCTGGAGGAGGCCCAGAAGATCGGCGACTAGGAGAGACGGCGGAAGACGAGGCGCTCCCCCTGGCCCGGAATGGGCCGGGGGAGCGCTGTTATTTCCGCTGTCTACGACGGGTCCAGGATCGCGCCCAAAAACAGCGTGACGCCGGTGCGGTCGTCCCGGATCGCCAGGAGGAAGGGCCTGTCCAGCACCACCTCAGGGGGTGCGGCAAGCGGCGCGCTGCCGGGCCTCATTTCCACGGCGGTGGCGCCGGCCGCCTCGGTGCCCTTCTCGTGGATCTCCAGGTAGGTCTTCTGGATCACCCGGTCCACGTACAGCGGCTCAGGGGTGTCCAGCAGCCCGCTGAAATCCGCCTGCTCGGCGTCGAACGCCCGCTCCATGCCCAGCGCGCGGAGAGGATCCTGAAGTTCGTGGGCGTCCTCCAGCCGCACCTTCGGCAAGGCCAGCCGGATCCGTTCCTCCGCCATTCCGTCGATCCACCCCCGGAACCGCCCGGGGGTGAGCCCCTCCACGAAGCCGTCCCACTCGTCCGGCATGAAGGCGTAGAGCGCCAGGTCGCCCTCGCCGTAGGGCAGCCGCACCCCCACCAGCCCATCTTCCGCCAGGTAGCCGAAGGTCTCCGTCTGGCGCATGAACGGAACCTGCACCACGCTGCCGTCCGGCCGGTGGAAGGGCCCGGGTTCCGTGCGGTCGGGGTTGAACGGCTCCTGCCACTCGCCCTTGAAGTAGAGAGCGTTCACCAGCACCATGCGGGTGTCCTCGGAGGTCTTGTCGATCAACGCCGGGATGCGATCCCGGGTCCGGCGCGCCACCCAGCGGTTGATGGCCTCGGCCGCCTGTGGCCTGCCGAACTCGGTCTCGTACAGCTCCGCACCGTAATGCTCCCGGGCCACCTCCCGGAAGGCCGGCACCACCTCGAACCCCTTGAGGTACCAGACGGCGTTGGCCGTGGTGAGCTCCACCTGCTCGCCGGGATGGGCCATGATACCCAACACGTCCCGCATGGCCTCGTTCACGGCACCGGTGTCCGCCTCCCCGTACCCCAGGGCGGCGAGCATCTCCCGCTGCGTCTCGCCCCGGGCGCCGTTGGCGGTCAGGCTGAGGATCACCTGGGCGCTGACGGGCGACAGGAACAGGTTCTCACCCTGCCGGTCCGCGTACACCGCCTGGAGCAGCCCGATCCCGAAGCGGTCGGCAGCCTCCGCCAGGGCCGGGTCCACCGACTCCGGCCGGGGAGGCGCCGCGGCCAGGCCCTGGCCACCGGGCAGCAGGCCGCCGCAGCCCTGGAGCAGGAGCCCGGCCAGCAGCACGGCGGGCAGGATGAGCCGCTTACGCATGGCTGACATCCGCATGCAGCACCCCCCTACGACGGATCCACGATCGCGCCCAGGAAGAGGGTCACGCCGGTCCGGTCGTCCCGGATCGCCAGCAGGAACGGC
>JAMNXV010000141.1 GCA_023623185.1 Bacillota bacterium
GTGGCGATACCGGAGGGGATCACCCGTTCCCATACCGAACACGGAAGTTAAGCCCTCCAGGGCCGAAGGTACTCCGCAAGGGGGGAGAATAGGTCGCTGCCCAAACTAGTTTGACGGAAAGCCTCCCCCGGCGATGGCAAGTCGCCGGGGGAAGGCCGACCGCATTCACCCGGGCGGTTAGCTCAGCGGGAGAGCACTTGCTTCACACGCAAGGGGTCACTGGTTCGATCCCAGTACCGCCCACCAACAACCGGCCCCATCGTCTAGAGGCCTAGGACACCGCCCTTTCACGGCGGCGGCACGGGTTCGAATCCCGTTGGGGTCACCAAAGCGCTTGGAGGAAGCGCCGCAAGGCGCTTCCGAAAGCGCACGGAGTTTCTCCAGGCGCCTGCAGGCCGGCACCGCAGGTGCCGCCGAAGGCGCTCCTCACTTCCGGTCAAATGTGCCTATAGCTCAGTGGATAGAGCGCTTGCCTCCGGAGCAAGAGGCCCCAGGTTCGAATCCTGGTAGGCACGCCAGCGCAAAGCCCGGTGATTCATCATCACCGGGCTTTGCCGTGCGTCCCGTACAGAAGTTGCCAGCGGTCCCTGGCAGGCATAGGGGTCCGCAGGGGCGAACTATTATGGCAGAACGGCAGAACAGGGGGGAGCGGGCATGCGCATGAGATCTGCACGGGGCCGCGTACTGGCCGCCGCCGCGGCGCTCGTGCTGTTGGCAGCGGCGCTGGGCATGCTGGCACGGCCCGCTCCGCAAACGGTGACGGTTCGGGGGCTGGAGCAGCCGGTCACCTTCGTCACCTTCTCTCCGAGCCTTGACGAGGCCCTGGCTGAGGCCGGAATCACCGTCGGCCCGCACGATGTCGTGGAGCCGCCGCTGGACACCCCGCTGTCGGGCGCGGACCAGGTGGACGTGACGATTCGCCGCGCCGTTCCGGTCACCTTGATCGACGGCGGCGAGCGGCGCACGGTGCATTCCGCTGCGCGCACCGTCGCGGAGCTTCTGGCTGAGCAGTCGGTCGGCCTGGGCGAGCTGGATTCGCTGTCTGTGCCGGAGTCCGCGCCGATCACTGCCGGCATGGAGGTCCGCATCGTCCGGCGGGCGGAGGAACTGGTGGTGGCCGAAGCGGAGGTTCCCTATGAGACGGTGGAGCGGCCCGACGGCAGCCTGCTGGCGGGAACCGAGGAGGTCATTCAGGCCGGCGCGCCCGGGCGGAAGCGGATCGAGCGGGTCGTGCGGTACGAGGATGGCGAGGAAGTCTCCAGCGAGGTCGTGAATGAGACGATCATCGAGGAGCCGACTCCACGGATCATCGCCTACGGCACGGGCGGCGTGGTCTCCCGCGGCGGTGAGCAGTTCCGCTATACTGAAGTCATGGAGATGGTCGCAACAGGCTACACTCCGGGACCGGAGAGTAATCCCGACGGCAATGGGTTAACCTACACGGGAATTCCGGCGGCGCGCGGCATCGTGGCTGTCGACCCGACCGTGATTCCGCTGTACACACGCCTGTATGTGGAGGGGTACGGCCCGGCCCTGGCTGCGGACACCGGCGGAGCGATCAAGGGAAACCGCATTGATCTCTGCTTCGACACGGTGGAGGAGGCCCTGGCCTGGGGTGTGCGGCCGGTCACGGTCTATGTCTTGGGAGACTGAACACGAGCCAGGGGCCGCCCGATACGGCCTCTGGCTTCTCGCACTTTCAGTAAGGAGACGATTTAATGGACCTGGCGAACCCGGGCGTCCTGAAGCGGCTGATGGCCCAGTACGGCCTTCGTCCGCAGCACCGGCTGGGGCAGAACTTCCTGGTTGACGGCAGGGTGCTTGACGCCATCGTGGCTGCGGCCGCGCTGGAGCCGGATGACTTGGTGCTGGAGATCGGGCCTGGGTTGGGTACCTTGACGCAGCGTCTGGCCGAACGGGCGGGGCGCGTGGTCTGCATCGAGCTGGACCGCGGGCTGGTGCAGGTGCTCCGGGAGACGGTGCAGAAGGCCAGCTCCAATGTCGAGGTCATACACGGTGACGCCGGCCGGGTCGATTTACATAAACTGCTCGAGGAGAGAATGGCGCCGGGGCAGAAGGCCAAGGTGGTCGCGAACCTGCCGTACTACATCACCACGCCGCTGGTCATGCGGCTTCTTGAGGAAGAGCTGCCGCTCACGCAGGTGGTGGTGATGGTGCAGAAAGAGGTGGCCGACCGCATGGTCTCGCCTCCTGGCTCGAAGACCTATGGCGCCCTCAGCGTCGCGGTACAATATTACACGGAGCCGCGGGTTGTGCTGCGTGTCAACCGGGCCTCGTTCATGCCGCAGCCCGATGTGGACTCCGCCGTCGTGAGCATGCGGCTCAGGCCCGAACCGCCTGTGGACGCAGAGGCAGCAGATTTCTTCAAGGTGGTCCGGGCTGCCTTCGGACAGCGGCGCAAGAGCCTGGTGAACGCGCTGACAACCCTGGGGATGGATAAGGCGACGGTGCAGGCCGCCCTGGAAGCGGCGGGCATTGACCCGTCCCGCCGGGGCGAGAGCCTGTCACTGGAGGAGTTCGCGGCTGTGGCGAGAAAGCTGTTTGCACCTGATGGGGGGAGCGCCTGTGGAGGATGGTAGATTCTACAGCCCGACCAGGGGACCGCTCACGTTTGACCAGTTGATCGAGGATCTGCTGGCGTTCATGGCCGACGAGCCCCACGGCTCGTACCGGCTGATCGTCGGCACGGATTCCCACACCCGCACGGACCTGTGCTTCGTGACGGCGATCATCGTTCACCGGAAGGGCAAGGGCGCGCGGTTCTACTACCGCAAGCGCCGGCAGCGCAAGATGCGCAGCCTCCGCCAGCGCATCTTCTACGAGGCTGCGCTGTCGCTTGCGGCCGCGGAGCGGCTTGCTCAGAGCCTGTCCACCTGCGGCGCGACGGGTCTGAACGTCGAGATCCACCTGGATATCGGCGAGCAGGGCGAGACCCGCGAGTTGATCCGCGATGTCGTGGGCATGATCGTGGGCAGCGGGTTCCACGCCGAGATCAAGCCCAACTCCTACGGCGCCTCCAAGGTGGCAGACCGTTACACCAAGTGAAGCCGCCCCCCTCTTGCGCACAATCGGCGCGTTCATTCACCAGAAGTACTTGACACGGGGTGCGCGGGCGAGTAAAATGATATTTTCCTTGACTCTAGGGGCCAGAGCTGCTATACTAGTCTCGTGAATGATTGCGCCAGCGGATTGACCACTGAGCGGGGAAGGTGTGGTGGCAATTGGCTTCCAGGAGCGTTCTTGTCGACATCAAGCGGGATCTCGAGGCGTACGTTGGGGAGAAGATCCGCCTGAAGGCCAATAAGGGCCGCAAGAAGATCATCGAGCGGGAAGGGGTACTTGAAGGTACATACCCCAACATCTTCACCGTCAGGCTGTGCGAAGCTGATACGGTGCGCCGGGTTAGCTACAGCTACGCGGACTTGCTGACGGAGACCGTGGAGCTGGTCGTCTGCTCCTCCAGCGGCAAGGAGACCAAGTTCGAGGCGCAGTCCCGCTAAGCGGCATAGAACCGGAACCAGAGCCAGGGAGAATCCCTGGCTTTTTCGGTGTGTGGAGGGTAATCTGGATGCAGATCGAATGCCACGCAAAGGTGAACCTTACACTGGATGTGCTGGAGAGGCGGCCTGAGGACGGGTATCACTATATCCGCTCGGTCATGGTGCCGATTTCGCTGCATGACCGCCTGTTCCTGGAGGCTGCGGACGAGGGGATCTCCCTGGAGAGCCGGCCTCCCGTAACCGGCCGGCTGGAGGAGAACCTGGCCTACCGGGCCGCGGCGCTGCTCCGGGAGGCGACGGGGTGCCGGCGCGGCGCCGTCATCCGGCTGCAGAAAGCGATTCCGGTGGCCGCCGGGCTGGCGGGCGGCTCCACCGACGCCGCAGGCGTGCTGGTGGGCCTGAACCGGCTCTGGGGGACAGGGCTCTCGGACCGGGAGCTGGCGGAGTTGGCCATCCGCCTCGGATCTGATGTCCCGTTCTTCATCTGGTCCCGGTCTGCCCGGGTGGAGGGCGTCGGGGAGCGGATCACCCCGATTGCGGTGGCAGAACCGCTCTGGATGGTGCTGGCCACGCCGGATGTGGCCAAGTCCACCGGCCGGGTATACGAGTGGTTTGACCAGCTTCCGGAGGTGGCGTCCCGCCCCGACACCGGGGCGATGGAAGAGGCCCTGGCCCGGGGCGACGCAGCCCTGGTCGGCAGATTGCTGTGCAACGTGTTCGAGCAGGTGATGCTGCCCCGCCATCCGGAGATCGCCCGCCTGAAGGAAGCGATGCTGGCCGGTGGCGCATTGGGGGCCGTGATGTCGGGGGCCGGTCCGACCGTGCTGGGCCTGGTGCCGCACCGGGAGGCGGGCGAGGCGCTCCTCCGGCAGGTCCGTCCCCTGGCGAGGGGCGCGTGGCTGGTGCGCACCGTCGGCTAGTGGTTCTGCGGCGATCCGGCAGGAGTTCGGCCGCCGCGCCGAGAAGCAGACTGCTTGTTTCCGGTATATATTTCTTGGCACTGGGGAGAGATAGGGCATGGCCGTACACGTCATCGTCCTGGCCGGGGCCGCCAACGGCGGTCCGCTGCGGGAAGTCAGCCCGGCGCCCAACGAGGCGCTCGTCGAGATCAACGGCAAGCCCATGATCCAGTACGTCATCGACGCCTTGCAGGAGGCCAGGTCGATCGGGCGCATCGTGATCGTCGCACCGCCCGGCGAGGTGGAGCCGCACGTGTCCGGCCGGAACCTGGAGTTCGTGCCCAGCCGCGGCCACATCGTGGACAACGTGCTGGAGGCCGTGAAGGTGCTGCCGCCGGACGAGCGGTTCCTGGTGGTCGGCAGCGACGTTCCCCTGCTCACCGGCCAGATTGTGGACGACCTGATCGCCCTGTGCGAGAAGCGGCCTGCCGACCTGTACTATCCCATCGTGGAGCGGGGGGTTTCCGAGGCGCGCTTCCCCGACGTCCGGCGTACATACGTCACCTTGCGGGAGGGCACGTTCACCGGCGGGAACCTGTTTCTGGTCAATCCCGCCATCGTGCAGCGGGTGGCGCCGAAGATCCGCGCCTTCCTGGACTACCGCAAGAGCCCGCTGAAGATGGTCAGCCTGCTGGGCTGGGGCTTTACCCTGCGTTACGTGCTGCTTCGCAACCTGAGCCTCAAGGAGTTGGAGGAGAAGGTCTCGCGCATGCTGGACATCAAAGGGGCCGTGGTGGTCTGCCCCTGGCCTGAAGTGGGCATCGACGTGGACAAACCGAGCGACCTCGCCCTCATGCAGTCGGTGCTGAAGTAGCGGGCCTGCTCAGGCAGACAGGGGGTGGCATCCATCGATCGGATGACTCGGAGCCAGCGTCTGGTGACCATCATGAAACTCCTCTCCGAGCGGCCGGGGGAGCTCCTGCCGCTGAGCTTCTTCACCGAGCGGTTCGGTGCCGCCAAATCCACCATTTCGGAGGATCTCGCCCTGGTGAAGGAGGCCCTGGAGGCCGACGGGTCCGGCCTGCTGCGCACCCATCCGGGCGCAGCCGGCGGGGTGCAGTACTGGCCGCTGCCCTCCCGGGAGGAGGAGCAGGAGACCCTTTTGGAGCTCTGCCGCCTCCTCAGCGATCCGTCGCGTATTCTGCCCGGCGGCTTCGTCTACATGACCGATCTGATCAACCACCCGATCTGGAGCGCCCGGATCGGCGGCATCATGGCCGCGCGGTTCATCGATGCGGCGCCCGACGCGGTGCTCACCGTGGAGACCAAGGGGATTCCGCTGGCCCTCATGGTGGCCCGCGCCTTAGGCCTGCCCATGGTGGTGGCCCGGCGTGAGGGCCGGGTGACGGAGGGGCCCTCGGTCACGCTCCACTACATTTCCGGCTCCACCCGCCGCATTCACACGATGACCGTCGGCCTGCGCACCCTGCAGCGCGGCTCCCGGGTGCTGGTGGTCGACGACTTCATGAAGGCGGGCGCGACGGCCCGTGCCATGGTCGACGTGGCCGGCGAGATGGGCGCCACAGTGGTGGGCGTGGGCGTCTTTGTCGCCACGGCAGAGCCGGGGCGCAAGCAGGTGGAGCGCTACGTGTCGCTGCTCACGCTGGAGCAGGTGGACGAGGTGGCGCGCACGGTTCGTGTGGTTCCAGCCGATCGACTGTCGAAGGAGTGACCCTTGCTTGACCGTAACCATCGCAGACATTGAACGGGCACGCACCCTGCTGGAAGGACACATCAAGCGGACCCCCATTCTTCAGAGCCCCGGCATCAGCGCACAACTGGGGCTTTCGGTCTACCTGAAAGCCGAGAACCTGCAGCGCGCCGGTTCGTTTAAGGTGCGCGGGGCCCTGAACAAGATCCACTCGCTGACGGACGATGAGAAGGCCCGAGGCGTCATCGCGGCGTCAGCGGGCAATCACGCCCAGGGCGTGGCCCTGGCGGCCAGCAGTCTGGGCATCCGCTCGGTCATCTGCATGCCGGAGGGCGCCCCGATCTCAAAGCTGGAGGCAACGCAGAACTACGGCGCGCAGGTGGTCCTGCACGGCGACACCTACGACGACGCCTACCAGAAGGCGCTGGAGCTGCAGGCTGAGCACGGCTACACGTTCATGCACGGTTTCGATGACCCGTACACGATCGCCGGGCAGGGCACGGTGGCCCTGGAGATCCTGGAGGACCTGCCCGAGGTCAAGACGGTGGTGGCGCCCATCGGCGGCGGCGGCCTGATGGCGGGCGTCGCTCTGGCGGTCAAGTCCCGCCGGCCGGACGTGCGGGTCGTGGGTGTTCAGGCGTCCGGCGCCCCGGCGGTCTTCCTCAGCCAGCAGCAGGGGAAACTGGTGGCGACCGACTCGGTGCACACCATCGCCGACGGCATCGCCATCAAGCAGCCCGGCGAGCTGTGCTGGCAGATCATTCGGGAGCACGTCGACGACATCGTGCTGGTCGAGGAGGAGGAGATCGCCCAGTCGATCCTGTACCTCCTGGAGCGCGCAAAGGTGATCGTGGAGGGCGCCGGCGCGGTGGGCATGGCCGCGCTCCTCGGCGACAAGATCGCCGACGTGGAGGGGCCCGTCTGTGTCGTGCTGTCGGGCGGGAACATCGATGTCAACATCATCTCCCGCATCATCGAGCGCGGACTCGTGAAGGCGGGACGGTACATCCGGCTCTCCACCTTCGTGCCTGACCGGCCCGGCGGGCTGCAGCAGCTGCTCGCCACCGTGGCGCAGGCCGGCGCCAACGTGATTGATGTGCACCACGAGCGCTGGCTCAGCAAGGTTTCCATCGGCGAGGTGGAGATCAACCTGTCCCTGGAGACGCGCAACGCCCGCCATGTAGATGAGATTCTCGCCGTCTTGAAGGCGAGAGGTTACCGCGTTTGGATCATCCCGCCGTATCGTCCGAGCGAGTGGTAGGAGGTGTGAGTGATGGCGCATCGGCCGGCCTGGTGGTTCCGGAACGTGGCGGCCGCCGGACTCGTGGTCGCGGTGGCCATGGTCCCGGTCGTCGTGGCGCTGCTGAGCGGCAGCCTGCCGCTCTGGCTCCACATCCCGCTGATTGGGCTGGCCCTCACGTTGCTGGCGCTGGGGTCCGCCGCAGCGGGGGTTGCTGCCGTCGAGTTCCGGCATCGGCGGCAGCCCGTGAAGAGTGGGGAGTAGCCGGGCGTCGTGCCGGACAGGGGAGATGAAGGAGGGAGGCTTCGGCCTCCCTCCTTCGCGTATGTTCGCCTGAACGGGAACGGGCAGCCGAGTCTGCGAACATTTGCACGGTATTTTCCGCTCCGCCCGGGAGGAATAACCTGGGAAAACAGAGAACTACTTCCACACAGACTCGGTGGGGAGGTACTGAAGCATGAGGATCACGAACGTCCGGATCAACCAGCTCGTGGGGGAAGGCAAGGTCAAGGCCCTGGTGACGGTCGTCTTTGACGGGGTGCTGACGGTGACGGACTTGAAAGTGGTGGAGGGGTCGAAGGGGCTCTTCGTCTCCATGCCCAGCCGGAAGAACAAGGACGGGGCGTGGCGCGACATCGTCTACCCCTGCACCGCGGAGATGCGGCAGGCGATTCAGAGCGCGGTGCTCGGCGCTTACGACGCCATGGCGAAGAGCGAGGTGGCGGCGCCGGAGGGCCTGGACGGAGAGGTGGAGATGGCCGCGGACCCGGCGCCGGTCGGGCAGCCGAACGGCGTGCAGCCGCTGGGTGGGCACCCGCCGGTCGGACAGCCGATCCCTGGACAGCCGATGAGCCCGCAGTTGCCTGCCTGGCAGCCGCCCGCGCTGCAGAGCGGCAGTGAAGAGCCTGAACTGCCGTGGGAGTCGTGCGACGAGGGCGCCATGGCGTCGCAGGAAGACGCCGGGGACCGGGAACTGGTCGCCGTGGGGGGCGAGGCGCTGCGTGAGGGTTAGGCCAGGGGCCTGATCGGGCCCGGCACAGGGGGATGTGCCGGGCCATTTTTCCTTGTTTCGTCTGTCGCCTGTGGTATAATGGCTGCGGATTGAACCGGGGGGAGGGATCCCATGTCGGACATCACCGCCATCTTGCTCGCTGCAGGCCACGGAACCCGGATGAAATCGGATCTTATCAAGGTGATGCACCCGATCGCAGGCAAGCCCATGATTGGCCACATTGTGGACAACATGCGGCGGGCCGGGCTGGACGACATCGTGGTCGTCGTCGGATACCAGCAGGAGCGGATCCGTGCCTACCTGGGAGATCGCGTGCGGTACGCCGTGCAGTCTGAGCAACTGGGAACGGGCCATGCCGTTCTGCAGGCGGCCGATCTGATCGACGAGACCGAGGGCGGCCACGTGCTGGTGATGTACGGCGACAACCCGTTCATCGGCCCAGAGCTGATTCAGAAGCTGATCCGGGCGCACGCTGAGGTCGACGCGGCCGTCACGCTGCTGACGGCCGAGGTCGCTGACCCCGGATCTCTGGGCCGGATTCTGCGCGACCCGGAAACGGGCGCTTTTCTGGGCAGTGTCGAATTCAAGGACGCGACGCCGGAGCAGCGGCGCATCCGGGAGATCTGGCCTGGCGTCGCGCTGTTCCGCCGGAAGGGCTTCACGGCCCTCCTGCGCCGGCTCGACCGGAACAACGCGCAGCGCGAGTATTACCTCCCCCAGGCGTGGGAGATCCTGCTGCGGGAGGGGGAGAAGGTGCAGGCCCTGCTGGCCGCTTCCGAGGAGGAGGCGCTGGCGCCCAACGACCGGGTGGAGCTGGCCCGGGCCGAGGCAAGGCTGCGCAGGCTGATCAACGAGCGTCACATGCGCAACGGGGTCACCATCATCAACCCCGACGCGACCTACATCGACGAGGACGTGGAGATCGGGCGCGACACGGTGATCTGGCCCTTCACCTTCATCCACGGCAAGACCGTGATCGGCCCCAACTGCAAGATCGGGCCGATGACCACCATCGTCTCCTCGACGGTGGAGGCGGGCTCGACGGTGGAGCAGTCGGTCGTCGAGGAGTCCTACGTGGGCCCCGGCTGCCGCATCGGCCCCATGGCTCACCTGCGCCCCGGCTGCGAGCTCGAGGGCGAAGCGGAGATCGGCAACTACGCCGAGCTGAAGAAGGCGAAGGTGGGCCGTGGCGTGAAGTGCCACCACCACGCCTATCTGGGAGATGCCGCCATCGGCGCC
The DNA here is from genome assembly GCA_023623185.1 of Bacillota bacterium. Classification (GTDB taxonomy): domain Bacteria; phylum Bacillota; class Sulfobacillia; order Symbiobacteriales; family Symbiobacteriaceae; genus Symbiobacterium. The sequence continues at coordinate 9,623 of JAMNXV010000141.1, forward strand.
GGAGCCAACATCGGCGCCGGCACGATCACCGCAAACTACAACGGCGTTGAGAAGTTCAGGACTGAGATCGGCAGCGGCGCCTTCATCGGCACGAACGTCAACCTCATCGCCCCGATCACTGTTGGAGATGGCGCGCTGATCGCTGCGGGCTCCACGGTGGGCCCGAGAACCGAGATCCCGGCCGATGCGCTGGTGGTGGAACGGGCGCAGGCGGTCATCAAGGAAGGCCGCGCCGCCAGCCTGAAGGAGGCCTGGCGGCAGCGCAAGAAGAAGAGGGAGGGCGTTTAGCCGTGGTATCGTACCGTGACCGTAAGCTCAAGATTTTCTCCGGAAACGCAAACCTCCCACTGGCCAGGGCGATTGCGGAACACATGGGGATCAGCCTCGGCAACATGAACGTCGGCCGCTTCTCCAACGGCGAGATCCGGGTAGACATCAACGAGTCGGTGCGGGGAACGGACTGCTTCGTCATCCAATCCGGGGTCCATCCCGTGAACGAGAACGTGATGGAGCTGCTCGTCATCGGCGATGCCCTCCGGCGGGCCAGCGCCCGCCGGATCACCGCGGTGGTGCCCCACTTCCCCTACGCCAGGCAGGACCGCAAGGCCAGGGGGCGTGAGCCCATCACGGCCAAGCTGATGGC
>JAMNXV010000091.1 GCA_023623185.1 Bacillota bacterium
CACAGTCCCGCCGCCTCCAGCCCCTGCCCGCCATTCACCCCCGTCCCACGGTCACGCCGCCGTCCAGCCCAGCGTCCGGCGCCGGGCCAACGTTCGGCGCCGCCTTCCCGCCGCCCGTTGCAGGGTTGACTGTGAGCCGACCCGCGGGATTCCCACGCGAACGAAAGTGCACTTTCCGACAGGCGTTGTGCCGCAAGGGTTTTCAGGGACTCACTCTCTGGGCCCTTCCCGCACTCGGCCTACAGGAAAGTGCACTTTCTTGCCATGGCCCACCAGCAAGCCAACCGACACTCTCACCCTGCACGTTCGACTGGCCGCCGGCGCATCCGCCGTTGGCCCGGAGCTCTCTCCCCACCGCCGCTCGGTGCAGACTCGACCTGCGGCCACCGACCACCCGACCGTGTTGCCACATGCCTCTTTCACCACCTCCTCCTTGGCGCTGCCTCCGCTGGAACGAATGTGTACTTTCACAAGCCCTCCCAGACCCGCGGCCCTTGTACCCCGCATGCCACCCGGACTTCACGAAAGTGCACATTGTTACCAACCCCCAAGGCAACAAGACCGCCGAGCCTCCCCAGATCCATCTGCTGCTTTTCCGCAACGCCACCCTAGCCCGGCAACCATCCCGGCCCCCCGCGCTGCCTCCACTGGAACGAAGGTGCACTTTCCCCAAGTCCTTGTCCCACAAGCGCTCACAGACCCCTGGGCGCTGTACCCCGCATGCCACCTGGACTTCGCGAAAGTGCACATTGTTACCAACCACCTGGGCAACAAGACCGCCGAGCCTCCCCAGATCCACCGACAGCCCTCCCGCACTGCCCCTGCAACCTCGTCGGCCCCCGGCGCCGCCTCCACCGGAACGAATGTGCACTTTCCTCAAGTCCTTGTCCCACAAGCTCTCCCAGACCCGCGGCCCCTGTACACCGCATGCCCCCCGGACTTCACAAACTGCACAGTGCCCAAAACCCCCAGGGCAACCAGACCGCCACAGCCCAACCCCCCACCACTCACGGCCCAAAAAAGCGGCTCCCCGGCACAGCCGGAGAGCCGCCTGAAGAACCATCCCAAGATTACCGCTTGTACACCTCGCGGGCAGCCGCGACCGCCGCTCCCCGCTCGCACCGGTATCCCTGCTCCGCCAGGGCCGTCTCCAGGGCGCTCAGCAACGTGATCACCGGCGCCGGGTTGGCGTTCACACCCATCAGCCCCACGCGCCACACCCTGCCGGCCAGGGGGCCGAAGCCGCCGGAGATCTCGATGTTCTGCTCCAGCAGCCGGCGGCGGATCGCCAGGTCGTCGATCCCCTCCGGGATGTTGATCACGTTCAGCATCGGCAGCCGCTTGCCCTTGGTGAAGAGCGTGAGCCCCATCGCCTCCAGGCCGGCGACGAACGCCTCGTGCGCCTTGCGGTGCCGGGCGAAACGGGCCTCCAGCCCCTCCTCCAGTGCGATCCGCAGGGCCTCCCGCATGGCGTAGATCATCGTGATCGGGCCGGTGTGGTGGAACACCCGGGTGTTAGCCTTGCCGTCGCCCCAGTAGGCGAAGAGCAGACTCAGGTCCAGGTACCACGACTGACACTTGGTCTTGCGGCTGGTCACGAACTCCACCGCCCGGGGGCTGAAGGTGACCGGCGAGAGTCCGGGCGGGGCGCCCAGGCACTTCTGCGAGCAGGAGGCCGCCGCGTCCACGCCCCATTCGTCGATCTTCACCGGCATGCCGCCCAGCGAGGTCACGCAGTCGATGGCGATGAGCGCGCCGTAGCGGTGCGCGATCTCGGCCACCGGCGCGATCTCCTGCTCCGCGCCGGTCGAGGTCTCCGCGTGCACCAGGGCCACAAGCTTGGCCGGCTTGCGCCGCAGCTCCTCCTCAAACCGCTCCGGGGGGATCGCCTCGCCCAGGGGCGCCTCGATCACCCGCACGTTTGCGCCGGTCCGGGAGGCCACGTCGGCGATCCGCTGGCCGAAGTAGCCGATGATGCCCACCACCACGTCATCCCCCGGCTCCAGCAGGTTGACCATCATGGTCTCGATGCCGGCCGAACCCGTGGCCGAGATGGGCACCGTGTGGTGATTCTGCGTCTGGTAGACCTCACGCAGCCACCCCATGGTCTCATCCATGATCTCCAGGAAAGCGGGATCCAGGTGGCCGATGACCGGCGTGGCCATCGCCCGCAGGATTCGCGGATCGACGTTGGAAGGTCCGGGTCCCATCAGGAGTCGCTCAGGCGGGTTCAACTCTCCGAGCATACGCTGCACTCCAGTTCCCTCCTCGGCAGATGCCTCGTTCAAAGAAGTTCCGCCCTGCTAGTGCAGGACGGGTTCGCTTCCCTCATCATCATTCTCTGCCAACTGCAAACGCGCCTCTCGCTCTGCCAATTCTTTCTCGTCGAGCCCGGCCTCCTCCAGCACTTTCTCCTCCGCCATGATCGGCACTTTCAGCCGGAGCGCCAGGGCGAGCGCGTCGCTGGGGCGGCTGTCGATCGTCAACTCCCGGCCGTCGGCCGTGCGCAGCTCGAGGTTGGCATAAAACGTCCGGTCGCGGTAATCGCAGATCACCACACGGGTCAGCGTTGCTCCCAGGGCCTCCATCACCTGGAGGGTCAGTTCATGGGTCAGCGGGCGGGGCGTCCTGATCCCTTCAGCTTCCAGTGCGATGGCCCGGCCCTCCAGCAGACCCACTTCCATGACCAGCAGTCGCTTCAAGGCCGCCGCACGCAGCACCAGAACCACGGTTGCCGTATGCTCGATCATTGCCACACTCATGAGGTCCACGCCAACCATATGGAGTGCCCCCCTTCCCAAGTTTAAGTATACGCCACCCGGTGCCCGGTGGAAAGCCGCGGGTCCTCCAGGTGGAGACCGGGTGGACGGGCTCTCCGCCGCTGGTCTATACTGTAGGCAAATAACAGCGTTCCCGGGGAGGGTTCCCAGGTTGATAACGGTGAAACTCTTCGCGGCAGCGGCCGATGCCGTGGGCCGGCGCACCCTGGAAGGCGACTGGGCCGGACGGACCGCCGCGCAGCTCCTGGAGATCCTTTCGCAGCAGTATCCGAACCTCTCCCGCCTCACCCCGGTTCTCTCCGTGGCCGTCAACCGTGAGTATGTCTCGGAGGACCGGGTGCTGGCCGACGGCGACGAGGTGGCGCTCATCCCCCCGGTCAGCGGCGGCGCCGAAACCAGCGGTGCGGAAGCCGACAGTGCAGAAGCCAACAGCGCAGAAGCCAACAGCGCAGAAGTCGACGGTGCAGAAGCCGGCGGGCAGCCGCTCTTCGAAGTCACCGCGGCGCCCCTTTCGGCCGATGAGGTCGCCGCCCGGGTGACCAACCCGTATTCGGGCGCGACCCTGGTCTTCGTCGGCACGGTGCGGGAATGGACCCGGGGCCGGCGCACTGTCCACCTGGAGTACGAGGCCTACGCCGAAATGGCCGTGGCGCAAATGGAGCAGATTGGTCAGGAGATCGCCGAACGCTGGCCCGGCGCCCGGGTCGCGATCGTGCACAGGGTGGGCAAGCTGGAGATCGGCGAGGCCAGCGTGGTCATCGCCGTGGCCACCCCCCACCGGGCCGACGCCTTCGAGGCCTGCCGGCACGCCATCGAGCGGCTGAAGCAGATCGTCCCGATCTGGAAGAAAGAGGTCTGGGAGGATGGCGAGGCCTGGGTCGGCAGCCAGGTGGGCCCCGACTGGATGCGCGGCGAGGAAAAGGATGATTGATGGCCGCCCATGCCGGGCGCACACAGAAAACAGCCTGCACAGCGTGGTGCAGGCTGTTTTCGCTATCGCAGGGTCCACCCGCCGTCGTGGCGGAAGTGGATGCAGAGGAGCCCGCCCTCGCAGAAACTGGCGCCCCCGCCGGTGAGCGAGGCGGTGAGGCCGCGGTCGCCCAGCACGATGATGCCGCGGGCCGGCCGCTCCGCGCCCGGCGTGTGCATCACCCGCAGCGAGAGCAGCATGTTGCGGTTGATCTCCTCCTCCAGCGCGTCTGCCGGCACCCACCGGCCGCCCTCCTGGCGGTAGGCGATCAGCACGGCCGTCCGGTCAGAACGGCCCAGCAGCAGGAGCCGCTTCTCCTGCCCCGCCTGAACGATCTGCGCGCCTTCCCACTGGGTGACCACGCCGTTATAGGTCTTCACCAACTCAGCCTGCCCGGGGGCGTGAATCAAGGCCATGTGCATGCCGTTCGGGCTGGGCGGCAGGCCGACCACCTTCGTGTTCTCGCCCACGTCGAAGACGCGGATCCCCAGGGAGCCGTCGGGGTCCACCAGCTCGCTGAGCCGCGCGCCAGGCAGGGCCGCAGGATCGACCTGCGCGAGGAACTCGGCCATCTGGCTCGCGGCCCACACCAGGTCCTCCTCGGCGTGCGGGCGCGTGAGCTCGCCCACGTAGTGGGTGAGCAGCGGCAGCGAGTGCAGCCGGCCGTCGACCCAGGTCAGGTGGTGGCACCGGCCGGGGCCCTGACACACCGCTACCCGCGGCTCCTCGCCGTCCTCCAGCAGGACGGCAAACTGCGGGTGCGACTCCGTCTCCCAGGAAATCGTGATCCCGTCGGACGCCACCTCTGCGATGTTCCAGTACGGGGCTCGGGTCACGTAGCCCAGCCAGTCAGCCGCGTACCGCCAGTCGTTCCCCGCGTCCAGCCGGAGCAGGTAGATGCCGCGGCTGGCCGTTTCGCTCTCCTCCTGGCCGGCCGACTCGTCCACCACCAGCAGCATCGCGGGATTGCCCCGGTGCGCCATGGCCCGCACCGACTCCACCGTGCCGGGAAGGGCGAGCGCCCGGGTCATGGGCACACCGCCGCCGGCCCGGAACTGGACCAGGTTGTAATAACGCCCCTTCAGGTACTCGCCCGGCGCGGGCACGGTCAGCAGGTTCACCGACAGCCCGCGCCCCTCATCCGAGAGTGTGCGCGAGCCTGCCGGGAGGCGGGCCGTGAAGCTGTCGGACCAGCCGTCCTCCAGCTCCCGGGTAAGCTTCGCCTTCGCCAGCTCCCAGGCGGCCTCCGCCGCCTGCTGGCGCGAGTGGCTCACCAGGGCCGTCACCGCCTCGGGGCAGTCGCCCTCGCGCCGGCATCGCCGGAGCGGGTCCGCGGCGATGTCCAGGAGCGCAAACGCGTCGAAGCGCGACTCATCCACCAGCGAAAAACCGCCGTCCCACTTCAGGAAGACCTCCGGCGCCAGGTGAAGCGAACCGTCCTCCGGATCGAAGACCGGCTCCCACTGTCCCCGCTCCACCGTGGCCTGCAGGGCGCCGTCCGCGGCGGCGAGCCTTACCGGGCCGTAAGTCCCCTCCATTCCCGCAAAGGCGTCGGCCACAAGCTCAAAGGGCCCCCCGGCGGGGCCGGCAAAATGCGCGATGTAGCCGCTGCGCTCGCCTTCCTGCAAGACGAGGGTGATCTGCCGCGTACCGGGCACGTCGTACAGATGCGCGGCGGCCAGCCGGCCCGCAGGCAGCGGCGAGAGCTCAAAGGCGCGCGCTGAACTGCCGGACCGCACCTGAACCGCGATCCGGTCGATCTCATCCACGAGGGTCCGCCCGGGCAGCGACAGCGCGTACAGGTGAATCCCCGCGCCCAGGTCCGTATGGCGCACCATTGCCTCCACGCCGGGCCGCGGGGAGGCCGCCCACTCCTCGTCGCTGATCTGGAAGGACTCCGGGCGTTCCAGCAGGCCCAGCAGCGTGCGCACCGCGTTCTCCCCGGCTGTGCGGCGCTGCGCGCTGGATGCGGTGCCGTCAAACGCCGCCGCCGTGCGCTGGCGAAGCTGTTCAAGCGTGGGAACTTCCTCCTGCGGCGGCGCCTCCTTCGCGCAGCCGGTCAGAATGAGCATCAGGGCGGCGAGCACGCAGGCCGCCCGCGTTCGCAAACTGGACATGGGGTACCTCCGATGACTGGATTGCGTTGTGTACCGCTACGCCACTGTTTCGCCCGAACGCGGGCCCTTTCCTTCCCAGGTGCCCTACGCCTCCGCCGCTGCTTCCGGCCAATTCAGTTCATACATCCGCCGAATCCCCTGCAGGGTCAGGTGCGGGTCGACCAGCTGGATGGTCCGGCTCTCCGCCGCCACCATGGCGGCCAGGCCCCCCGTCGCCACCACCACGGGATCGGGCCCCCCGGGCGCGAGCTCCCGGGACAGGCGGCGCACCAGGCCGTCGGCCAGGCCGGCAAACCCGAACAGTATGCCCGACTGCATGCTGGCGACCACGTTCCGGCCGATCACCGACTTCGGCCGCTGAATCTCCACCCGCTGCAGCAGGGCCGTGCGGCGCGTCAGCGCCTCGGCGGCCGTGCGTATGCCGGGCGCGATCACCCCGCCCAGGTACTCGCCCGCCGCGCTGACGCACTCCAGTTTGGTGGCGGTGCCGAAGTCCACGACGATGACCGGCCGCCCCTGAGGGCGCCCGTAAATCTCCCAGCCCGCCACAGCGTTGACCAACCGGTCGGTGCCCAGGGCAGAGGGGTTGTCGTACCGGATGGCCGGCAGGCTCCGGAGGTCGCTGGACAGCTCCTTCAGCTCCACCTTCAGGTACCGTTCCACCGCCCGGCTCAGGATCGGGTTGAGGGGCGGCACCACCGAGGCCATTGCCGCGCAGGTGATATCCCCCGGCGTGTGGCCGTCCCGCTCCAGCAGATGGATCAGGCGCAGCCCGTACTCGTCCCAGGTCGCCGAGGGGTTGGCGGCCATCCGCCACGTGGTGATCAACTCGTCCTCCAGGAAGAGCCCTGCGGTGATGTTCGTGTTCCCGATGTCCACGGCCAACAGCATGGCGCTACCTTCCTCCCCGGGCGTGGGCTTGGTGCCGTTCGTAGATGATGCGCAGTCCGGTCAGCGTGAGGAACGGGTCGTAGTGCTGGATGCTCTCACACTCGTCGATGAGGAGCTCGGCCTGTTCGCCCGTCGCGACGACCTTGCACCCCTGCCCCTGCGGATCCAGCTCCGCGGCCATGCGCGCCACCAGCTCGTCCACCAGGCTGGCAAAACCGAAGATGATGCCCGACTGCATGGCGTGAATCGTGTTCCGGGCCAGGGCCCCGTGCGGGCGCACCAGTTCCACCCGGGGCAGCTTGGCGGCAAACTGGAACAGCGCGTCCGCCGAGACCACGATCCCGGGCGCGATCACACCGCCCAGGTACTCTCCCCGGGCGGAGATGGCGTCGAGGATGATCGCGGTGCCGAAGTCCACCACGATCAGCGGACCGCCGTACTGCTCGAAGGCGGCCACCGCGCCCACAATCCGGTCCGCCCCCACCTCGCGCGGGTTATCGTACCGGATCATCATGCCGGTGCGGACGCCCGGCCCGACCACCAGCGGCTTCAGGTTGAAGTACTTCTGGCACATCCACTCCAGGGTGGGGATCAGCGGCGGAACCGACGACGAGATGGCGGCCGCCTTGATCTGGTCGGGTGAAAACCCGACGCGCGCCATCAGCTGTGTGAACAGCAGCCCATACTCGTCGAGCGTTCTGCGCGGGTCGGTGGCCACGGTCCACTCCGCCACCAGCTTCTGCTCCTGGAACACGCCCGCCACCATGAAGGTGTTGCCCACGTCTAAGGCCAACAGCACCCGTGTGCGACCTCCCCGGTAGCCGGCCCGCCATCTGCGCGGGTCCGGCTCCACAAAAACTCATGGACGATTATAACATGACTGTTTGCGGCCCGGGTCAACGACCCGGGCCGCATGCCAACCGCTATGCAGTTCGGAGTCGATAACCCCAGCACCTCCACGGGGAGAGACTCGGAAGTCCCCTCCGCCCCCTGGCGGCCCGTTCTCCGTTCTTGCGGGTAAGGCCCGCCGCCGTCCCGCCTGGGGGTTCGGTCCCTTCCTGTGCCTTAAGTATAATCGATCTTCAGTCCCCGTGACCAGTCAATCTTCAGGTTTCTTCTTCCAAGCGCTGTGGTCGCCAATTGACAGACTGAGAGGCAGGGCCTTCGCCGAATGCGCAAGGTGGCAGACGCTGATGATGTCAACGCCCGTCTTCGCGATCTCGATCAGGTGGGCGGCGTCGCTGGAACCGCAGGCCTCCACCACCGCCTTGCCGTCGGCCAGCTCCACAGCCCGCTTGAGGGTCTCGGGCTCCACGCTGCCGAGTGCGAGGATGTCCGCGCCGGCATCCAGCCCCTCCTGCACCTGCTCCAGCGTCGACACCTCCACCGCCACGCGGGTCGTCGGCGGGGCGCTCTTCCGGGCGGCGACCACCGCCTCCCGCACGCCGCCCGCCAGCACCAGGTGGCCGGCCCGGATCAGGATGGCATCGCCCAGCCCGTGGGGCTGATTCTGCCCCCCGCCGATCCGCACGGCGTACTGCTCGATCAGGCGCAGACCGGGGGTGGTCTGCCAGCCTGCCACCAGCCGGGCGTGGTAGTACTTGATCGCATCGGCCAGGCGCCGGGTCGCCGTCGCGATGCCGCTCATCTTCTGCATCAGGTTGAGCGCCACGCGCTCGGCCGAGAGAATCGGCCGGGCCATCCCCGAAATGGAAGCCACGGCCGCACCGGCCGCGATCTCGCTCCCCTCGGGCGCCAGGGGCTCGTAAACCAGGGTCGGGTCAAGCGCCAGGAACGCCGCCCGGGCCACAGGGTGTCCGCACACAATGCCGTCCGCCCCTGCGACGATGGTGGCCGTACACCTGGCATCTGCCGGCACGACGGCAGACGTGGTCAGGTCGCCGGGACCCACGTCCTCCATGAGGGCCCTACGCACCAATTCCTCGACGGCAATTGGGTTCAGGCTCATTCAGCAGACCTCCTCGCCTTCACTTTCCGGCTGCGCCGGCTTGTCTTGCCCATTTGTTCTATTCTACCCCCTGAACCTGTTTCAGCAAAGAGGCACTGTCCCGCACCCTGACCACCGGCTGATCAGAGAGACCGGTGAGCCTCGCCTGCAGCCAGCCGCGCCCGATCCATGCCGGCTCCTCTTCCGTGCGCCAGACCTCCAGCAGCGGCGCGAGCACGAAGGCGCGCTCGTGCATGCGCGGGTGGGGCAGGGTCAGACGGGGGTCATCCAGCCGCGCATCGCCGTGCAGCAGGATATCGATGTCGATGGTGCGCGGCCCCCAGCGCACCGTGCGCACCCGCCCCAGGGCGCTCTCGATGGACTGCGTGAGCGCCAGCAGTCCGTACGGGTCCAGCTCCGTCTCGACGCAGGCAGCGCAGTTCAGAAAGTCCGGCTGGTCCGTGAGCCCCTGCGGAGCGGTCCGGTAAAGGCCGCTCACCGCCACCAGCCGGGTGCCCGGTCCGGAGGCCAGACGGCGCACGGCCGACACCAACTGCGCCTCCGGATCGCCGATATTCGCTCCGAGCGAAAGATAGGCAAGGGTCACGCTTCCCGCCTCCGCTGAATCTCCACCATCACGCCGCCCAGGGCGCCGGGAATCGGCGCCCTCGGCTTATGCACACGTATGGTCACGGCCTCTACGTTCGGGTACTGGGCCAGCACCTCGGCGGCCACCCGCTCGGCCACGGCCTCAATCAGCTTGAAGGTGCTGCCTTCCACGATCGCCTTCACCGTGCGGTAGACCTTCCCGTAGTTCACCGTCTGCCTGATGTCGTCGTCCCTGCCGGCGCCCCGCAGGTCCAGGCATAGCTCGGCGTCCACAAGGAACTCCTGCCCCAGGCGCGTCTCCTCGGGCAGCACACCGTGGTATGCGTAGAAGCGCATGCCCGTAATGACGATTCGATCCACGTCCGCCCTCACCCCTCAAAGCCGCCGCGGCCCGGCCGCACGATGGCGTCGGCCACCTGCGCCACCCGCTTCATCGCGCGCACGTCGTGCACCCGCAGGATATCTGCTCCGTTCGCAATGCAAATCGCCACCGCCGCCGCGGTGCCCTCCAGCCGATCCTCCGGCGGCAGCCCGCCCAGCACCTTCCCGATGGTCGACTTGCGGCTGACCCCCAGAAGCAACGGCCGGTTCAGCCCTCGCAGCTCGCCCAGCTTCTGGATGACCTCCAGGTTGTGCAGCGGCGTCTTGCCGAAGCCCACGCCGGGGTCGAGGATGATCAGCTCCTCGGGCAGCCCTGCCCCGGCGGCCAGATCCAGCGACCGGCGGAAGAACGCCGCGATGTCGCCCATCAGATCCCGGTACGCGGTGCCGTTCTGGTTGTGCATCACCACCACGGGGCACTGCCAGCGGGCTGCAACCCGCACCATCTCCGGATCGCCCTGAAGCCCCCAGATATCGTTGAGCATGTCGGCCCCCGCCTCCAGGGCCGCCTCCGCGACCGCGGCCTTCTGGGTGTCCACCGAGATGAAGGCATCCGGCGCCGCCTTGCGCAGGGCCTCGATCACCGGCACGACCCGGCGCATCTCCTCCTCAGCCACCACCGGCTGGTGGCCCGGCCGGGTCGACTCGCCGCCGACGTCGATGATGTCCGCTCCCTCCTGCAGCATCTGCAGGGCGCGGGCGACAGCCTGCTCCGGATCCACCCAGCGGCCGCCGTCAGAGAACGAATCCGGCGTCACGTTCAGAATGCCCATGATGAAGGAGCGCTTTCCCAACTCCAGCGAGCGGCCCCTGTAAGAAATCCGCCACATGGCTCACGTCACCTCGTCCTTAAACTGCGCGGAGGCCGGGGAGTGATTCGCCCCGGCCTCCGCTTCTCCCTGCAAGCGGGAGCAAACAGCCGTTTATCCCACTAGAACAGCCCGACGATCTCCCCGTCCTCGTGGACGTCGATCCCCTCTGCCGCGGGCACGGCGGGGAGCCCCGGCATGGTCATGATCTCGCCGGTCAGGGCCACCACGAAGCCCGCGCCGGCGCTGGGGCGCACCTCGCGCACGGTCAGCCGCCAGCCCGTGGGCGCCCCCAGCTTCTTCGGGTCGTCGGTGAAGGAGTACTGGGTCTTGGCGATGCAGACCGGCGCCCGGCCGAAGCCCTCCTTCTCCAGCTTCCGCAGCATGCGGCTGGCCTCCCGGCTGAAGTCCACGCCGTCGGCGCCGTAGATGCGGGTAGCGACCTTCTCGATCTTGGTCTTCAGGCTGTCGTCGTCCTCGTAGACGAAGCTGAAGCGGTTCGGCTCCTGGGCCAGCTCCACCACCCGGTGCGCCAGCTCGATGCCGCCCTCGCCCCCGCGGGCGTGTACGTCCGCCACCACCGCCGTGGCGCCGGCCTCCTCCACCAGCTCGCGCAGAAGGCGGATCTCGGCCTCGGTGTCGGCGGCGAAGCGGTTGATCGCGACCACTGCGGGCAGGCCGAACACCTCGGTCACGTTGCGGAGATGGCGCATGAGGTTGCTGCTGCCCTTCCGCAGGGCCTCCAGGTCCTCGCGGCTCAGCTCGTCCTTCTTCAGTCCGCCGTGCATCTTCAGCGAGCGGATGGTGGCCACGATCACCACGGCGTCCGGCCGCAGCCCCGACAGCCGGCACTTGATGTCGATGAACTTCTCCGCCCCCAGGTCCGCGCCGAACCCGGCCTCCGTGATGACGTAATCGGCCAGCTTCAGGGCCAGGCGGGTGGCCGTGACGGTGTTGCAGCCGTGGGCGATGTTCGCGAAAGGCCCGCCGTGCACGAAAGCCGGGGTGTTCTCCAGGGTCTGCACCAGGTTGGGCTTGATGGCCTCTCGCAGCAGGGTCGCCATGGCCCCCTCCGCCTTCAGGTCGCGCGCCCGCACAGGGGCGCCGTCGTAGGTATACCCGACGATGATCTCGCCGCAGCGCCGCTTCAGGTCAGAGAGGTCCTCCGCCAGGCAGAGCGTGGCCATCACCTCGGACGCCGGGGTGATCATGAACTCCTCCTGGCGCGGGACGCCGCCGTTCTTGCCCCCCAGGCCCACGACCACCGAACGCAGCGCCCGGTCGTTCATGTCCATGACCCGCTTGAACGTGACCTGCCGGGGATCCAGCCCCAGCGCGTTCCCCTGGTGCAGGTGATTGTCGATCATCGCCGACAGCAGGTTGTTGGCCGACGTGACGGCGTGGAAGTCGCCGGTGAAGTGCAGGTTGACCTCGTCCATGGGCACGACCTGCGCATAGCCGCCCCCGGCTGCGCCGCCCTTCACGCCGAATGCCGGGCCCAGCGAGGGCTCGCGCAGCGCAATTGCCGCCCGCTTGCCAATGCGGGCCATCGCCTGGCCCAGGCCCACCGTCACCGTGGTCTTGCCCTCGCCGGCCGGGGTGGGGCTGATGGCGGTGACCAGAATCAGCTTGCCGTCGGGGTTCGACCTCACGCGCGGCCACACGTGCGAGGCCACCTTGGCCTTGTAGCGTCCGTACAGTTCCAGGTCATCCGGGCCCAGTCCGATCTGTTCCGCAACCTTCGTGATCGGTTCAAGCCGTGCACGCTGTGCAATTGCGATGTCGGAGAGCAAGGTCCGTTCCTCCTCCGCTGCTCACTCCGTAGGCCTACTGCTGCTTCAGGAACCGAACCACCGGATCCGGCGTGAGGGCGTGAAACGCCTGCAGCACCTCCTCCCGTTCCTCACGCATGCGCTCCACCTTCGCAATCGTCTCGTGCCTGAAGGCTTCGTCCTTGATGCCGTCGAGGTTGATCGCCACGTTCCAGAGGGCCCCCTCGAAGCCGGCCGAGGCCACCAGGAAGCCCACGCACCCATCGCTGACGGCATTGGGGTTGCCCTTGGCCACCACCGCCAGCGCGTGCCGCATCACCGCGAGGCAGTGCGCCATCGTCTCCAGCGGCGTGCGGGTCGCCTCGCGGTAGGCTGCCTGCACCGCCTTCCGGCGCTCCGCCTTCTCCTCCGGGGTGCCCCTGGGCAGGGCGAACGCGGCCATCACCTGGCTGAACGCCGCCTGGTCCTGGTCCGCCAGGTCAAGGAGCGCTTCGGCCTCCCGCCGGCCGGCCTCCTGCGCGGCGGCCATGTCCGCCTCAACCTCCTGGAACTTCTCCCGCCCCCGGGTCAGGCCCCCCACCATCGAGACCAGGCTCGCACCCATGGCCCCGGCCACGGCGGCCACCGCACCCCCGCCGGGGGCCGGCGTCGACGCCGCCACCTGCTCGCAGAACGCCGCGATCGTCTGTTCACCCGTGCGCATGCTTTGCCACTACCTCCTGATTACCCTTCCCTCGTCGACGATGAGCCGCCCCTGCTTCACAACCTGCGCCACCACGCCCATGCCCATGTGGTAAGGGATGTGCCAGTGGCTGGGGCACGACAGGATCACCACGTCAGCCAGTTTGCCCACCTCCAGCGATCCCACCTCGGCTTCCATGCCGATCGCGGCCGCGGCGTTGATGGTCGCCGCCGCAAGGGCCTCGCTGGGATTCAGCCCCATGTACATGCAGGCGAGCGTGATGACGAAGGGCATGGCGTAGGCCGGGCAGGAGCCCGGGTTGAAGTCGCTGGCCAGGGCCACCGTGCAGCCCAGCTCGATCATGCGCCGCGCCCGGGCATACGGCGCGTTCATCAGGCAGAACGACGTGCCCGGCAGGCAGACCGCCACCGTGCCCGCCTCCGCCAGACGGGCCAGCCCCTCGTCGGGGGTGTGCAGCAGGTGCTCGGCGCTGGCGGCGCCGAGTTCGGCCGCAAGCGCGGCCCCGCCCAGATCCGAGAGCTCGTCGGCGTGCACCTTCACGCCGAACCCCAGCTCCTTCGCCCGCTGCAGAATGCGCCGGGACTCCTCCACCGAGAAGACCCCGTGTTCGGTGAAGACGTCCGCGTACCGCGCCAGGCCCGGCTCCGCGGCCACCGCGGGCAGCATCTCCCCCACCAGCAGATCGACGTACGCCTCCCTGCGGCTGCGGTACTCCGGCGGCACCTCGTGCGCGCCCATGAAGGTGGGCACGACGGTCAGCGGATGCCGGCGGGCCATCTCGCGGATCGCCCGCAGCTGCTTCAGCTCATCCGCCGTGCTGAGGCCGTATCCGGACTTCACCTCCACCGTGGTGGTGCCGTTCAGGGCCAGCAGGTCCAGCCGCGAGAGGCCCAGGTCCACCAGCTCGGCCTGGCTCGCCGCCCGGGTCGCCCGCACGGTCTGCAGGATGCCGCCGCCCCGGGCGGCCAGCTCCTGGTAAGTCGCCCCGCCCAGGCGAAGGGCGAACTCCTCTGCGCGGTCCCCTGCGAAGCAGAGGTGCGTGTGCGGGTCGACGAAGCCCGGGACGACCGCCCGCCCCCGGGCGTCGATGACCTGCGTGTCGGGGCCGGTCTCCACCGCAGCCAGCACCTCGTCTGCGGGTCCCACGGCCACGATGCGTCCGCCCCGGGCCGCCAGGGCGCCCCCGGGAATCGCGCCCGGGTCCTGCATGCGGTCGCCCCGCCGCGGGCCCCCGGCCATCGTCACCAGTTCCGCCGCGCCCACGATCAAGAGATCCACCGGCGTCATCGCATCACCCCACAGGCCGCTTTTCGATGCGGCAGTCGCTGTCACTCCATCAGCCGCTTTTCCAGCACCTGGTCGCTCTTGAAGCCCTCCAGCCTCAGGTAGTGGCGGACGACCCCTACCAGCGCGTCGACGGGCACCAGCCCAACTATCTCCGACCCCACCACCGGCACACCGTACCGCTCGGCCTCCAGCCGGATCAGCTCGAACGCCCGGTGCAGCGGCGTCTCCTTGAAGTTGACCATGTTCATGCTCACCTGCACCTGGTTCCGGTCCGCCAGGGGCACGGCGATGGCCTTGCAGTGCACGAGGCCGCCGCTGGAGCCGCGCACGGCCCGTGCGATCCTCCTGGCGATGGAGAGGTCCGACGTGCCGAGATTCACGTTGAAGGCGATGAGCGGCATGCGCGCTCCCACGGCGGTGCAGCCCGCGGTGGGGTGGATCCTGGCGGGACCGAAGTCCGGCTCTTTCGCCGGGTCGACGCCGATCTGCTCCCGCAGCCCCTCGAACTCGCCGCGGCGCACGTCGGCCAGATTGCGCCGCTCGGGGCGCGTGGCCGCCTCCTCGTACAGGAAGACGGGCACCCCCATGTTGCCCAGGGCCTCGCCCACCTGCCGGGCCAGGGCCACGCAGTCCTCCATGGTGCAGCCCGAGATGGGCACGAACGGGATGACGTCCACCGCGCCCATGCGCGGGTGGCTGCCCTGGTGGCGGTTCAGGTCGATCAGCCGGATGGCCGCCTCGGCCCCCCGGAGGGCGGCCCGCGCCACCGCCTCCGGCGACCCGATGAAGGTGATCACACAGCGGTTGTGATCGGCGTCGGCCGAAACCGAAAGCACCTTCACCCCCTGGGCCGCGATGGCCCCGGAGATGGCCTCGATGACCTCCGGCCGCCGCCCCTCGCTGAAGTTGGGCACACACTGAACGAGCGCATTCGGATTCAACGGACCGCCGCCTCCTCTCCTGGACTCCCCGCTCACTCGTGCATGGGCAGGCGGATGCCCCGCTCCCGGGCGACCTGCAGCGCCTTCGCGTAGCCGGCGTCCACGTGCCGCACCACGCCCATGCCCGGGTCGGTGGTCAGCACCCGCTCCAGCCGCTGCCTCGCCTCTTCCGTACCGTCGGCCACCACCACCATCCCCGCGTGCTGACTGTAGCCGATGCCCACACCGCCGCCGTGGTGGATGGAGACCCAGGTCGCGCCGGCAGCGGTGTTCACCAGCGCGTTGAGCAGCGGCCAGTCGGCGACGGCGTCGGAGCCGTCCTTCATCGCCTCGGTCTCCCGGTTGGGCGAGGCGACCGAGCCCGCATCCAGGTGGTCGCGCCCGATGACGATCGGGGCCTTCAGCTCGCCGCTCGCCACCATCTCATTGAACTTCAGCCCGGCCTTGACCCGCTCGCCGTAGCCGAGCCAGCAGATGCGGGCCGGCAGCCCCTGGAAGTGGACCTTCTTCTGCGCCATCTCCAGCCACCGGCGCAGGGACCGGTCCTCGGGGAACAGCTCCATGATCGCCCGGTCGGTCTTGTAGATGTCCTCCGGATCGCCCGAGAGCGCCACCCAGCGGAAGGGTCCCTTGCCCTCGCAGAACAGGGGCCGGATGAAGGCCGGCACGAAGCCCGGGAAGGCGAAGGCCTCCTCCAGCCCCGCCTCGTGCGCCTGCTGCCGGATGTTGTTGCCGTAATCGAAGACCACCGCCCCCGCCTTCTGCAGGTCCAGCATGGCCTGCACGTGCCGCACCATGGAGGCCTTCGCCCGGCGGATGTACTCCTCCGGGTCCGTCCGGCGCAGCTCCGCCGCCTGCTCCAGGGTGAGGCCGGCCGGGATGTAGCCATTCAGCGGGTCGTGGGCCGAGGTCTGGTCCGTCACCACGTCGGGCACCACGCCCCGGCGGACCAGCTCCGGGTAGACCTCCGCGGCGTTGCCCAGGAGGCCGATGGAGAGGGGCTCCCCCTTGTCCAAGGCGTCCCGGGCCCACGCCAGCGCCTCGTCCAGGCTGCGGGTCATCCGGTCCAGGTAGCGGTGGTCCAGCCGGCGCTGAATGCGGGCCTCGTCCACCTCCACGACGATGGCCACGCCCTCGTTCATCGTCACTGCCAGCGGCTGGGCGCCGCCCATGCCGCCCAGGCCCGCGGTGAGGGCCAGCCGCCCCTTCAGGCTGCCGCTGAAGTGCTGCCGGGCGGCCTCGGCGAAGGTCTCATACGTTCCCTGCAGGATGCCCTGCGTGCCGATGTAGATCCACGAGCCTGCGGTCATCTGCCCGAACATCATGAGCCCCTTGCGCTCCAGCTCCCAGAAGTGCTCCCAGGTGGCCCACCGGCCCACCAGGTTGGAGTTGGCGAGAAGCACGCGCGGGGCCATCCGGTGCGTGCGGAAAACTGCCACCGGCTTGCCGGACTGAATCAGGAGCGTCTCATCGTCCTCCAGAGTGCGCAGGGCCTTCACGATGGCGTCGAAGGCTTCCCACGAGCGGGCGGCCCTGCCGCTGCCGCCGTAGACCACCAGCTCCTCCGGCCGCTCGGCCACCTCGGGGTCCAGGTTGTTCATGAGCATGCGCAGGGCGGCCTCCTGCTGCCAGCCCTTGCACGAGAGCGCAGTGCCGCGCGGGGCGCGAACCGTCCGGGTCATCCCATATACCCCCTCGTTGAGCCTGCTCTACTCCAGCGGACCCACCACCGCCTCCACGGCGGCGACCAGTTCGCCGCTGTGGACCAGGTCCGCGAGGGTCTCGATGTCGGGCGCCAGCACCCTGTCCCCGTCCAGCGGGGCGACGCGCTCGCGCACAGCGTCGTAGACCGCGCGCGTGGCGGGGGCCAGCCGCTCCGGGCCCACGAACTCCACCGCCTGGGCGGCGCAGAGCAGCTCGATCGCCAGCACCCGGCGCACGTTGGCAATGACCTGCCGCGCCTTGCGGGCGGCCGTGGTTCCCATCGACACGTGGTCCTCCTGGTTGGCGCTGGACGGGATGGAGTCCACGCTTGCCGGATGCGCGAGCACCTTGTTCTCGCTCACCAGCGACGCCGCCGTGTACTGGGTGATCATCAGCCCCGAGTGCACCCCGCCGTTCCGGGTGAGGAAGGCCGGCAGGCCGGAAAGCTGCGGGTTGACCAGCCGCTCGATGCGCCGCTCAGAGATGTCGGCGAGTTCCGCGACGGCGATGGCCAGGTAGTCCATCGCCAGGGCGACCGGCTGGCCGTGGAAGTTGCCGCCGGAGATGACCTCGTCGCCGTCGGGGAACAGGAGCGGGTTGTCGGTGACGGCGTTCATCTCCCACTCGAGGATCTGCGCCACGTGCTCGAGGGCGGTGCGGCTGGCGCCGTGCACCTGCGGGATGCAGCGCAGGGTGTACGGGTCCTGGGTCCGCATCTGCCCGGGCCGGGTGGTCAGCCGAGAGCCCTCGGTCAGCCGGCGCAGGTTGCGGCCGGCCGCCTGCTGCCCCGCGTGGAGCCGAAGGGCCTGCACCCGCGCATCCCAGGCCGCGGGAATCGCCCCGAGCGCCTCGGCCGTGAGGGCCGCCGCGATATCGGCGGTCTTCAGGAGCACCTGCGCGTCGTGCAGGCCGAGGCTGCCCAGTGCGGTCATCGCCTGGGTGCCGTTGATCAGGGCGAGCCCCTCCTTGGCTGTCAGCGTCACCGGGCTCAGGCCGGCACGCTGGAGGGCCTCGGCCCCCGGCAGCCGCTCGCCGTCCACGATCGCCTCACCGAGCCCGATCAGGGGCAGGCACATGTGCGCGAGCGGCGCGAGGTCGCCGCTGGCACCCAGGGAACCCTGCTCGGGCACCACGGGGATGAGGCCCCGATTCAGGAAGGCCACCAGCAGCTCCAGGGTCTCCACACGAATTCCCGAGTGGCCGCGCGAGAGCGCCTGCGCGCGCAGGAGCAGCATGGCCCGCACCACCTCGGGCGCGAGCGGCTCGCCGACGGCGCAGGCGTGGCTCATCAGAAGATTGCGCTGCAGGGCCGCGGTCTGTTCGGCCGATATGGGGACGTCGCTGAATTTGCCAAAGCCGGTGGTGATGCCGTATACCGGCCGGCGCTCCCGCACCAGCCGCTCCACCATCGCGCTCCCCCTGGCTACCTGCTGCCGCACCCCCGGCGTGAGCACGACGCGCGCGCCGTGCCGGGCGACAGCCACGACTTCCGGGAGGGTTAAGTGGGCACCGAGTTCAACCGTTTCCATGAAATGACCTCCCGCACTAGCCTGCTCCCATTATAGGAAGCCCTAATCAGGGGAGGCAAACGACTACGCTGTCGCTTTAAACAAGTCAAGAGAATAAAAAAGGGAGCCAGCGTCCCGTGGGGGGAGGACGCTGGCTACGGCAAAGGGGAGGGTTGTCCTCAACCCGTGGGGGCAGGCTGAGGACCGGAACAAAGGAGGGTGAGCGGTGGGTGATCCTCGGGTCGACCGAACTGAATCGTTAGCTGCAACGAACCAGGTCGACTACTGCGTCGTCAGCGGCCGATTGGGGGATCAGCCACTGAACGTGGCCTCAGTCGACCCAAGTGATCGCCTACGTCTAGAGAATAACTCAGCGGAAAAGAATTGAACATCCAACCTTCGGACTCTAATAGTCTACACCTGGGACTACGCGGCGCAGCCGAGCATCCCCCGTCTGTGCTCTACCCCCTCATCGCCCACCGGCCGTTACGGCCTTGGAGAGATCACCGAGACGGCCGCCAGCCTCGCATCGAAGTGCTCCCGCAGCCGCGCGTTGGCCGCATCCACGGTCAGCGACTGCAGGGCGGGGATCCCGTCGAAGAGTCCGATCCCCTTGAAGAAGCCGTCGATGAACAGGTAGGAGAGCCCCTCCAGGTCGTTCATCAGGTTTAGGAGGCGGCCCATCAGCTTGCGGCGGGCCCGCTCGAAGTCGGCCTCCAGAATCCCCTCCGCCTGCGCCTCCGCGATCCCGGCCAGGAGCTGCGCCTCCAGCGCCTCGGGGTCGGGCGTCGGACCGCTCAGGTAGGTGTAGCCGAAGGTGACCTCCGGCGCGTGCCCGAAGCCGAAGCGCTGGTCGATCAGGCCGCTCTCGTAGAGCCGGGTGTAGAGCGGAGAGCCCCTGCCGACCAGGACGTCCAGCAGCATGGCGGTCAGCAGATCCCGCTCCAGCAGGGGCCGGCCCGTCAGCCCGACCTCCTTCTCCTTGAAGCCCAGCCGGAAGATCGGCTGGCTGACCACCAGTTCCTGGACCCGCCGCCGCTCGGCGATCTCCTGCGGCTCTTCAGGCAGCCGCCGCTCGATGGCCGCCTGGGCGGGGTAGTCGCGGCCGCCGAAGGCGGCCCGGGCCTGGTCCACCACGGCCTGCGGGTCCAGGTCGCCTGCGACGAAGAGCACCATGTTGGACGGGTGGTAGAAGACCCGGTGGCACAGGTAGAGCAGGTCCTGGTCGATCCGGCGGATGGAATCGACCGTGCCGGCGATGTCGAGCCGCACCGGGTGGCGCACGAACAGCGCCTCCATGAGGTTTGCGGAGGAGCGCCAGCCAGGGTCGTCCATGTACATCCGGATCTCCTGTTCGATGATGCCCTGCTCCCTGGCGACGGACTCGGGGGTGAAATAGGGCTCCTGTACAAAGCCGAGCAGCAGGTCGAGGCAGGCCGCGAAGTGGTCGGTCGTGGTGAAGTAGTACACGGTGTGGGTGTGGGTCGTGTAAGCGTTGACGTCGGCCCCCAGCTCCGCAAACCGGTCGGCCACGTTGCCGTCCGGCCCCTCGAACAGCTTGTGTTCTAGGAAGTGCGCGATGCCGTCGGGCACCTGCACCTCGCTGCCCGACTGCGGGTCGACAAAACAGCTGTCGACGGAGCCGTACTGCACGGCCACCCGGGCGGTGGCCTGCCGGAAGCCGGGCTTCACCAGCACGGCCACCGTAAGTCCGTTCTCCAGCCGCTCCGTGTAGAGCTCGTCGCGCAGGATGGGGTCAAACAGCCTCTCCACCGCTTACACTCCCCCTTCCTTCCCGGTGAGCACGTAGACCGTGTCGGGCGTGAAGTGGCGGGCGGCCTCCGCCACCTGCTCCCGGGTGACCCGGAGGTAGCGCGCCACCCGTTCGTCGATGGACAGGTCGCGGCCGGAGAAGACCTGGTCCACGGCCAGCTCGGCCATGGCGCCGGGGCTGTCCGCCGCGCTCAGCATGTCGTTCACCAAAGTGGCCTTCGTCATCTCCAGCTCCGCCTCCGTCACCTTCCCGTCCTGCAGCGCGCGGAGCTGTTCCAGCATGATCGCCTTACAGCGCTCGGCGGCGGCGAACTCCACGCCGGCACACATGTACCCCACGCCCTTCACCGTCTCGATGGCGGAGTAGGCAAAATAGGCCAGCGAGTTCTTCTCCCGCACCTCCTGAAAAAGCTTGGAATGGGAGAAGCCGCCCAGCACGCCGTTGGCCACCAGCATCGGGAAGTAGAGGTCATCGCGCAGGGTGATCCCGGTGCGGAAGCCTATGACCACGACGCCCTGGTTCACGTCCAGCCGGTCGACCACGTCGCGCACCGGCCGGTCGGGCCGGCGCTTCACCAGGGTGTCGGGGAACCGGCGCGCTCCGGCCGGCAGGGGCAGCCGCCGCGGCACCTCCTCCGCGAGCTGGTCGGGATCCACGTCGCCGAGGATGAAGATGTCCACCGGCGCCTCCGTCAGCACCCGGCGGTGGTGGGCCAGCAGGCCCTGCGGGGTGGCCCCCTCCAGGTCCTCCACCCGCCCGAGGCGGTGCAGCGCGAAGGGCTCGCCCTCGCACATTTCGGCGGTGCAGCGCACCATCGCGTAGCGCCGCTTGTCGTTGATGAGCCCCTCGATCATCTGCCGGAGATTGGTACGCTCCTGCTCCACGTAGTCGGGCTTGAACCCGTCGCCGACGATGAGCGGACGGGTGATCACGCTGGCCAGAACGTCCAGGCCCCTGGGAAGCAGCCCGTCCTCCCCGGGAATGTGCTGGTCACCCGCGACTTCGAGCCGGAAGATGATCGACTGCACCTCGCCCCGGCGGGCAACGTCGACCCCGAAGGAGGCGCCGTACAGCTCGTCCAGATGGCGCGAGAGCGACGCGGTGCTGGGGAAGTCGGCCGAGGCCCTGGCCAGCACCATCGGCAGCAGGGCGTTGTAGGTCGCCGTCACTGGTTCCAGCGGCATGTGGAAGTAGATGTATACCGTAGTGGTCTTGAACTTCGTCGTCGGCTGCACATAGAGGTTCACCCCGTCCTGCAGGGGAAAGCGGGTGAAGCGATCCGCCACTCGGCATCCTCCTTCCGCACCCTAGTCTGCCCCGGCGCGGGGCGACTCTTCCTGCCGGTCCCAGTCGAGGCAGAGCTGCACCGCGTCGGTGACGTTGAGCCCGGCGAGCTCCGCCAGGCCGACCCAACGGGCGTCAGCCGCATCGTCTGCCGCGGCCAGCGTGCCCCCCTGTGGCCGGGCCGTGAAGTAATGCACCACATAGTGGTAGCGCACCCGCCCCGCCTCGTCGCGCTCGATCGCGTCGATGTAGCCCAGGTAGCGCTCAACGGCCACCTGCAGCCCGGTCTCTTCCTGCACCTCCCGCAGGAGGGCCTGCTCCACGGTCTCGCCCAGTTCCACCCGGCCGCCCGGCAGCCCCCAGTAGCCCTGCAGCGGCGGCGTCGCGCGCTGCACCAGCAGCAGCCTGTCGCCGTCCCGGATGAGGGCGTGGCAGGAAGGCATCGGGTAGCCCGCATATGCACGACCCATCGCACATCCCCTTCCCCTGTGAAAAACCCCCGCCATGTCCATGGCGGGGGCGTGAAGCCTTCATCAGAACGCGGGGGCCACCTGCGAGGTTCCGCCGCCAACCACCCGGGGCTTCTTGGGCTCCGGCTTGGGACGGGGCGGCAGCACCTCCGCCAGCAGCTCCTCCAGCTCCTTGCCCTCCAGGGTCTCCTTCTCCAGCAGAACCTCAGAGACCCGGTCGAGGGCGTCCTTGTGCTCGGTCAGAATGTCCAGCGCACGCTGGTAGGCGATATTGACGAAGTTGCGCACTTCCTGGTCGATCAGCCCGGCCACCTCTTCGGAGTAGTTGCGCAGCCGGGTCATGTCGCGGGCCAGGAAGACCTCGTCCTGCTTCTGGCCGTAGGTGAGAGGGCCGAGTTTCTCGCTCATGCCCCACTCGGTGACCATCCGGCGCGCCCACTGCGTCGTGCGCTCGATGTCGTCGTGGGCGCCGCTGGTGATCTCGCCGAAGGTGATCTCCTCCGCGGCCCGGCCGCCCAGGGCCATGGTCATGCGGTCGAGGATTTCCGACTTCGAGATGTTGTAGCGATCCTCCACCGGCAGGAACATGGTGTAGCCCATCGCCCGGCCCCGGGGGATGATCGTGATCTTGTGCAGCGGGTCCATGTGAGGAAGCATGTGGCCGACCACGGCGTGACCGGCCTCGTGGTAGGCGGTCACCCGCTTCTCCTTCTCGGAGATCACCCGCGACTTCCGCTCGGGGCCGCCCGCCAGCACGCGGTCGATGGCGTCCTCCACGTCGGCCATCGAGATCTTCTTCTTCCGCCGCCGCGCGGCCAGGAGCGCGGCTTCGTTCATCAGGTTGGCAATATCCGCGCCGGTGAACCCGGGGGTGCGCTTGGCCAGAATCTCAAGATCGACGTCCTGCTCCAGGGGCTTGCCCTTGGCGTGCACCTGGAAGATGGCGATCCGCCCCTTCAGGTCCGGCCGGTCGATGACGATCTGCCGGTCGAACCGGCCCGGCCGCAGCAGGGCCGGATCGAGCACGTCGGGCCGGTTGGTGGCCGCGATGATGATGATGCCCTCGTTGGCCGAGAACCCGTCCATCTCCACCAAGAGCTGGTTCAGCGTCTGCTCCCGCTCGTCGTGGCCGCCGCCGTACCCGGCGCCGCGCTGGCGGCCCACGGCGTCGATCTCGTCGATGAACACGATGCAGGGGGAGTTCTTCTTCGCCTGCTCAAACAGGTCGCGCACGCGGCTGGCGCCAACGCCGACGAACATCTCGACGAAGTCGGAGCCAGAGATCGAGAAGAACGGCACGCCTGCCTCGCCGGCGACCGCCTTGGCCAGCAGGGTCTTGCCGGTGCCGGGCGGTCCGTAGAGCAGCACGCCCTTGGGAATGCGCGCGCCCAGCTCCAGGTAGCGCTTCGGGTGCTTGAGGAAGTCGACGATCTCCGCGAGCTCCTCCTTCACCTCGTCGATGCCCGCGACGTCGTCGAAGGTCACCCGCTTGCGGTCGTCGGTCACGAGGCGCGCCCGGCTCTTGCCGAACTGCATCACCCGGTTTCCCGACCCCTGGGTCTGCTGCATGATGAAGAAGAACGCGAGAAGCACCAGCACGACCGGCACCAGGGTCTGCAGGAGCAGCGCCCAGATACCGGATGTATTGTCCTGCCTGAAGTCCAGCTTGATTTCAGGATGCTGCTGCAGCATCTCCACCAGCGGCGCCTGCGTGGACCCCGAAGGCAAGTCTACGGTAAACTTCTCGCCATTGATCAGTTCACCCTCAGCGTACGAGCCGCTCAGGGTAATGCTCTTCACTTCACCCTTCTGGATGTAAGTGACCAGGTCAGAATACACCAGTCGGGTGGTCTGCTGACTGGTTCCTCCCAGCTGGACGGCGATCGCCACCGAGATGACCAGAATCAGCATATAAAAGGCGAGACTGCGAAATAGCTTGTTCAAGTCTGCCGGGCCCCTCCTTCCGCAGGGCAATCGCCACAGGGTGTAGAGAGATAGTCCTTCCATTCATTGAGTCGGCTGTCGGGCCGAAAAAGATACTCGTTCAGTGTACCATATTCAATGGACCGGAGCAACCGCCGTGAGCGGGCGTCAGCAGGCGTCAGCTGCCACATCTGGTCGCCGACTGCCTGCGCAGGACCACCCTCAGTGCGACGCGCGCGTTCGCGTCGGGCCGGAACCGGCGGTCCCGCCTCACTCCGGGTACCCAGACTACAGTATCACCCGCAACCAGCAGCGGCAGACAATCCCGCTGCTCCCGCGGCACCTTGGCATCCACCAGGATATCCTGAAGCTTCTTCGAACCGTCCATTCCCACGGGCCAGAGCCGGTCGCCCGGCCGGCGCGT
The DNA here is from genome assembly GCA_023623185.1 of Bacillota bacterium. GTDB lineage: Bacteria > Bacillota > Sulfobacillia > Symbiobacteriales > Symbiobacteriaceae > Symbiobacterium. Next base: position 24,296 of record JAMNXV010000091.1, read on the forward strand.
GCGCACGGCCAGGGGCCCCGGCAACCGGTCCAGGTCAAACCACTCTTCATCGGCCGGCATCGGCGCGGGCATGGCCGACACCGGAGCGGCCTCAGCCACCACCGTCACGCCGAGGGCCGGAATCGCCGTCTCGCCGGGCAGGGCTACCGGCCAGACCCGGTCGCGAACCTCGTCGCCCGGGTGCCCTCCGGCCCGCGCGAAACGGCAGCGGCCGTAGGCGACGGTCAGGCGTACGCCCTGCGGCAGGTCAAGCACGTGGCTGCCGTCGGTCCGCCCCGCCAGCTCCAGGGCACGGCTCACGGCAGCGATGCCGGGGCTGTACGCCGATCCGCTTGCACGCTGCACGGCCATGCGAATGACCCGGCGGGCCAGGGCCAGCGGCTCCTGCAGGAGGCGCGGCCCGTCCAGCTCAATAACCAGATTCCCTGGCGCCGCCTCGACTTCCTGCCACCCGCAGCGGGCACAGGCCTCCCGCGCGAGCTCTGTCAGCAGCCGGTCCTCCTCCCGCAGCAGGTCGGCCGTCTGCGCGAGGTTGTCCACCACCGCCTCGCCGAAGCGCTCCGTCAGGGCGGGGAGAAGTTCCAGCCGGATACGGTTGCGCATGAAATCGCTTTCCAGATTCGTGGCGTCCAGCCGGGGCCTGAGCCCGTGTGCGCGGCAGTAGTCCAGAATCTCCTGCCGGGAGACGGCAAGCAGCGGCCGGATGATGGAGACGCGGCCCTCCCGCCGCACCGGCGGAATGCCGGCGAGGCCGGTGGCGCCGCTGCCCCGCAGGAGCCGCATCAGCACCGTCTCCGCCTGGTCGTTCCGGTTGTGGCCCGTGGCGGCCCGCTGCGCCCCGATGGCCTCAGCCAGGCGCGCCAGCTCCGCGTACCTCCTCTGTCGGGCGTTGGCCTCCAGCGATCCGGGCAGGGCCTCCAGCTCGCCGGGGCGGAGAGCGACCGTGGTCAGGGGCAGCGCCAGCTTCCGGGCCAGGTCCGCGACGAACGCCGCATCTGCCCGCGACGCTTCGCCGCGCAGGCCGTGTTCCATGTGGAACAGGTGCAGCGAAAGCCGCCACTCAGGTGCCAGGCGGCACAGCACGTGCGTGAGCGCCAGGGAGTCAGGGCCCCCGGAGACGGCGACGATCACCCGATCGCCCGGCACAACCATCTGGTGCCGGAGCATATATTCACGCACCTGTGCAAGAAGCGGCACCCGGTCACCCCCTTCCACGCCAATCCCCGGCCGCGGTGCCGATTCGCGTTTCGACACCGGCCGGGGATTCCCTTCCAAGCCCGGCGTGGTCTGTATTCCCAGAGTCTGCCCCCTTCACCGCCTGCGGGACCGCCCGGCGCGCGCTCCTGCGGGTCCGCCGCGGGGCGCGGTCTGCGCCGGCGCCCACTCGCCAGACGGCTTCGGCCGGGGCGGCGCCTCTGCCGCGCCGTCCACCAGCGAGACGCGGGCGGCCACCACGGTCAGGTCGTCCTCCGGGGCCGGGGCCAGCTCGAGGGCCCGGGCCAGCACCCGCTCGGCCACTTCCTCCGGATCCGCGCTCTCTTCCCGGCCCAGGAACTCCAGGAGCCAGCGCTCCTTGTCCTCCTCGTCGCGGGCCACCTCCAGAATGCCGTCGCTGACCATCACGATGAGGTCGCCATCCCCCAGCATCCGGCGCTCCGGCTCCACCTCCACCTCGGTGACGACGCCCGCGGGCAGCGCGGGGATGCGCACCACCGTTACGTCGCTGCCCCGTTTCACGAAGCTGGGCGCCGCCCCGACCTTGACGAACTCGGCCTGCCCGGTGGCGAGGTCGAGCACCGCCAGGTCCAGGGTGGCGAACGTATCTCCCGGCCCCCGGAGCAGGAGGACGGAGTTGACCGTCTTCACGGCCGCATCGGCGTTGAACCCGGCGTCCAGCAGCTGCTGCAGCAGGCGGACGGATTCGCCGGACTGCACCGCCGCCTCGCGGCCGACGCCCATCCCGTCGCTCAGGGCCAACAGGAACCGGCCGCCCGAAAGAGGTCCGGTGACCGCGGAGTCGCCCGAGATGTGGACCCCCCGCTTGGGCATGCGCGCCACCGCCGCGGTGGCCCTGAAGACAGCGGGCATGCCGCGGTGGGGCCTGTCCCCCTCCGCGATCTCCTGGGCCATGCGGTCCAGCATGCGAGCGACGTTGTGGATGTACTCGCCTGCGATGGCCCTGCCCTCTTCCAGGCGGCGCGCAAGGGCACGGTCCGACCGGTCCAGATCGTGCAGGTGATTGAGCGTCACCGCCACCTGGGCGGGGTGGATGCAGCGCTGTTCCAGCGCGGCCGGCAGCGGGCTCAGCGGCAGGTGGCCCTGCTCCTCGATCTGCTGCCAGAGGTCGGCCAGCAGCTGCCGGGTCTCCGCCTCCTCCTTCTCCCAGCATTGCGCAAGCATGGAACACGACTGGCAGACCTGCTCGTTCAGCGTGCGCAGGCGGCGCTGAACGGCCGGCTCCGGCGACGTGCTCACCGCGGCCACCTGGGTGTAGGTGCGCTGAATCTCCTTCAACACCTGCGCCATGGCCCGCAGCCGCTCGCGCGCGCCGAGCACGGCGCCGTCCTCCTGCGGGGCGGCTTCGCGGGCGGGCGGCTCCCTGCGCTCGCTGCGCAGGGCCTGCGCGAGGCCGGCGACCCAGGCGGACGGCACCAGCCAGAACAGCACGGTGGCGGCGGCGGCCGACAGGACCATTGCCTCCAGTACGGCGCCCTGTCCCTGCGTCGCCATGCTGTAGGAGAGGAACCCGAGGGCATAGGCCAGTCCCACACCCGGCTTCTTCAGGTCGCGGAAGGCGCCGCCCAGAAAACCGGCGACCACGTAGGCCATGCCCTGGCTGTCCGACAGCGAAGGACCGGCCCACAGTCCCGCCCCGGGCGGGTTCGCCAGCACAGTGAGAAACGACGACATGCCGATCACCGCGCCGGCGGCGGCGCCCCAGCCCATGCCGCCCGCGTGGGCGCAGAGCAGCACGGCCAGCCCGGCGAACAGGCCGTGCAGCGAGAGCTGCCCCCACAGGGTCAGGTCCTGCAGTCCGGTGAAGGCAGAGGCCAGCAGGATGATGGCCGGGATCGGCAGGTCAAACGGAGCGCTCTCCTGGTACCGCCCCCGGGTCAGGTCGGCGACGGCCAGGGTGAAGATGAGCGCCAGCACGCCGGTGAGGCTGGCCCAGAACGTCAGCTGCACCGTGCCGGCCGCGGGGTCCTGGAAGAGCCCCTGCCCGGCGGCCACCGCGGAGGCGAGCACGGCCGCGATGAGCGGGCTGTGCTGGCGGCTCACCTGCGTGAGCCCGGCGAGCGCGTGCACCAGGCCGATGGACATGGCGGTGGTGGCGAAGACGGAGAGCGGCTGAACCAGGGCTGCGCCTCCCAGCAGCGCGAGGGCGACGGGCAGCGCGGCGAGGCCGCCGAACCCGGCTGCGCGCACTGCCATGTAGAAGGCGATGCCGAAGGGGGCCACGGGGCTGATGGGCTGCGCCCGGCCCATCAGGAACGCGAGAATGAGCCCCGCGTACAGCGGCGGATTCCAGGCCCGGACCAGGCGGCTCCGCAGCCATCCAGGGAAGCGCCGCGAGCCTCTCCCGGCCGGCTCGGCGCGGTCGGACGATGATCGGAAAGCCACACGATCACCCTCTGCAGGCGATGTTGCAGCATCCAGTGTACCGCATCGGCCCTGCCGGAATCTGTCGAAATTTGGCAGTCGCGCCCGCGATTTCCCCGGCGACGCGCAAAGCGCCCGGCGCTGGTCCGTGCCAGCGCCGGGCGCATTTCCGTGTGGTGACCCCAACGGGATTCGAACCCGTGCCGCCGCCGTGAAAGGGCGGTGTCCTAGGCCTCTAGACGATGGGGTCAACATCTGGAGGCTAGCTTAGCTTATCAAAGAATCCGGCACGGCGTCAAGTAGTTGACGAATTCCAGCGCGTCGGCATTATGCGTCGCCCCGCGGCTGCGGCACAAACACGTCCGCATCATCCTGCAGCAGCACGCGCACGCGGGTGCCCTCCGGCATCGGTCCGGCGTGCGCGGGAATGACCGCATAGGCGTTCGCGAAGCGCATCGAGCTCAGGACGCCGGCCCGCTGGGCCATGCTCGTGTCCAGCCGGATCTCCCCGTCCGGCCCGTTGTACGCCCTGGCCCGGAGGTACCGGGTGATCCCGGCCTTCTTCAGCACGGGCTGATCCAGCACCCCTTCGGCCGCGCGCAGGCCCAGGCGGCGCCGGCCCAGGAGGTGGTCCAGCACAGGGCGCACCAGCAGGTCGAAATCGGTGATCGCTGCGGCGGGGTTGCCGGAGAGACCAATGACCAGGCGGCCGTCCAGCACCGCCGCGCACACCGGCGTGCCGGGCTTGATGCTGACCCGCCAGAAGAGCTGCTCCGCGCCCATGACGGCCAGGGCTTCCCGCACGACGTCAAACCGGCCCACCGAGACCCCTCCGGTGGTCAGGAGCAGGTCGCAGCCGCTCGACTCCCGCAGCGTGCCCGCGATGACCTCGGTCACGTCGCGCGCAACGCCAAGCAGAATCGGAATGCCACCCGCGGCCCGCACCAGCGCGGCAACGCCGGGGCTGTTGGAGTTGCGGATCTGCCCCGGCCCCGGCGCCTCGTGCGGCGCCACCAGCTCATCGCCGGTGCTGAGGATCCCGACCCGGGGTCGGGCGAAGACGGGCACCTCCAGGATGCCGAGGGCCGCCAGCAGGTTGATCTCCTGCGGGCGGATCTGGTGCCCGGCCTCCAGGAGCAGCTCGCCTTCCTTTACATCCTCGCCGATCGGCGCCACGTTCTCCATGGGCGGCACGTGGCGGAAGATCCGCACCCCCTCGGGGGTGACCCGCACCTCCTCGAGGCGGATGACCGCGTCCGCGCCCGGAGGCACCGCGCCGCCGGTCATGATGGCCACCGTCGTGCCCGGCGCCAGCTCCGCCTCCTGCGGGTGCCCCGCGGGAATCACCCCGGCCAGCGGGAGGACGACGGGGTTCTCGCGCGTCGCAAGGCGCGTGTCTTCCGAGCGAACGGCGTATCCGTCCATGCCCGACCGGGGAAACGGGGGCAGGGACTCAGGCGCCCGCAGATCCTCAGCCAGAATAAGCCCCAGCGCGTCCTCCAGCGGCACCCGTTCGACCCGCCGGGGCGGCGCGCGGTGAATCAGCAGTTCACAGGCCTCCTCAACCCGTAGCATGCCGGTCCCTCCCTAGCTCTTCGTTTCCGCTCCCTCGGCCCCGCCGCCGGCCGCTCGGTCGTCATCACGAACGGCCTTCATGGAGTCCCGGAACTCCCGGATCGTCTGCCCGATCGACCTGCCGAGCTGCGGGAGCCTGGAAGGACCGAAAATCAGCAGGAGCACGATCACGATAAGGGCCAGTTCCATCGGCCCGATACGCTGTAGCATCTCATCCCCCTCCTACTGGCGGAGCAGACGCTCCTCCACGAAATCGGCGATCCCCGCGATGTCGTTCCAGTCAAACCGGGGAAGGCCGGTCTCGACCGGGAGGTCGCCGGCCACAGCCATCAGCGTGGGATCGTCCGCGCAGAGAAGCCGCCCCTCGTTGCGGGCGCTGCTGAAAATCTCGATCTTCGGGAACCGCTCCCGCTTGAACCCTTCGGTGACCACGAGGTCCACGGGCCCCAGCAGCGCGATGGCCTCCGCCGCGGAAAAACCGCCGTCGGGCACCGAACGAACCAGCCCGATCTGCCCGGGCCCGATGATGCAGACCGCCTTCGCCCCGGCCTGCCGGTGCCGCCAGGTGTCCTTTCCCTCATGGTCCATCTGGAAGCCGTGCACATCGTGCTTCAAGGTTCCCACCGACCAACCCCGGCGGGTCAGCTCTGCGACCAGCCGCTCCACCAGGGTGGTCTTGCCGCACTTCCCGCAGCCTACGATCGAGAGCACAGGGGGCCTGGCCATCATGAAACACTTCGCCTCCCGAGTCGCTGTCAGGATCATGATACCCTGAACAACCCCGGGGATCCATCGGGCGCGAGGCTATGACGGCGCGGCGCGGCGTAGCACAAAGTGTGGGGTCTTCGGCCAACCGGTGGTGCAAGCTAGGCGTGATGGGAGGTGAGCCAGTGTCGCGGAAAGGCCAGCGCAACCAGCGGTTGCAGGCCGGAAAGGCCAACCGCAAGGGCCGCGGCTTCCTGCCGAGCATGGAAGGCGCGGCTGCCGCGCAGTTCGACGGCCCCGAAGAAGCCAAGCGGAAGACGCTGCACGTGCCTGATCCCGCCGATCGCTGACAGAGAGCAGGAACCCCCGGCCGGCGCCGAGTCGCCGGCCGGGGGCCTCGCTTGCCTGTGGGCGGTTCAACTCCCCGTGCTGGTGTAGCGCCGGGTGCCGAACTTCCAGAAGCCGTAGGCGGCAGCGATGGCAGCCGCGCCCACCAGCGGCGTCGCCCAGGCCAGGAGCGGGATCGGCAGTTCGCCTGTCCGGCCCAGCAGCACATGCGCGGGGAAATAATTAATGAAGGCGAACGGCACCAGCACCGTAAGGACGAACTGAATGGCGCGGTGGTAGATGGAAACCGGGTAGTTGATGAGCTGTCGGGCCGGGTAGACCAGGCTCCAGTAGAAGGTGTAGGTGCGGGTCGTCCAGAAGGCCAGCGTCGCCACACAGAGCATCGCGGAGCCGAGAATCAGACCCCCGCCCAGGGCTGTGAGCAGCAGGTAGCCCAGCGTGGCAGCGGTCAGCCGGATGCCGGCCACCTTCACCGCGAACAGGAACGCGGCGATGGAGAAGACGAACTGCCCGAGCCCCGCGATGGGCGACTGGCTGCCCAGCACCGTGAGGAGCGGGTTGATCGGCCTCAGCAGCGCCCGGTCGTAGGTGCCCATGCGCACCTGGTCCTCGAAGCCGATCAGGCTCCAGAAGAACGATACGGCAAAGCCCCACGCCAGGATGGCCATGGCGTAGAGCAGGATAATCTCCTCAAACCGCCACCCGCCCACGGTCGTGAATCGCTGCGTCAGCCAGGCCAGCGCGATGAACTGCCCGGCGTAGGTCAGGACGATGCCGATGAGATGCGCGAAGAAGTTCACCCGGTACTGCATCTGCGACCGGGCCTGGGCCATGGCCATGCGGTAGTAGCAGGAAAGGTTATGCCCCAGGTCGCCCATCGCTATCCCCCCTGCATCGTCAGTTTCCGCTGTCCGGCCAGCCACATGGCGGCAAGCAGCCCGCAGCCAGCCAGAGCCCAGATGACCTGCAGCCCCAGCGCCTGCCACAGTTCCGGCCCCGTCAGGGTGCCCGCCAGGATGGCCGAGGGGACGAAGTACGTCCCGGCGAACGGCAGGTACGCAGCCAGGGCCCCGGCCCACGCGGGCAGGTAGTACAGCGGGATGAACTCCCCGGAGAACAGCGCGCTGGCCAGGTGCCAGATGTTCTCGGCCTCGTTGAACTGTACGGTCCACAGGGCGATCAGGGTCAGCGAGAGCTGGAAGCTCGCGGCGATCACCCAGCCCGTGAGGGCGCTGCCCAGGAAGAGAATGAGGGCGGTTGCGCCGGGTGCAGTCAGGCCGAAGGCGAACCAGATGACGATGTAGACCGGCAGCGACCGGAGCGTGCGGAAGAGCGACCGCCCCAGGAAATCGCCCAACACCCGCACCGGCAGGGGAACGGGCTTGATCAGCTCCAGCCCCACGTCGCCCATGCGGAACTTCTCGGCGATCTCCCAGGTAGGCAGAAAGCCGAGTTCAGAGAGAAAGCGGGCGGCGATGACGTATCGCATCTGCCGCTCCAGCGCGACGGGATCGTCCCGCAGGAGCGCGGTCCAGATTCCCGCGAAGAGCACGAACCAGATCAGGCTGGAGGCGATCCCCAGCCACCCCTCCACCTTGTAGGCCGCCTGCTGGCGGAATCCCTGCGCCACGAAGGCCGTGAACGCGCCCATCGGCGGCAAAGCCCCCCCCCTTCAGATTTGTCAGCCTTGATATCGACGTAATCGTTTCGCCGATGGTTCCGCTCCCCCCTTTCAGAAGGACTCTCTGTTCCCACTGTGGAAAGTTTCATTTATGCCGATACGGAGGTTCGCGCGATGAAGCCAGAAGTCATCAACGCCTTTCTGACTGCTGCTCGCCACAGTCTGTCCCAGGAGTTGCAGTCCGAGATCAAACGTGTAGGTCTCTTCGTGGACCCCGCGGAAAACGCGATCGATGAGGTCGTCGTCTACCTTTCTTTTGTCGGCCAGGTGCGAGGGACGATGCTGCTGGGGCTCGACCTGACCACCGCGCGGAAGATCGCTTCCACCATGGTCAGCGAACCGCTCACGGAACTGACGGAGATGGGGCTCTCCGCCCTGGCGGAACTGGGGAACCTGGTGGCAGGCGGCACGTGCATCGAGCTGGAGAAGCTGGGCCTGTCTGCGGACATCTCGCCGCCCACCATCATGATCGGCGCGCGCTCCCGCATCTCCACCCTCGCCATCAGCCGCGTCGTTCTCCCCCTGGCTACCCGCCACGGCAGGCTCAACCTGCACGTTGCGGTAGACGTAGCGGCCTGATCGTGATGAACGAAGGAGTGTGCAGCCTGATGACCCTGGTGCGTGATGCCATGATCCAGGTCGAGCCGCTGTCCCCCAACGACCCGATCTTTATGGCGCTCCAGTCGATGCGGACGCAGGGGACCCCCTTCGTGCCCGTGGTGCGATCGGACGGTACGCTGTACGGGCTGGTCACGGAGGGCGACCTGATCCGCCTCATCTACCGCGCGACCCGCGAGCGCAGCGAGTCGGTGCCGCACTGGATACGGGGCGCCGGCCGCCATGTGCTGATGGTGCAGTCGCTGCGGGAGGTAGTGACCCGGGAGCTGGACACCATCGGACCGGACAGCCCCCTGGAGGAGGCCGCCGAGCTGATGGTACAGAACCACCGCAAGGTGCTGCCGGTGCTGGTCGACGGCCGGCCGGTGGGCTACCTCCTGCGGTCCGCCGTCGTCGATCGCCTCATCGGAGAGCAATAGCCCTTTCGTTCATCACGGCGGCCCCCTCGCAGCGCGCGGGGGCCGCTTCCGATTTGCCCGGGTGCAGCGCGACTAGGCCCTCGCCATAGGGGGACTAGGGCTCAAGTGCTATACGCGCGCACTCTGGAGAGCCCTCTCGTATCATGACACTTTGTAAATGGGATAACTAAAAGATAACCCTCCCATGTCCTTGTCGCACACCGTACGGTGATTTACCATCAAAGTGAGGTCGAGTTCGTGATTTCACAAACGAAGCCATCCCTGTTCTCGCAAAGGTGGTGTGCGTCATGACGTGTTCGGCTTGCAAGGGCATCACACCCGATGATCCCCGGTTTGCCGAACTGGATGCCTTCATCCAGGATGGGCATTCATCAGCCGACTTTCTCATCGCTGTGCTCCACCGGGCTCAGCAGCTCTTCGGCTATCTGCCCGAGGAGGTACAGCACCACGTGGCAGCCGCACTCGGTGTGCCTCCCAGCGAGGTCTACGGTGTGGTGACTTTCTACAACTACTTCACCCTCACGCCCGTGGGCAAGTACCCGATCAACGTCTGCATGGGTACGGCCTGCTACGTGCAGGGGGCCGGCCGCATTCTCGAGCTCTTCGAGAAGGAGCTGGGCATTCAGCCCGGGCAGGTCACCCCTGACGGGCTCTTCTCGCTGGACGTGTGCCGGTGCGTGGGCGCGTGCGGACTGGCGCCCGTCGTCACCGTCGCCGGCGAGGTACACGGCAAGCTCACCGAGAGCGACGCCCTGAAGCTCGTGGCGGAGCTGCGGGAGCGGGCCGCCGCCGACCAGGCGGAGGCCGGGGCCGCGGTCGCCACCGTGGGAGGTGAATCGCAGTGACCACCGTTCATACCCCTGAGCGGATCCGCTCCCTCGCAGACCTGGAAGCCGTGCGGGCTCTGCGGGCCGGCGACATCGCCCTGCGCCACGCCGAGGCCGTGAACCTCGCGGAGGCGCCCGAGGTCCAGATTCTCGTCTGCTCGGGCACGGGCTGCCAGTCGAACAAGTCCATGAGCACCGTGGAGGCCCTGCAGGCTGCCGTGGAGGAGCACGGTCTGACCGACCGGGTGAAGGTCGTGCCCGTGGGCTGCTTCGGCTTCTGCCGGGTGGGCCCGGTGGTCGTGATTCACCCCGGCCAGACCTTCTACTGCGAGGTCCGGCCGCAGCACGCGCCGTACATCATCCGCGATCACGTGCTGGGCGGCAAGCCCGTGCAGGCCCTGCTGTACGCCCCCAATCCCCGGGAGAAGCAGCGCATCGAGAAGATGATGGATCAGCCCTTCTACAAGGGGCAGCACCGCACCGCCCTCCGGAACTGCGGACTCATCAACCCCGAGTGCATCGAGGAGGCCATCGCGGGTGACCGCTACTTCGCCCTGGCCAAGGCAGTCCTGGAGATGACCCCGGCGCAGGTGATCGACGAGCTGAAGCGCTCGGGCCTGCGGGGCCGGGGCGGCGGCGGTTTCCCCACCGGCCGGAAGTGGGAGCTTGCGGCCGCCGTCGAGGGCGACACCAAGTACGTTCTCTGCAACGCCGACGAGGGCGACCCCGGCGCGTTCATGGACCGCTCGATCCTGGAGGGTGATCCCCATGCCATCCTCGAGGCCATGGCGATCGCGGGGTACGCCATCGGCGCACAGCACGGTTACATCTACGTCCGGGCCGAGTATCCGGTGGCGGTGCACCGCCTGGAGATCGCCATCCAGCAGGCCCGTGAGCGCGGCCTGCTTGGCGAGCGCATCTTCGGCACCGACTTCAGCTTCGACATCGACATCCGTCTGGGCGCCGGCGCCTTCGTCTGCGGCGAGGAGACGGCTCTGATCGCCTCGATCGAGGGCCAGCGCGGCCTGCCCCGGCCCCGGCCGCCCTACCCGGCCCAGAAGGGGCTGTGGGGTAAGCCCACGCTCAACAACAACGTCGAGACCTACGCCAACGTCCCGTACATCGTCCTTTACGGGGCCGAGGCGTTCCGCAGCGTGGGCACGCACGACTCGCCCGGCACCAAGGTCTTCGCCGTGGCCGGCAACGTGATGAACACCGGCCTGGTCGAGGTGCCCATGGGCACCACGCTCCGCGACATCGTCTACGGCATGGGCGGCGGCATCCCGAAGGGGCGGCCGTTCAAGGCGGCGCAGACCGGCGGTCCTTCCGGCGGCTGCATCCCCGCGCACATGCTGGATATCCCGATGGATTTCGAGTCGCTCACCGCGGCCGGGTCGATGATGGGTTCGGGCGGACTCATCGTCATGGACGATCTCTCCTGCATGGTGGACGTGGCCCGCTTCTACCTCCAGTTCACCCAGGACGAGTCCTGCGGCAAGTGCCCGCCCTGCCGCATCGGCACGAAGCGCATGCTGGAGATTCTGGACCGCATCGTCGAGGGCGAGGGCACCATGGAGGACCTGGACGAGCTGGAGCGGCTGGCGCAGGGCATCAAGTCCACCGCGCTGTGCGGCCTCGGGCAGACGGCGCCGAACCCGGTGCTCTCCACCCTGCGCTACTTCCGTGAGGAGTACGAGGCCCACGTCCGCGACAAGCACTGCCCGGCGGGCCGCTGCAAGGCGCTCACCGTGTTCCGCATCGACCAGGAGCTGTGCAAGGCGTGCAACCTCTGCGCCCGGAATTGCCCTGTCGACGCCATCAGCGGCGAGGTCCGCAAGCCCGAGACGTTCGTCATCGACCCCGAGCTCTGCATCAAGTGCGGCAACTGCGCCGTCGTCTGTAAGTTCAACGCGGTCGTACACTAAGGGGGGTGCTGCGCGTGATCAATCTGACCATCGACCGGCGCCCCGTCTCGGTTGAACCCGGAACCACGATTCTGGAGGCGGCGCGCCAGAACGGCATCCGCATTCCGACGCTCTGCTATCTGAAGGAGATCAACCAGATCGGGGCCTGCCGCATGTGCCTGGTGGAGGTGGAAGGGGCGCGCGGGCTGCAGACCGCGTGCACCGTGCCCTGCACCGAGGGGATGGTGGTCCGCACCAACACCCCGACGGTCCGCGAGGCCCGCAAGCTGGTCCTGGAGCTGCTGCTCTCCGACCACAACATCGAGTGCCCCACCTGCCTGCGTGCGTCCAACTGCGAACTCATGCAGCTGGCCCACGACCACGGCGTCAGCCAGATCCCGCTGCAGGGGGCTCACCACGAAGCGCACCTGGACGTGGGCTCCGGCGCCATCGCGGTGGACAGCTCCAAGTGCGTGCTCTGCCAGCGCTGCGTGGCCGTCTGCCGCGAGGTCCAGGGGGTTTCGGCCATCTCGGTCACCGGCCGCGGTTTCGAGTCGCGGGTCAGCCCGTTCTTCGACGTCTCGCTCAGCGAGGCGGCCTGCGCCCTGTGCGGCCAGTGCACCCTGGTCTGCCCCACAGGCGCCCTGACCGAGTTCGACGAGACCGAGGCCGTCTGGCGGGCCCTGCTCGATCCCAACAAGCACGTGGTCGTGCAGACCGCCCCGGCCATCCGGGTCTCCATCGGCGAGCCGTTCGGCCTCCCGCCCGGCTCGGTCTCCACCGGCCAGATGGTGGCGGGGCTGCGTCGGCTGGGCTTCGACCAGGTCTTCGACACCGTGTTCTCCGCAGACCTGACGATCATGGAAGAGGCGACCGAGCTCATCCAGCGGCTCCAGAGCGGCGGTCCACTCCCGCTGATCACCTCCTGCTCGCCGGGCTGGATCAAGTACGCCGAGCACTTCTTCCCGGGCGTGCTGGAGAACCTCTCCTCCTGCAAGTCGCCGCAGCAGATGTTCGGCGCGCTGGCCAAGACCTACTACGCGGAGAAGAGCGGCATCGATCCGGCGAACATCGTCGTGGTCTCCATCATGCCGTGCACCGCCAAGAAGTACGAGGCCAACCGGCCCGAGATGAACTCCTCCGGGTACCAGGACGTCGACTACGTGCTGACCACCCGGGAGCTGGCCCGCATGTTCCGCCAGGCCGGCATCCACCTGCCCGACCTGCCGGAGGAGGAGTTTGACAGCCCCCTCGGCATCGGAACCGGCGCGGGCACCATCTTCGGCACCACCGGCGGCGTCATGGAGGCGGCCCTGCGCACCGCAGCCGCCTGGCTGGAGCCCGACAGCCCCTCGCCGAAGATCGAGTTCCAGGAGGTGCGGGGCATCCCGTTCCAGGTGCGCGAGGCCACGGTCTCGCTGAACGGCACGAGCCTCAACGTGGCCGTCGCCAACGGGCTCGCGGCCGCCGGCTGGCTGATGGAGCAGGTCTCCACCGGCCAGAAGGACTACCACTTCATCGAGATCATGGGCTGCCCGGGCGGCTGCATCGGCGGCGGCGGCCAGCCGATTCCCGCCAGGGGCCCCGAAGCCCTGGATGAGGTCCGGCTCGCGCGCATCGCCTCGCTCTACACCATCGACGAGCGCATGACGCTGCGCCGCTCCCACGAGAACCCGGCGATACAGCAGCTGTACGCCGAGTACCTCGAGAAGCCTGGCAGCGAGCGGGCCCACCAGCTCCTGCACACCCATTACCACGCAAGGGTTCCCGCCGGCGTTCGTCGCCGGTAGCATACCAGACCAGACGCGGCAGAAGGCCCTCCCCGCGGGAAACCGCAGGGAGGGCCTTCTGCTTCGTGTGGCCGGCAGGTGACACAAAGCCCCCGGGCGCCTCCACAAGCGGACTGCGCGGGCGCTGCGGGACGAATGTGCACTTCCCTCAAACCCTCGTGCCACAAGCGTTTCCGGCGACGCGTTCCCGCCAGCCCTGGTCCTGCCTGGCGTTCACGGAAATGCACATTCTTACCACCTGTACGCTGTGGTGGCGAGACACCCTTCGCCGGCCGTCAGGCCCCCAGGAGAAGGCACATCAGGGCGCCGCGCCCCTGGTCGCGTCTCCTGGCACACATGCCGTCAGGCTGCGCGTCGCACGTTCAGGGCCGGGCGGCTCCGGCGCATGCGCAGAAGCCAGAGGGCAGCCGCCAGGTATACCACGATCGTCGCGAGCCCGGTCTCCCCCACCAGGTACAGCCCGAGCGGCGCCGTCACCTGGAGCCCCTGGCCGACCAGCTCGTTCAGCGCGTTGTGCGCAGAGTGCATCAGCGAGATCGGCCAGACGCTTCCGGTGGAGAGCCGCAGCTCGCCCATGACCACGCTCAGAATCAGGACCATGAGCGTGAATGACAACACGTTCAGAACGGGGTTCCCCTCCGCCAGGTAGAGATCGGAGAGAAACATGACCGGGTAGTGAAACGCGGCCCAGGCCAAGCCACCGATCAGGTGGCCCCGCATCCGGCCGAAGGCCATCAGCCGGGGCACCAGGTAGCCCCGCCAGCCCAGCTCCTCGCCCAGGGAAAAGGTGAAGGTGTAGAAGGCCACCAGCACCAGGTAGTTCAGAATCAGGGAGAGACCCGACATTCCCGGCAGTGGTGCGTAGGTGGCGAGCCCTGTGGCGACGGCGGCCAGATAGCCGCTGCCCAGTGCGGCGATGGGCAGCAGGACGGCCGCGGCCCACGCCCGCACGCCGGCCCGGCCCAGGCCCAGGCGGCGCCACCCATTGCGGGTGTATCCGTCGCGGCCGATGAGCAACATCATCACCAGCGCAGCCAGGGTGGGGACGAACATCAGAAGCCGGTACCACGACATGACGACCACACCCACAGCCCCGCCCAGCACGAGCACGATGTAGAGGACCGCCTGTGCCCTGTCGTTCAGCCTCAGCATCCGGCGCCCCCCTCACGCGACCCGGGCGTTTCCGCCCGAGAGCGTGCGCCAGTAGAAGGCGTAGGTCACCGCGTAGTACAGGATGTACAGCCCCAGGTAGCAGAGGGCGACCAGCCACCCGTAATGCAGCACCGACCGCTGTACGAGGGTCCCCAGCGCCCTCATCGCAAAGGTCGAGTGCATCAGGCCGACCAGGAACGGCACGAAGAAGATGACCTGGGTCTGGCTCAGCGACACCCTGCGCAGCTCCGCCCGGCTCACGCCCAGGTGCTGCAGCCGCCTGAAGTGGCGCCGGTCCTCGTCCACTTCCGTGAAAAGCCGGAAGTAGAGCACGCTGCAGCTGGTGGCGAAGAAGACCAGCGAGACGAAGACGCCCACGAACAGGGCGAGGCCCCAGCCCGAGACCGAGCGCTGGTACTCCGGAATGGCAGACGAGAAGAGGACGCCCTGGTCCAGGCTGTAGAAACGGCTGAGGAGGGCGTCCGCGGCCGCCGCGGCCTCCCGGCCGCGCCAGTGCGCCACATCCCACATCGTGACCCGGACCCGCTGCTCCTCCGCGCTGGCAGCCACGATCTGGTCGAACAGCGCGTCAGGCAGCACGAGGACGTGCCGGACCCCTCCGTTCTCATTCACCGGCAGGCCACTGAAATCGGGGGCCACGGCCAGCGAATAGATCTGCTCCCCCACGGCCAGCTCCCGCGGTTTGGGGTTCCAGTCTTGAATCGTGGGATCCAGGAGGGTGTACGGATGGGCCAGCAGGGCCCCGTCTCCCTCAACGTCAGGCAGCGGGCGCACCTGATCCGACCCCGGCGGCGTCTTGGAATAGAGGGAGTACGGAACCAGGAAGACGGAAAGGTCTGTGTCCAGCTCCCCACGCACTGTCACCAGATCGGTGCGCACCCATTCCCCCACGCCGTGCCGGCGCAGTTCCGCCTCCACCATCTCTGTCGCCGACTCGCCCCGGACCCGCGAAGACCACCAGGAGCGTGTAGATCGTGCTCACGGCGGTGAGGATGACGGCGATGGCCACGGCCGTGTTGGCCAGCACCCGGGCGTTCTCCTGCAGCTTGAACTGCAGGTGACTGACGGTGAGGAAGGGCGACGTCCGGTAGTAGAAGCCCTCCCGCCGCCGGAGCCAGCTCAGCACGGCGATGCTGCCCTCCTGCATGAGGAAGACGGTGCCCAGGGAGACCATGATGGTCACCGGAACCACCCCGAGGATGATGGCGGTGGGTGACGGGGCGCTGGCCCAGGCGTACCCGAGCACCACGAGCAGGAGCCCCAGCAGGGCCTTCCACCACCGGAACGTGGGCGCCGCCCTGGGCTTGCGCTCGGCCCGGATCAGGTCGATCACCGTGCTGCGCACGATGTCGATCAGCGAGTAGACCGAGACGAATGCGAAGAAGGCGCCGAAGACGGCCAGTGTCTGCACCCAGACAGGCGGGCCCGCGTAGATGGGCAGCGCCTCCGGCAGCCGCAGGAGCACGCTTATCGCCATGAAGAACAGCCGCAGGAAGAGCAGGCCGAAGCCGAGCCCGATGGCCAGGGCCGCGGCCCCGATGAAGAGGCTCTCCCAGAGGACCACGGCCATCAGTTGCCCGCGCGTGACCCCCATCAGGCTCCAGAGGCCGAACTCCTTCTTGCGGGAGCGGACGAACGCCGCGTTGGAGGTCATGAGGAACAAGAAGGTGATACCGGCGATGAGCACCGAGGCCGCCCGGATGCCCTCGCTGACGCCCCAGGCGCCGGCGTAGTCCCCCTGTAGCTGCGGGTGCCGGGCCAGGGCGGTGTAGATGAAGTAGATCATCACCGCGAAGGCCGCGCTCCCCAGGTAAGCCAGGTAGCGTCCCCGGTTCCGCCAGACGTTTCTAGCCGCGATTTGCCAGAGGCTCACCCCGGCCACCTCCCATCAGCGACAGCACGTCCAGGATCTGCTGGAAGAAGGCCTCGCGGCTCTCGCCCCGGCGGATCTCGGTGTAGAGCTGGCCGTCCCGGATGAACTGGATGCGCTGGCAGTGGCTCGCCGCAAAGGCGTCATGGGTCACCATGACGATGGTCACCCCGGCCATGCTGTTGAGCATCACCAGGGTCTCCATCAGGTCCTTCGCAGACCGGGAATCCAGGTTGCCGGTGGGCTCGTCGGCCAGGATGACGGCCGGTTCGTGGATAATCGCCCGGGCCGCCGCCGCCCGCTGCTGCTGGCCGCCCGAGACCTCGTAGGGGTACTTGCCGAGAATGTCGTCGATCCCCAGCTGCGCCGCCAACAGCCGGAGCCTCTCCTTGATGATGTTCACGGGCACCCTGTCGAGCACCAGCGGCAGCGCGATGTTCTCCCCGATGGTGAGGCTGTCCAGCAGGTTATAGTCCTGGAAGACGAAGCCCAGCCGCCGGCGGCGGAACAGCGCCAGTTTCTCGCCCCGCAGCTGGCCGACGTCGGTGCCCTCGATCGCCACGCTGCCCGAGGTCGGCCGGTCGATGGTGGCCAGCAGGTTCAGGAGGGTCGTCTTGCCGCTGCCCGACGGCCCCATAATGCCGAGGAACTCGCCCTTCCTCACCTGGAGGGAGAGGTTGTTGAGAGCGCGCGTGGCCACCTTGCCCCGGCCGCCGTACACCTTGGTGAGACCTTTGGCTTCAAGAACCAGCATCATGCTGCCTCCCCGTTCTACTGTTCAGGCTTCAGTGTAACGGTGCTGGCAGGGAACTTCCTTGGATTCACCTTTCAGTTCAGCATTTGAACCTTACGGTCTTGTCATGTGAGCCGTAAGCTACCCGGGCCCTGCGAGGGTGAGCACAGGGAATCAGCAGCTTGAGCAGAAGCAACACCTGGTGGCGCCGCAGCACAATCGGTGGACAGGGGAGACCGGCATGATTGATGTGTGCAGACACCAGGCGGAGCAGGCAGCCGCGTACGCGATCGGGGACTGGGACCGGATGTGACCCCAAAGTAGCCTGACCTTACGGCTCCGTCACATCAGTCAGGATGTCCCGCACGCCGGCGAATAGAGTCTGCGGGGCGGCGATGCGGAGCCGCACCGTTGTGCCGTTTCCCGGGGCCGAATCTAGACTCAGCTCGTGCCCCAGCCGCCGGCACACCTCACGGGCCAGGTAGAGCCCCATCCCCGTCGCCTGCGGGAAGGCGCGTCCGTTCAGCCCGGTGAAGAAGGGGTCGAAGACCCGGCCCAGGTCCTCCGGCGGAATCCCGACGCCGTTGTCGGCGATCTCCAGCACCACATCGGCGCCCTCCCGGCGCAGGCGGAAGAGCACCCGGCCCTCCTCATCGCCCTCCGGAGGCCGGGCTGCGTACTTCAGGGCGTTGCTCAGCACCTGCTCCAGCACGAAGCGCAGCCACTTGCGGTCGCTCTCCACAAGCCAGGGTCGCCCGGAATCCCCCTCAGCGCGCACCTGGGGGTAAACCCGCCGCGCGATGAACTCCCGCTTGTGGTCGTTGACGACCCGCCGCACCAGAGCCTCCAGGTCCAGCCGCTCGGCACGCAGGTCCCCGGCAAAGTCCTGAAGGCGCACGGTGTTCAGCAGCATCTGCAGCGAATGCTGGAGCCGCTGGTTCTCCTCCGCCACGCTGGCCGCCAGGGCCCTGGCCTCCTCCGGCCACCCGTCCGGCTGGGCCCGCTGCAGGAGCAGATCCACCACCGAGACCGGGGTCTTCATGTGGTGCGCCCACTGGGTCACCAGGCTGACATTCTTCTGCCCCCGCTCCCGTTCGGCGGCCAGTTCGCCGCTCAGCCGGCCGTACATGCGGCTCCATGCCTCGGCCAGCAACTCCCCCTCCTTCGTCTGCGGGGCGGGCAGCACCGCGAGCTCCGCAATCGGCTCCTTCCCCGACAGCCCGGCCAGGTGGCTGTAAAAGGGGGCCAGCCGCTGATACTCCCACCAGAGGAAGAGCACGAGCCCCACCAGCCCGAGAAGCAGGATGTAGAGCAGGTTCACGAACTGCAGGCTCGCGCCGGAGAGCATCAGGTCCAGCTGAACCACCACCAGGGCCAGGACGGCGAAGGCCACGTAGACCACGATGTAGGCGATCCGGTCCCGAAGGAACTGCGAGAAGCGCACCTCACTCCCCCCCGCCCGGGTTCAGCCGGTAGCCCTGGCCCCGCTTGGTCTCGATCATGTCGGCGAGTCCCAGATCCTCCAGCCGGCGGCGCACCCGCGTCACGTTCACCGTGAGGGTGTTGTCGTCGACGAACTCGGTGTCGTCCCAGAGCTCCTCCAGGAGCGTCTCCCGGCTAACAATCTCGCCCGCCCGCCGGGCCAGGCACCAGAGCAGCCGGAACTCCTTCGGGCTGAGCTCCACCGCCCGGTCTCCCCGGCTGACCCGGTTCGTCGCGCGGTCGAGCAGCAGCGGCCCGGCGCTGAGCAGGTCGGCCTCGCCGCCGGCAGCGTACTCCCCGTAAGCCCGGCGGATGGCCGCCTTTACCTTGGCGAGGGCCAGCTCCAGGTTGAAGGGCTTGGTGATGTAGTCGTCTGCCCCGTGCTCGATGGCACGCACCTGGTCCATCTGATCCGAGCGCGCGGAGATGAACAGGATGGGCACCCGCGAGACGGTGCGAATCTGCCGGCACCAGTAGTAGCCGTCGTAGCGGGGCAGGTTGATGTCCAGGAGCACCACGTCGGGCCTGGCCTCCACAAATTCCGCTTTGATGTTGGCGTAGTCGCGCGCCAGCACGACGTCGTACCCATAGCGGACAAACTCGTCGGCCAGAATGGACGCGATCTTCTCATCGTCCTCGACGATCATGATGCGAAAACGGCGCCCCTCGGTCACGGCCACCTCTCCTTTCGCCACTGACGGAGCACCTCCGGGTTGACGGGGGTGGGCGGCTGCCGCCCCGTGAGGGCGGCCACCAGGTTTTCGGCCGCCAGCTCGGCCATCCGGGTGCGGGTGCGCACCGAGGCTGAACCGATGTGCGGCACCGCCGTCACGTTAGGCAGCGAGAGCAGCGGGTGGTCGGGGGAAACCGGCTCCTCGTCGAACACGTCGAGCCCCGCGGCCCAGATGCGGCGGTCCCGCAGGGCCGCGTACAGGGCCCGCTCGTCCACCACCGGCCCGCGGGCGGCATTGACCAGCACCGCCGTAGGCTTCATCAGCGCCAGCTCCCGCGCGCCGATGAGCCCGCGGGTCTCGGGCGTCAGCGGCACGAGCACAACCACGAAGTCGGCCTCCCTGAGCAGGTCGTCCAGCTGCCGGTACGATGCCCCCACCTCTGCCTCGAAGGCGGGGTCAGGCCGCCGGTTGTGGTAAAGAATCCGCATGTCAAAGCCGCGGGCCCGCCGGGCCACCGCCTGACCGATGCGGCCGGCCCCAATGATCCCCAGCGTCGCGCCGTACACATCCTGGCCGGTCATGAACATCGGCGACCAGCCCTTCCACCGGCCCTCGAGGATGATGCGCTGCCCCTCGTACAGCCGGCGGGCGGCGGCGATCATCAGCCCGAAGGCCAGGTCGGCGGTGGTCTCCGTCAGCACCCCGGGCGTGTTGGTGATCAGCACGCCGCGCGCCGTCGCCGCCGCCACATCGATGTTGTCGTAGCCCACCGCCATGTTGGCGTACACGCGGCAGCGCGGGGCTTCGTCCATGAGCGGCCCGTCGATCCGATGCATGCCGACGATCAGTGCGCCATCGGACTCCCGAAGCGCGCGCACCAACTCATCCTGCGGCATGGGCTCCTCCTCGTGATCCCAGGTGTGCACCTCGCACGCGGTGCGCAAGATAACCTGTGCCGCTTCGGGAACTCGCCGTGTGACCAGGACGCGCGGTTTCGTCATGCCTCATGCCTCCCTGAGACAGATTGCGGGGCGATCCTCTCCGTACTTCGTTCAGTTCTCGCTTTTTCATCACGCAGGGAACTGTCTCCCTGCAGCGAGCGTCCTATGCTCGTCATATGGAAACACGTCCGGGAAGCGGTGAATTCGACTGTGAAGGTTGGCCTGGTGAGACATTTTCGGGTGAAACATGCCTACCCCAAGGCGTGGGTGACGCCCGACGAGGTTGCAGATTGGTTTCATGGCTATGACAGCGCCGATATTGAATACGGCCACGTCGATCTGAGCGGCGGCAACTGGAAGCACTGCTTCTGCAGCGACCTCCCCAGGGCCATCAAGACCGCCCGGGCGATCTTTCCGGGTGAGATCATCATCCTGAAAGAGTTACGTGAAATCGAGCCGTACCCCTTTCGGGGCAACCGCATCAAGCTGCCTTTCCTCATCTGGGCCGTACTGGTCCGGATCGTCTGGTACTTCAAGTCGCACCCCAACGTGGAGAGCCGGCGCGCCGTGCGGGAGCGGGTGAGGCGCGTGGTCGACCTGGTGCTGCAATCCGGCAGCGACTCCCTGGTCGTCAGCCACGCCGCCCTCATGCCCTTCCTGCGCAGCGAGCTCAGGCGGCGCGGTTTCAGGGGCCCCTGGTTCGGCCACGCGGTCAACGGGCTGCTGTACGTGTTCGAACGGTAAGACGCTCTAAGCTGAGGCCACCACGCCACCCAGCGTGGTGGCTTTTTTCTTCTATCGCGCGGCCAATCCCCATACAATGCGACAAGCCTTGCCTGCCAAGGGCGCAGAAGGGAGGTCACCGCGCCATGAGCGTTCGTGCCGGCCCGACCCGGCCCCTCACGGGCGCTGAGTACCTGGAATCGGTTCGCGACGGCCGCGAGATCTGGGTGTACGGCGAGCGGGTGAAAGACATAACCGCACATCCTGCATTCCGCAACGCGACCCGCATGATCGCCCGCATGTACGACGCCCTGCACGACCCTGCGACCCGCGACGTGCTGACCACCGAAACCGACACCGGCTCCGGCGGTTACACGCACCGGTTCTTCCGGGCCCCCCGAAGCGCCGAAGACCTGGTGGCGGCGCGCGACGCCATTGCCGCCTGGGCCCGCATCTCCTACGGCTGGATGGGGCGCAGCCCCGACTACAAGGCGGCTTTCCTCGCCACACTGGGCGCCAACGCAGAGTTCTACGACCCCTACCAGGAGAACGCCCGCCGCTGGTACCGGGAAGCGCAGGAGAAGGTGCTCTACTTCAACCATGCCATCGTCAACCCGCCCGTAGACCGCAACAAGCCGCCCGAAGAGGTCAGCGACGTATACATGCACGTGGAGAAGGAGACCGACGCCGGCCTGATCGTCAGCGGCGCCAAGGTGGTGGCCACCGGCTCGGCCCTCACCCACTACAACTTCATCGCCCACTACGGCCCGCTGCCCATCGGGAAGAAGGAGTTCGCGCTTATCTTCGCCGTGCCGATGAACGCGCCCGGCGTGAAGCTGATCTCCCGGCCCTCCTACCAGATGATGGCCGAGGTGATGGGCAGCCCCTTCGACTACCCGCTCTCCAGCCGGCTGGACGAAAACGACGCCATCTTCATCTTCGACCGGGTGCTGGTCCCCTGGGAGAACGTGTTCGTCTACGGCGACATCGAGAAGGTCAACAACTTCTTCCCGCTCTCGGGCTTTGTCCCCCGGTTCACCTTCCACGGCTGCGTCCGCCTGGCCGTCAAGCTCGACTTCCTGGCCGGGCTGGCGCTGAAGGGGGTGGAGGCCACCGGCGCCGCAGGATTCCGGGGCGTGCAGGCCCAGGTCGGCGAGATCCTCGCCTGGCGCAACCTGTTCTGGGCCATCACCGACGCCATGGCCCGCAATCCCGATCCGTGGATCGGCGGGTACGTCCTGCCCAACACCGACTACGGCCTCGCCTACCGGGTGTTTGCCACCGTGGGCTACCCCCGCATCAAGGAGATCATCGAGCAGATCCTGGGCAGCGCCCTGATCTACCTGAACTCCCACGCCGTCGATTTCCAGACCCCGGAGATCCGGCCGTATCTCGACCGGTACGTGCGCGGGTCGGGCGGGTACGACGCCGTGGAGCGCGTGAAGCTCATGAAGCTGCTCTGGGACGCCATCGGCACGGAGTTCGGCGGCCGGCACGAGCTCTACGAGCGCAACTACGCCGGGAACCACGAGAACATCCGGATGGAGGTCCTCTTCACCGCCATGGCCACCGGCGCGGCCGAGCGCTACAAAGGCTTCGCGGAGCAGTGCATGGCGGAGTACGACCTGACCGGCTGGACCGTGCCCGACCTCATCAACCCGGATGACGTCAATCTTCACCTGCGCAGCCGCCGGGAGGCGCGGGTGGCTAAGAAGCCATGAAGGGAGTCGGTTGCGGTGAAGGAGCCCATCTTTGACGTCGCCCAGCTCGCCCACGTGGAGATCTACACGCCGAAGCCCGACGCGACGCTCTGGTTCTTCAAGGAGTTGCTGGGCATGGAGGAGACCTGCCGCGAGGGACAGTCCGTCTACCTGCGGGCCTACGAGGACTTCTACCACCACACCCTGAAGATCACCGAGCGGGACCGTCCGGGGCTGGGCCACGTTGCCTGGCGCACCTCGTCGCCCCAGGCGCTGCAGCGCCGGGTGGAGGCGCTGCAGGCGTGCGGCGCCGGACGGGGCTGGATTGACGGCGACCTGGGCCACGGCCCCGCCTTCCAGTTCGTCACGCCCGACGGCCACCCGATGGAACTGCTGTGGGAGGTGGAGTACTACGAGGCGCCGCCCGAGAAGCAGACCGCGCTGAAGAACCGGCCCCAGAAGCGGCCCATCACCGGCGTGCCGGTGCGCCGCCTCGACCACGTGAACCTGCTCTGCAGCGACCCCACCCCAAACAAGGAGTTTATGATGGAGCAGCTGGGCTTCCGGCTCAGGGAGCACATCATCCTCAGCGACGGGTCGGAGGCCGGGGCCTGGCTCAGCGTCAGCCCGCTGGTCCACGAGTTGGCCTGCATGCGCGATCGCACCGGCTCGAAGGGCCGCCTGCATCACATCTGCTACTGGTACGGCTACCCGCAGCACCTCTCGGACATCGCCGACCTCTTCGCAGAGAACGACATCACCATCGAGGCCGGTCCCGGCAAGCACGGCATCAGCCAGGCCTACTTCATGTACGTGTTCGAGCCCGGCGGCAACCGCGTGGAGCTGTTCGGCGACGCCGGCTACCTCATCTTCGATCCCGACTGGAAGCCCGTCACCTGGCGGGAGGAAGAGCTGGACAAGGGCATCATCTGGTTCGGCTCGCCGCTCCCCGCCGAGTACTTCCTGTACGGCACCCCCGCCCCCGAGGAGGAGGCGGCAGACTAGTGCTGAAGGAGGCCACCACGGCAGCGCGTGGTGGCCTCCTGTTTTTCTGCGCAAGCGCCGGTTCACCGCCGGCCGGGCCGGTCAGCCCGCCCGCCCGTCCACTGCGAACAAGGCCGCGGTCGGCTGCGACGTCAGGACCATGAACTCCTGCAGCCGGGTGCGGTCGACCAGAATCACGTCTTCGGACTCGGCCTGCTCGCGGGCCTCCCCGGTGAACTCCCCTGTGCTCACGATCATCGCCCGCTCGCAGCCGTACAGCGCGCGCGCCGACTGCACGTTCAGCACAGGGTCAGCCTCCACCGGCTCGTCTGCGCGGTGCGCCTGCACGGCGATCCGCTGCTCGGTGGTCGGGTGCGTCAGCACCAGGTCGACGCCGTAGTTTCCCACCGGCGGGGTGAACTGCACGATGAAGCCTGCGGACCGGAAGAGGAACGCCAGGTACTGCAGGAACTCCTGGCTGTTCATCTGATCGATGGCGGCCAGGTCGGCGCTGCGGTACCGGGCTTCAACCTTGGCCCGGCGCCACTCGCCGATCCAGTACCGGATGGAATCGATGATCTTGTAGCAGATGAGCAGGCCGCCGAAGTACAGAAGCAGCGCCCAGCGCAGCTCCCAGAGCGCACGGCCCACCGGTTCAAGCCAGGCCCACACGCAGATTCCCTCCCTGGAGGCAGTAAATCCAATTCAAGCCTGTACCTTTCAAGTCATACCAAATTAAGGTTCGCCAGAATTCCCGGCAACTCCTTCTAAGCGCGCCTGTGTGCAGGCCGGGCCGCCGCAAGCCACAGGAGATCGTCTTCCGCACGCCGAAAAGGAGGCCCAGGTAAGGGAAGGAGGCAGGCCTTTGTCCGGCAGTCTGTTCCTGCTGAAAGCCCGCGGCGCCTTCTACACAAGCCGGACCGCGGCGGATTATATGGTGCGCTGGGCCGTTCGCGGCCCCGCGGACGCCGTGCTGGAACCGTGCTTCGGCGAAGGGGCCTTCCTGGAGCCACTGGCTGAGGTGCTGGAGCCCGATCGGGTGTACGGCGCGGAGATCGACGAGGTCGCCTTCACCCGGGTGCTCCGCCGTGAGCTGCTCACAGCCGACCGGGCCCACCTGGGCGACTTCCTGGAGACCGAGCCGGGGCGGTCCCCCTTCCCGCGCGCGTTCAGCGCCGTCGTGGGCAACCCGCCGTACGTCCGGCTGCGCAGGCTGCCGAAGCCGGCGGCGGCGCGGGCGCTGGCAGTGGCCGAGGCGGTGATGGGCGAGCCCATGAGCCCCAGCGGCAGCCTCTGGATGCCCTTCGTGCTTCAGGCCTGCCGCTTCCTGGGCAGCGGGGGCCGGCTGGCGTTCGTCCTGCCCTACGAGCTGACCTACGTGCAGTACGCCAGGCCGCTGTGGCGTTACCTGAAGGGCCACTTCCGGCACCTGCGCTGCATCCGCGTGTACGACCGGCTCTTCCCGGACCTGTCGCAGGATGTCGTGCTGCTCCTCGCGGACGGGTTCGGGGGCGCGACCGACAGCGTCGCCTATGAGGCCTATGAAGACCTGGATGCCTTGCTGGACGGGCAACCGCTCCGCACGGCCCGGATCGCCGTCGCGGACGTGGTGGCGGGCGACCGTCCGTTTGTGAGGGCCCTGCTGGCGCCGGAGCTGACGGCCCTGCTTTCGTCGCGGCGGCTGGCCGACCGCCTCACACGGCTGGGGCGGGTGAGCCGCTTCTCCATCGGCTACGTCGCCGGCGACAAGCGGTTCTTCCACCTGTCCGCCGAGGAAGCCGAGGCGCGGGGGATTCCGCAGGACCACCTGCGGCCGGCGCTCACCAGCGGCCGCGAGCTCAGGGCCATCGGCATCTGCACCCGCTCTGTCCCCGAGGGGCGGCGGCTCTACCTGTACGACCCGCCGGCTCAGCGGGAAAGCCTGACCCCGGCCGACCTGCGCTACCTGGCTGAGGGCGCGGCCGCCGGGGTCCATCAGCGGTACAAGTGCCGGATCCGCGAGCCCTGGTACAAGGTGCCCGGGCTGGAGCAGCCTGACCTGCTGCTCTCCGTCTTCAGCGAAAGCCCCATCATGGTCTTGAACGACGGCGGCTTCCTCGCCTCCAACAGCCTCCTGTGCGGCCGCGTCGCCCGGGGCGTCGACCCGTCCCTGGTGGTCGCCTCGTGGTACAACAGCCTGACCTTACTCTCCTGTGAGATAGAGATCCACTCGCTGGGCGGCGGGGTGCTGATCCTCATCCCCGGAGAGGCCAACAAGGTGCTGGTGCCGCGCCTGCAGCAGGTCCCGGCGGGTCACCTTTCCGCCCTGGACCGGCTGCTGCGGACGCGCGACGGGCTGGAGGGCGCCTTTGCCCTGGGCGATGACGCGGTGCTGGAAGGAGAGCTGAAGCTAACGCGGCAGGAGGTGAACCTGATCCGCGAGGGCGTTGAGACCTTGCGGAGATGGCGAAAAGGCGTTCAGAAGGTGAAGCGCTGCAACTCCTGACGCAGCTCCTTCGCCATCTCGGCGAGGCTCCGGGCTGATGTGGCCACCTGCTCGGATGAGGCGGTCAGCTCTTCCACCGCGGCCGAAACCTCCTGCGCGGCGGCGGCGTTCTCACCGGAGACCTCGGCGATGTTGTGCACAATGGTTGTGACCTCGGCCGCGCTGGCCGCCATCTCCTCGGTGGCGGCGGTGCTCTCCTCGATCAGGGCCGCGACCTCGTCGAAGGTCCGGATCACCTTGCCCGAGTCGCTCCGGACCTTCTCCGCGGCCTCGGCGACGCCGCCCATCAGCTGCACGGCCGTCTTCAAGGTCGTCAGAATGTCGTTCAGCGCATGGCCCGCCTGGGCGGCCAGTTTGTTGCTGGCCCTGACCCGTTCTGTGCCGGCATCCATCGCCCTGACCGCTTCCGCCGTCCCGCTCTGGACCCGGGCAATCAGGTCGGCGATCTCCCGGGCCGAGGCGGCGGATTGCTCGGCCAGCTTGCGCACCTCTTCCGCCACGACGGCAAACCCCCGGCCGTGCGCTCCGGCGCGGGCCGCCTCGATGGCCGCGTTCAGGGCGAGCAGGTTGGTCTGGTCTGCAATGCCCGAAATGGCCTCCGTGATCGCGCCGATCTGACCGGAGATATGATCCAGCTGCTTGATGCGTTCGGCCGCTGCCTCCACCATGTCGCCGATCTCCTCAAGCTCGCTGAGGGTGCGCGCGACAACGTCCACCCCGGCCTGTGTCCGCTCAACGGCCTTGATGCCACGGTCCGCTGTGCCGGTAGCCGTAGTCGCCATCTCCTCCAGACTGGCGGCCATTTGCTTCACAAGCGTGTCGGCGCTCTGGACGCTTTCAGCCGTCTGACCGGCCCCTTCGGCGATCTGCCGGATGGAGTCGCGGAGCTGATCCATCAGCGCCCTGGCCTCGGCGGTTCCCCTGGCCTGCTCAGAGCTGCCCGCGGCGACCTGCGTGATCGCCTGCGCAGAGCTGGTCGCGGCCTGGGCCGCAGCGTCAGAGGCGGCGGAGAGCTGTTCCGAGGCATCCATGACCGTCTCCACGCCCTGGCTGATCTGCTGCAGCAACTCGCGCAGGTTTGCCGTCATCTCGCCCATCGCCCTCGCAATGTCGCCGACCGCACCGCCGGTTCCCGCCTCCAGGCGTTCGGTGACCAGGTTCCCGGCGGCAATCTGCCGCGCGGCATTCGCCAGCCGCTGCATCCCGGTTTTCGTAGTGCGGGCGGTCAGCAGAGACACGATCAGGATGCCGAGCAGACCGATCGCGAGCAGGACCAGGAGGGCCAGCTGCAGCTGAGCGGCTCTGCCCTCTGCGGCCGTCACGCGGTTCGCTGCATCGCGCTGCAGCTCCGAAACGAGCTCTGCGCTGTGCGCGCTGATCGTCTCCAGGGCGGGCGCCAGCTCGTCCCGCCAGGCAGAGGCATCCGCCTGCAGACCCGCCCGGGTCGGCAGGGCGCCTGCGGCAGCATGGTACTTGTCGAGGTCCTTCCGCATCTGTTCGATGCGCGTCCGGGTCGATTCGGCGGTGGCCAGTTCGGCGAGGTCGTCCAGCCATCCCGTCAGTCGGGTGCGGGCCTCCTGCGCCCGAGCGAGGTGCCGCTCGTCTCCAGACAGGAAATACTCCCGCATGGCCCCGGCCTCGCGCAGCAGCTCCGCATGCACCTCCTGCGCGATCCCGGCCAGTTCCCGCTGCCGGTCCACTTCATTTAGTTCGCCGCGGACGTGTTGGAGCGCGAAAAACCCGAGCCCCCCAGGGACAGAATGAAGACCATGATGAGCAGCGATGACAAGAGTAGACTTGAACCGCTCCTGAGCCGAGTGTTGAGCCCCATAGAGAAGTATGCCTCCCTCAGTGATCGTTGCTGCGGTGGCGCATACACAAGAGAGACGGCCGTCCGACTGGAAAGACCGTCCATCTGTGCGTCGTACGAACCACATTTTAC
This sequence comes from Bacillota bacterium, assembly GCA_023623185.1. GTDB lineage: Bacteria > Bacillota > Sulfobacillia > Symbiobacteriales > Symbiobacteriaceae > Symbiobacterium. The sequence goes on from JAMNXV010000091.1 coordinate 52,470, forward strand.
GATAGTTAGCGGCGTTTCTCTAGCTGACTTGTAGAATTAGCAGCATTAGTTATTTTGTGCTATCGGGCAATAGGTAAGGCCGCACCAGACACGCAGACGGGCTGCAGGGACAATACCCTGCAGCCCTTCTCTCATCTGGTGCCCGAGGCGGGACTCGAACCCGCACGGCCGCGGCGGCCCCAGGATTTTAAGTCCCGTGCGTCTGCCATTCCGCCACTCGGGCCAGATCGCGTCAGTTCATCTTAGCACGTGCCGGCAGCCGATTTCAACCGACCATCTCCTGACAGCGCGGAAACAGGGCGCCGAACCGACGCCCTGGCTCAGTTCATTCCGGGAATGACCGTCTGATAGACCTGTTCATCCGGCCAGGTAAACCCCAGCTGCTTCGCCTTCAGCTCCATTGACTCGTCGCTGGTGACCCGCTCCAGCGTCTCCGACAGCCGCTGCTTCTTCTCCTGCAGCGCTTTCAGCTCGGCCTCCACCTGCGCCTGCACCTGCAGGGCCTGCTGCAGTTCCACCTTTGCCTCGTAGAGCTCCAGCGCCGCGAACGAGAGGACTGCTCCGACCGCGGTGATCAGCGCGCCGGTCAGCCAGTGCCGCCGCAGGGGATTTCCCCTGACGCGCCGGCCTGGCTGTGACGCGGTCGCCGCCGAATCCGCCCTCCGCCTATGGGGAGTCCTCATTCTTCTTCCTCCCTGTCGGCGCTGTCAAACAGCCCCAGACTGTCGCCCGGCAGAACAATGACCACCTGGTAGCCCTTGGCCTTCGCCCGGTTGTACAAGGTCGCGACGGTGCTGGCTGCGAGCGAGAGGCGCCTGGCGACCTGCTCGTTGCTCCAGCCCATCTCTTTCAGCACCACAACCTGCCGCTCCCGGAAGCTCAGCCGTTCTGCTCCGCGGATTTCGATGTTCACTGCCGCGTCAGCCCCTGGCTACCAGTTATGCACAACCTGTGGATAGCCCTGTGTACAACCTGAGTACAACCTGGGTACAAGCTGTGTACGTTCTTATTACCTTCTTCGACAAACGGGAAACTCCTGCTCGAAGGGCCGAAACTTCATTTTCTTTGCCCCCGCAGCCAGCGCCTGAGCGCGCGCCGGACGCGCCGTTTGGTAAGCAGATAG
>JAMNXV010000112.1 GCA_023623185.1 Bacillota bacterium
GGCCCCCGCGCCGCCGTACTCCACGGGAAACGGGATGCCCATCAGGTCCAGCTGCGCCATCGCGGCCACCGACTCCTCCGGCCACCGGGCCGCTTCGTCCAACACCCCCGCCATGGGCGCGCAGTACCGCTCGGCGAATTCCCGGGCGGCCTGGCGAACCAGCTTCTGTTCCTCGGTCAGTCTGAACATGCGGTGTCCTCCTCGATGGGTGGGTTCGGCTGTGGCCGCTGCATGTGAACGTTATATTTTTCACAAATCCGCCCGCACAGGGGCCGTCGTTGATGAACTCGGGTCCCCGATCACAGGCGGCCCCTGACGGACGGGGCCACGTCAACAGTCGGCAGTCGGGTCCCCAGAGGCGGGGCCCTTTCCGCAGCCCGGTCCCGGGGGGGCGGCGCGGCCGCCGCCCCGGGCCGCAGAATGCTTACGGCCGCTCCACGATCATGGCGATGCCCTGACCGCCGCCTATGCAGAGAGTCGCAAGCCCGTAGCGGGTCTCCCGCTTCTGCATCTCGTGCAGCAACGTGACCAGGATGCGTGTTCCCGATGCGCCGATGGGGTGACCCAGGGCGATGGCGCCGCCGTTGACGTTGACCTTCGCAAAATCGAACTGGAGCTCCCGGGCCACGCCCAGCGCCTGGGCAGCGAAGGCCTCGTTGGCCTCGATCAGGTCGATCTGATCGAGCGTCAGGCCCGCCCTGGCCAGGGCCTTGCGGGTCGCCGGGACGGGGCCCATGCCCATGATGCGGGGCTCCACGCCGGCGGAGGCGTAGGCGCGGATGACCGCCAGGGGCGTGAGGCCCAGCTCCTTCGCCTTGTCGGCGGACATGACCAGCACCGCGGCCGCGCCGTCGTTGATGCCCGAGGCGTTGCCGGCCGTCACGGTGCCGTCCTTCTTGAAGGCCGGCCGCAGCTTCGCCAGCCCGTCCAGGGTGCTGCCGAAGCGCGGGAACTCGTCGGTGTCGAAGACGACCTCGCTCTTGCGGGTGCGGACCGTGACCGGCACGATCTCGTCCTTGAACCGGCCGGCCCTGATCGCCGCCTCGGCCTTGTTCTGGGAGGCCAGGGCGAACTCGTCCTGCTCCTCACGGGTGATGCCGTACTGCTCGGCGATGTTCTCGGCCGTGATGCCCATGTGGCAGTCCTCGAAGGCGCACCAGAGGCCGTCCTTGATCATCGTGTCGATGACCTGGCCGTGGCCCATGCGGTAGCCCGAGCGGGCCTGGGTCAGGGCGTACGGGGCCAGCGACATGTTCTCCTGGCCGCCGGCGACGATGATGTCGGCGTCGCCCGCCATGATGGCCTGTGCGGCCAGGGCGACGGTCTTCAGGCCGGAGCCGCAGACCTTGTTGATGGTGGTCGCCGGCACGGTCGCCGGGATCCCGGCCTTCAGGGCCGCCTGGCGGGCCGGGTTCTGGCCCTGCGCCGCGGTCAGGATCTGGCCCATCAGCACCTCTTCCACCATCTCCGGCTTCACGCCGGCCCGCTCCAGCGCCGCCCGGATGACGATGGCGCCGAGTTCGTGGGCCGGTACGGTGCTGAGCGAGCCTCCGAAGGAGCCGATCGCCGTGCGGGCCGCCGAAACGATTACCGCTTCACGCACTTGGGCTGTACCTCCTTATCGGTCCACCCGCCTACATGTACCAGCCGCCGTTGCAGTCGATGACCGCCCCGGTCATGTACCAGGCCCGCGGCGAGGCGACCACGCCCACCCAGTAGGCGATGTCCTCGGGCTCGGCCCACTTCTGCACGGGGATCTTCGACGTGATCTCGTCCAGGTACTCCTTGGGATACTGCTTCATCATATCGGTGAGGATGTACCCCGGCGCCAGGGCGTTGACGGTGATGCCCTTCCGGGCCATCTCGATGGCCACTTCCTTGGTGAAGGCGATCAGCCCGCCCTTCGAGGCCGCGTAGTACGGGGTGCCGAAGACGCCGGTCCGGCCCACGTACGAGGCGATGTTGATGATGCGGCCCCAGCCCTTCTGCACCATGCCGGGGATGAACGCCCGGGTGCAGAGGAACGGGCCGGTCAGGTTGACGTCGATGACGGCGTCCCAGTCTTCCTTCTTCGACTTGCGCATGTGGCCGTCGCGGTT
>JAMNXV010000011.1 GCA_023623185.1 Bacillota bacterium
TTTTCGCTTCAGCGTCTGGGCCAAAGCGTAAAACCGCCGGTTCCCAAATGCCGGCGGTGACTTCAGCGGGTGACCTGGCCCGGTGTGGCCCGAGTTCGACGCTGTCTGCGGAGGTTCTGGCGACATAAGATGGGCGTCTGATTGACATAACGGCGTCCGGCGACGAGGCTCAGCCAGCTGCTCGGCCGTGGCCAACGTGGGAACCGCAAGTTTTCCGCTTCGGCGTCGGGGCCAAAGCGAAAAACCGCCGGCTCCGACGGCGCCGCGGTCTCGGCACGCATGCAGGCGAAGCCCGCGGCGCGGGGCCGCGGGCTGAACGCAGGTATGTGGTCAGCGTGAGGGCACCTGATCCTCCGCCCGCACCCAGTAGCGGGTGAGGGCCCTGGCCTCCACCTCCACCGTGACGGCCAGATCCAGGTGAATGACGTCGTCCTCCACGCGCACATCCGTGGTGCGCGGATTCCCGACAAGCCGCATTTCATAGGAAGGATCGCTGAGCAGATTCCCCCGCAGGGCCACCGGCGTCGGCTGCACGGTATGGCACCGGGCGCGGGCCACCCGGGTGCCTTCCGGGCCCAGGAACCACAGGTCCACATCAACCGTCAGCTCAGCCTGCGGTGCATCGCCTTCCAGTCGCAGCCTGCACGACACCTGGCCGGACCGCACCCCCAGAACCTGGACCGCTCCGTCGGCTGCCATGGTGTGGGTCCAGGTGAGGGTGTGCTCTGCCCGACCGACGACCGCCTCGCTGATGATCTCCAGAAGCATGGGCCACCTCCTCTTCGCGCGGAACACGGCTGCGTCTGGTCCAGCCTATGCACCCGGGCCGCCCGTCGCCCCATGGCCGCGTCAGTCGTCCAAATTCACAGAAAACCTGGCAAAGGAGAGGAATTCCCATGCTGCTGACGCCCCGCCCTGAACTGGAGCGCCGCATCCGCCAACTGCAGGCCAGCCTGCGCGAGCAGCACCTGGAAGGCGCCCTCCTGCACAACACCACGTCGCTGCTCTACTTCGCGGGCACCGCCCAGCAGAGCCACCTCTGGGTGCCGGCCGCCGGTGAGCCGCGCCTCCTGGTGCGCCGGGTGCTGGACAGAGCCCGGCACGAGTCGGCCCTGGAGCATGTCGAGCTGCTCACCAGCCTGCGCGCGCTGCCGGAGCACCTGGGCGGGGCGCGGCGCATCGGCATGGAGCTGGACCGGCTGCCCGTCGTACAGTTCGAGCTGTACCGCCGCTACCTGCCCGGGGCCGAGGCGGTGGATGTGGGCCCGGCCCTCCGCCAGATTCGCTCCGTGAAGTCGCCGTGGGAGGTGGAGCGCATCCGGGCGGCGGCGAGGGCCGCCGACGAGACCTACCGGGCGCTCTTCGAAGCCCTGCGGGAGGGGATGACAGAGCTGGAGCTGTCGGTGGCGGGCGAGAGCGCCCAGCGGCTGGCCGGCGCCCAGGGCATGATCCGCTGGCACGCGCACAACGCCTTCGAATCGCCCGCGATGATGGTGCTGGCCGGCGAGTCGGCCCTCGCGTTCTCGTTCGCCGACACCCCCTTCGGCGGCGTCGGGCTCACCCCCGCCGCCCCCTACGGCGCGAGCCGGCGCGCCATCCGGCGAGACGAGCCGGTTTGCGTGGACTACCCGACGGCGGTGGACGGCTACGTGCACGATCAGACCCGCACCATGGTCATCGGGCGGCTGGACCCGAAGCTGGTGCGGGCCCACGAGGTCTGCCGGGAGATCCTGGACATGATCGCCCGGGAGGCGCGGCCCGGCGCCACCGGCGAGCAGCTCTGGGAACGGAGCGTCGCCATTGCCCGGCAGGCGGGGCTGGAAGAGCACTTCATGGGCTGGGGCGACAGCCGGGTGCGCTTCGTCGGCCACGGCGTCGGGCTGGAGCTGGACGAATGGCCGATTCTCGCCCCGAAGCAGCGCACGCCGCTGGAGGCCGGGAACGTCATCGCCGTGGAGCCCAAGTTCTTCTTCCCCGGCCAGGGCGCGGTGGGGCTGGAGTCGACGTTCGTGGTGAAGCCCGGCGGCGCAGAGCGGCTCTCGCTCACCAGCGAGGAACTTGGCGTCAAGCCCGCCTGAGGCCGGTACCGGGCTACTCCGTCAGGCGTCCGCCGCCGCTTCGGTCAGCAGCAGCGCCTCCCCCCTTCAGCACCTTCGCGGCGATGGCGATTTCACCCCCAGTTCAACACCCGTTGCCCGGCAATGGGAAAGGAGGCCCCGCTTTCCGGGGGCCTCCCTTTGTTGATCAGACCGCTGCGCCCTACTGCGTCACCAGCTCCAGCGGAACGGGGATATACTCGTCGACCGACTCGCCGTTCAGGTGCTTCAGAGCGGTCTCCACGCCCAGGCGGCCCATCTCCTGCGGCTTCTGGGCGACGGTGGCGGCCATGCGGCCCTCCTCGACGGCCTTCACGGCGTCGGCGGTGGCGTCGAAGCCGACGACCAGGATCTGGTCGGACTTGCCGGCGGCCTCGATGGCCTCCAGCGCGCCAAGGGCCATCTCGTCGTTGTGCGCGAACACGGCGACGATGTCAGGGTGCGCCTGCAGGATGTTCTCCATGACGGTCAGGCCCTTGGCCCGATCGAAGTCGGCGGGCTGGCTGGCGACAACCTCGATGCCCTCCACGCCGTCAACGGCCTGGTGAAAGCCCTCGCCCCGGTCACGGGCGGCGGAGGCGCCGGGGATGCCCTCGAGCTCGGCGATCTGGCCCTGGCCGCCGATCAGCTCGACGATGAGCTCGCCGGCCATGCGGCCGCCGGCCACGTTGTCAGAAGCCACGTGCGCCAGGACCTCGCCGCCGTTGGCGCCCCGGTCGACGGTGATCACCGGGATGCCGGCCTCGTTGGCCGCCTCCACGGCGGTGACGACGGCGTCAGAGTCGGTGGGGTTGATGAGCAGCACGTCGACCTTCTGCGTGATCAGGTCCTCAACCTGGCTGATCTGCTTGGCGGGGTCGTCCTGGGCGTCCATCACGACGAGCTTGACGCCGGCAGCATCGGCCGCGGCCTGGGCGCCGTCGCGCAGGTCAACGAAGAACGGGTTGTTCAGGGTAGAGACGGCGAGACCCAGCGTGATGGTCTCCTCCCCGGACGGCGTCTGCTCGCCACCGGTTTCACCGCCGGTCTGGGCCGGGGGCTCGGAGCTCGGGGGCGTCTGGGAGCCGCTGCCGCCGGACGAGCAGGCGGCGAGCATGGCGACTGCGAGCACTGCAACCAGGAACCGTGCAATTCGCTTCATGTGACCTTCCCTCCTGTGGAGTTGGCTGTATGTTATGGGCCCGGCCATCACTTGCGCCGGTCCATCAGGACCGCCAGCAGGATGACCACGCCCTGAGCCACCTGTTGATAGAACGAAGAGACACCCAGAAGGTTGAGACCGTTATCGAGCATGCCGATGATCAAGGCGCCCACCACCGTGCCCAGCACGCTGCCCCGACCGCCGGCCAGGCTCGTGCCGCCGACGACCACCGCTGCGATGGCGTCGAGTTCGAACCCGGACCCGGCTGTAGGCTGCGCCGAGTTCAGGCGCCCCGTGAGGATGGCGCCGGCCAGGGCGGCGGCCAGCCCCGTCAGCACGTAGGTGAGCGTGGTCACCCGCGCGACGGGAATGCCGGCAAAGCGGGCCGACTCTTCGTTGGAGCCCACGGCGTAGATGAAGCGGCCGACGGGCATGTGGACGAGCATGATGTAGGCGAGTAAGAAGACCACGGCCATGATGATGATCGGGACCGGAATGCCCAGCACGTAGCCGGTGCCCAGCGAGCGCAGGGCCGACGGCAGCCCCGTGATCGGCCGGCCGCCCGTGTAGACCAGGGTCAGGCCCCTGGCGATGGCCATGGTCGCGAGCGTGGCGACGAACGGGGCGACCCTGCCGCGGGTGATCACGACGCCGTTGAAGAGGCCCACGGCCGCGCCCAGTGCCAGGCACGCCAGCAGGGCCAGCGGCCACGGGGTGCCCCCGCTGGCCAGGCCGGCCAGCACGGCGCCCGAGAGCGCCAGCACGGAACCGACGGACAGGTCGATGCCGCCAGTCAGGATCACCAGGGTCATGCCGCAGGCGATGATGGCATTGATGGAGATCTGCCGCAGCAAATTAAGGATGTTGGACGCCGTGAGAAACTGATCGCTCAGCAGTGCGAGGGCGAGCCCCAGGACGATCGCCGCGAGGCCCGGACCCAGCTGCCGCACACGGTCCTTTATCTGCACGTTACCCTGCATTGCGCTTCCTCCCGGTGGCAGCCTGCATGATCTTCTCCTGATCGAACTCGGCCCGGCTGAACTCCGCGGCGAGGCGCCCTTCGTGCATCACCAGGATGCGGTCGCTGAGCCCCATCACCTCGGGGAGCTCGGAGGAGACCAGGATGATCCCCATTCCCCGCTGCACCAGTTCGCCCATCAGCCGGTAGATCTCGGCCTTGGCGCCGACGTCGATGCCGCGGGTCGGCTCGTCCAGAATCAGCAGCTTGGGTGAAGTGGCCAGCCAGCGCCCCAGAATGACCTTCTGCTGGTTGCCGCCGCTCAGGTTCGTGACCGACTGCTCCCGGTGCGGCGTGCGGATGCCGAGTTCGTCGATGTACCGGTCCACCAGCTCCCGCTCCGCGCCGGACCGAATCAGCCCGGCCCGGGTGAGGCTGCGGAGGCGTGCGAGGCTCAGGTTCTCCCGCACCGACCGGCCGGTGAGCAGCCCCTGGTGGCGCCGGTCTTCCGGCACCAGCACCAGGCCCCGGCGGATGACGGCTGCGGCATCGCCGGTGGGCAGGGGCTGCCCCTCCAGCAGCACCGTGCCGCGGGCCGGGCGGTCGATGCCCGCCACGGCCAGCATCAGTTCGGTGCGGCCGGCGCCCATCAGGCCGGCCACCCCCAGGATCTCGCCCCGGCGGACGGTGAACGAGACGGAGTGGGGCGAGCCCCGCAGGGTCAGGTCCCGCACCTCCAGGAGCGTGTCGCCCGGCGTCACCTCCACCTTCGGGAAGCGCTCGGTGAGCTGGCGGCCGACCATGTGCGTGATGACGTCATCCGGCGTCACCTGGTCGATGGGCCAAGCGCCCACCTTCTGGCCGTCCCGCAGCACCGTCACCCGGTCGCACAGGCTGAAGATCTCCTCCATCCGGTGCGAGATGTAGACGATGGCCACGCCGGCGCGGGCGAGGCTCCGCACCACTTCGAACAGCCGCTCCACCTCAGCCCCGGTGAGGGCCGCGGTGGGCTCGTCCATGATCAGCACCCGGGCGTCCAGCGACAGGGCCCGGCCGATCTCGACCATCTGCCTGGCGCCTACGCCCAGGCTGCCAAGTCGGGCCCGCGGGTCAACCTCCGCCCCGAGCCGCTCCAGGACCGCCGCGGCCCCCTGCTGCATGGCCCGCCAGTCCACCCGGCGGAAGGGACCGGTCACGGGCGGGCGGCCCAGGTAGATGTTCTCGGCCACCGAGAGGTGCAAGGCCTGGTTCAGCTCCTGGTGGATGAAGGCGATGCCCAGCTCCGTGGCCTTGGCCGGCGAGTCGATGGCGACCGGCTTGCCGTCGATCAGCACCTCGCCGGCGTCGGGCAGGTAGAGCCCGCCCAGGATCTTCATGAGGGTCGACTTCCCGGCGCCGTTCTCCCCGACCAGCGCGTGGACCTCACCGGCCCGCAGCTCGAAGTCCACGCCCTTCAGGGCCTGCACCCCGGGAAAGCTTTTTTCGATCGTCCGCATCTCCACGACCGGCGCGGCCGGCATCAGAAGGTCACCCCCGCCCTCAGGATCACGTTGGCGTACGGGCTGCACTCGCCGGTCCGCACCAGGGCAACGGCCCGCGCGGAGATCTGCTTCAGCTCCTCATGGCTGACCCGCTCCACCGGGGTCTCCCCGAGCAGCTTCGCCAGGCCAGCCTCCACCTCCGGATTCCGGTCGGCGGTCTCGTGGGCCACCACGGCGGCCTCCACCTGAAGCTCGGTCAGGATGGTCTCGACCACGTCGAGAAAGGCCGGGATCCCCGGGCGCAGAGCCAGGTCGATGCGCCTGACCCCCTGCGGGCAGGGCAGCCCGTAGTCGCCGATCACCAGCAGGTCGCCGTGGCCCATGCCCGCCACGACCTCAGAGAGCGCCTGGTTCAAGAGCGTCGTCTTCTTCATCCTTCCAACCTCCCTGTCCGCAGCAAGGTCGTGAGCTCCGCCAGGGTGCCCATCGCCGGCTGCGCCCCGGGTCGGGTCACCGCCAGGGCCCCGGCGGCCATGCCCCAGCGCACCGCCTCTTCAAGCGCCATTCCCCGGTGCAGGGCTGCGGCCAGCCCGCCGGCAAAGGCGTCGCCCGCAGCGGTCGTATCCACCACCGGCACCTCAAAGGCGTCGTACCAGCGGCCCTCGCCGCCCCGGTACAGGTAGGCGCCGTTGCCGCCCAGCTTGATCAGCACCTGCCGCCAGCCCTGCTCTGCCAGGGTCCGGGCGGCTTCCTCCGCCCCGCGCCGCCCCTCCACCGGCAGGCCGGTGAGGGTCGCGGCCTCGGTTTCGTTGGGGGTGATGAGCCACGTGTTCTTCCGCAGCTGTACAGGCAGGGGCTCGGCCGGCGCCGGCGCCGGGTCGAGGATGACCGGCACCCCCGCGGCCGCGGCCAGCTCGGCCGCCCGCACGCAGGCCGCCACCGGCACCTCCAGCTGCAGGAGCAGCGCCGAGGCCGAGGCGATAAGCGGCCCGTGGGCCTCTACCAGCTCGGGCGTCACCTCGGCGTTGGCACCGGCCACGACGACGATCCGGTTCTGCCCCGTCGCGTCGACGGTGATCACCGCCGTGCCCGTGCCGGCGGTGGCGGAACGGGAAACCCCCTCCGTCCCCACGCCGTCGGCCCTCAGGCTCTCCAGCAGCCTGTCGCCGAAGCCGTCCTGCCCCACCCGGCCCACCATCGCCACGGGTGCGCTCAGGCGGGCTGCGGCCACCGCCTGGTTGGCCCCCTTTCCGCCCGGGAACTGGTCCAGCCGGGAGGCGAAGACGGTCTCGCCGGCCGCGGGCGCCCGCTCGGGGTTCACCACCAGGTCCAGGTTCAAACTGCCGACCACCACCACAGGCTTACGCATGCGGTTCCCTCCTTCGGGTCGTCCCGCGGACGATGAGTTCCGGCTGGTACACGTGGCGCCGCCCGGGTCCGGCGGCCTCCCCGCGGATGCGCTGCAGCAGCATCGTCATCGCCATGCGGCCCATCTCCCGGGCCGGCTGGCGCACCGTGGTGAGGCCCGGCCGCACCAGCGCGGCCATCTGAATGTCGTCGAAGCCGACCACGGAAAGATCGTCGGGCACGGCGAGGCCCGCGTCCTCCGCGGCCCGTATGGCCCCCAGCGCGATCAGGTCGTTGCCCGCGAAGATCGCCGTGGGCCGGGGGGTGAGCCCCAGCAGGACCTGGCAGACGCGGTAGCCCGACTCGTAGGTGAAGTCGCCCCAGGCCACGCACGCGGGGTCGAACGCGATGCCCGCCTCTTCCAGCGCCTCCCGGTAACCCTGGCAGCGATCCTGGCCGGTGCGGGTGGACCGGTGTCCGGCCGCGTGGGCGATGCGCCGGTGACCCAGCCCGATCAGGTGGCGGCAGGCCGCCCGGGCGCCGGCCAGGTTGTCGACCAGGACCGTGTCGACGTCGGCGTGGTTCAACTGCCGGTCCATCACCACCACGGGGATGCCGTCGGCCAGCAGCCGGTCCACCGACTCACGCCGCTCCGTGGTGCCCACGAAGATGACCCCGTCCACGCGACGCTCCCGCAGCTTCTGCACGTCGTGGGCCTCCAGCCCGGGGTCGTTGTCGGTGTTGCAGAGGAAGACCGTGTAGCCCGCCTCGCTGGCTGCATCCTCCACGCCGCGGGTGATGAGCGGGAAGAACGGGTTCGTGATGTCCGGAATCACCAGGCCGACGGTCCCGCTCAGGCCGCCGACGAGCCCCCTGGCCAGCTGGCTGGGCACATAGCCCAGCTCGGCCGCAGCAGCGAGGACCCGCTCCCGCGTCTCGGCCTTCACGTAGCCTGAGCCGTTGAGGACCCGTGACACGGTGGCCACGCCCACGCCGGCCCGCCGCGCCACGTCGCGAATCGTAACCTTCACATCTCCTGACTCCCTCGGGAATCGTTTCCACTTTACTGTGTCAAAAGGCTACAGGAGTGCGGTGAAATATGATATGGAATCGTTTCCATTCTCGGGGATTCGCCGCCAACAGAAAAACTCCTGCTGACGCAGGAGTTTTTGGCTATGACACTTTCTAATCATCTCCGGCGGCGGTCAGGGCACGGCTGCGGGCAGCCATGAGCTCCGCCCACTCCGCCTCCGTGAGCGGCCGGTCGAAGGAGCGCAGCTGCGCCAGCCGGAAGCCCAGCTCCTCTGCCCACTGGCGGATCTGCCGGATCATGGGCAGGTTGAGGTCGGTGCCGATGGAGGTGTCGCGGAAGTGGTGCATCAGGCCCAGGATCATCGTCTCGGCCATGCAGGCGTAGGCGAGCCCCTGCTCAAAGCCGAAGTTCCAGCCCAGGTCGGGCCGGCCGGGCACCTCCACCACCCCGCCGTCGATCACCAGCACGTCGGGCCGGGCCTCCCTCACGGCCCGCGACACGTTGGGCGGGCGGGAGATGTCGCAAACGGCGGCGCCGAACTTCAGGTTCTCCGGCGTCACCAGGTCCTCCGCGCTGGAGGTGGCGGTGAGCACCAGGTCGGCCTCGGGGAGCGCCGCGTCGATGTCCGTCGTGATCCGCAGGGCGCCGGCCTCCTCCAGCGCCAGGACGAGGGGCTCGAAGGCTCCTGGACCCGCTGCGGCGTCCGCCGCGTCCGGCAGCGGCCCCATGGCCTGCAGCCGGTCGCCGATGGTGCCCGGCGCGAACTGGTGCCCCTCCCGGATGAGGTCCGCCAGGTGGGCCACGATGTCGCCGGCCACCTTCAGGAGCCGCCTGCGGCTGGCCTCGGGCCGCGCCGGGTTGCCGATGAGCACCAGCCGGCCCACGGCCTCGGCCAGCAGGATGGACGTGGCGCGGCCGATCGCGCCCGTGGCGCCGACCACGGCGAAGGCCGCGTCGGCGAGCCGGGTGCCCAGCCGCTCCACCGCCAGGTACATTGCCTCCACCGCCGAGACGACGGTGTACGAGTTGCCGGTGGTGAGGGGCACGCCCGGGTTCCGCAGGTGCAGGCCGCCGCGGGTGACCACCGAGGTGTACGCACCCAGCCCCACCAGCTGTGCGCCGCGCGCTTTTGCGATCTCCAGCGCGGCGCGCACCTCGGCGATGGCCTGGCTGTGGGGCATGGCCATGAGCTGGTCGGCGGTGCGGGGCACCACCACGAAGTCGACGAACACCCGGCGGCCGTTGGCCGCGGTGACCCGGCACGAGCCGGCCACGAAGGGCTCCAGCAGGTCATTGAACCGGTCGGACATCTCCGCGATCTCGGCCGTGCTGAAGACCTTGAACGACTCGTCCATCTCCGGGTAGTTGCGCCAGTCCACCGGGTGGACCAGGAAGGCCACCCGGCCCTCGCCGGGGTCGCCGCCGGGCTCGGGCAGCGGCTTCGGTTCCGGTGCGGGCAGCGTCTGCGGCCGCGACTCGACCCCCAGCAGGTGGGAGACCAGTTCGGCGGTGTTGCCCTCGGCCAGCGGGACCAGCATGCGCTCCACGGCGTCGATGGCCTCCTGGCACTGCGCCCGCGTGGCGATGAGGGGCGGCTCGATGCGGATGACCGCCGACCCGTTCAGGGTGGGGGCCACCCGGAGGCCGCAGACGTTCAGCAGGTAGGAGGAGACCACCGGCGTCAGGTTCTCCTGCTCCGCCAGCACCCCCAGCAGGCAGGTGCGGCCGTAGGTCGAGCGGTCGACGCCGATCTCCAGCCCCAGCATGAACCCGCGGCCCCGCACCCGCCGGAGCACGTGGGGGTACCGCTCCTGCAGCCGCTCCAGCCCCGCCTTCAGGAAGGCGCCGTTCTCCGCCACCTGGCGGACCAGGGCCTGGTCGCCGCGGGTGAGCAGTTCGAGCGTGCGCAGGCCCACACGCGCGGCCAGGGTGTTTCCCGCAAACGTGGAGGAGTGCTTCATGGCGAACTCCTCGCTGTACGCCTCTTCCGTGGCGAGCATCGCGCCGATGGGCAAGAGGCCGCCGCCGAGGGCCTTCGCCAGGACCATGATGTCCGGCGTCACGCCCTCGGCCTCGCAGGCGAAG
>JAMNXV010000021.1 GCA_023623185.1 Bacillota bacterium
CCCCCCCCCCCCCCCCCCCCCCCCCCCACTTAGATCAAAACGCCGGAATCACCGCGCCGTCGTAGTTCTCCTCGATGAACTTCGCCACCGCCTCAGACTGCAGCAGCTCCATCAGCTTCTTGATCTCCGGGCGAGCCTCGTCGCCGGCGCGCACGGCGACAATGTTGGCATACGGGTTATCCTCCGCCGACTCCCGGGCCAGCACGTTGGCCTTCAAGCCCAGGTTCTTCTCAGCGTCCAGGTAGTAGTTGGTGTTGATGACAGCGGCGTCCACGTCCTGCAGGCTGCGCGGCAGGAACTCGGCCTGCAGCATCTCGATCTTCAGGTTCTTGGGGTTCGCGACCACATCGTTGGGCGTCGCCTCGACCCCGACCCCCTCCTTCAGCTCAATCAGCACCTGATCGGCCAGCAGCTTCAGCGCACGCCCGCCGTTGGTGGGGTCGTCGGGAATGGAGACCGTGGCCCCGTCAGGCAGCTGGTCCAGGCTGGTCAGCTCCAGGGAGTAGAGGCCCAGCGGCTCCAGGTGGACAGCGCCGACCGAGACCAGGTCCAGACCGCGCTTGGAGGCGAAGTCTTCGAGGTAGGGCACGTGCTGGAAATAGTTGGCGTCGAGGCTGCCGTCCGCCAGGGCGAGGTTCGGCTGCACGTAGTCCGTGAAGACCACAATATCCAGGTTGATCCCCTCAGCCGCGGCCGCCTCCTTGATGGACTCCAGAATCTCAGAGTGAGGCGTGACCGTCGCCCCCACCTTCAGCGTGACCTGCTCCTTCTGCTGCCCGGCAGGCTGCTGCTCACCCGCAGGCGCCTTCGCACCGCCACAGCCGGCCAGCACGCCCAGAGCCAGGACGGAAACCAGTGCAAGACTCACGATGCGCTTCATTCGCTCAACCTCCCATGTTTTCGATAACCCTATTTATGCGTAAACCTGTTGGCCAGGCTGTCGCCGATCCACTGCATGACCTGAACCATGACGACCAGGATCACCAGGCTGACGTACATGACGTCCATCTCGTACCGGGCGTAGCCCCACTTCACGGCGACGTCGCCCAATCCGCCGCCGCCGATGGCGCCGGCCATCGCCGAGTAGCCGACGACGTTCACCAGCATCAGGGCCGTGCCCCGCACCAGCGACGGCCTGGCCTCCGCCAGGAGCACCTTGGTGACCACCTGCCAGTTGGTGGAGCCCATGGCCAGGGCAGCCTCAACCAGGCCGGGGCTCACCTCGTGGAGCGCCTGCTCCACGACCCGCCCCATGAAGGGAACGGCCGCGACCACCAGCGGAACGATGGCCGCCGTGGTGCCGATGGAACTGCCGACGATCGCCCTCGTGAGCGGGGTGACCGCCACCATCAGAATGACAAAGGGCGTCGAGCGGCCGATGTTCACCAGAACACCGAGGACGCGGTTGAGCCCCGGCTTTTCCCAAAGGCCGCCCCGGGCGGTGATCACCAGCAGCACACCCAGGGGCAGGCCCAGGAGGAGCGTGAAGAAGGCGGCGGCACCCACCATGTAGAGCGTCTCCCAGGTGGCTTTCGCCATCATCGGCCCCAGGTTAACCATGCGGAATCACCTCCGGCGAGACCCCCTGCTCCTCGAGGAACCGCAGGGCAGCCTGAATGTCCTCCGGCCGGCCGGTGAGCTCCACCAGCAGCCGGCCCACCGTCGCTCCGGCAATCCGCTCGACCGCGCCGTGAACGATGTTGGCGTCCACCTGGAACCGGCGCACCATCGCGCTGATCAGCGGCTGGTCGGCTGAGGCGCCCACGAAGAAGAGCACAACCCGCACCCCTTCTGGGTGGATCCGGACGGCCACGTCTCCCACGGGTTCGTAAAACAGCTCCCGCAGCCGGGAGCCCGGCCGGCCGATCAGTTCCAGCACGCCGCCCTGCTCCACCACCGTGCCGCCCTCCAGGATGGCCACGGAGTCGCAGACCTGCTTCACCACCTCCATCTGGTGGGTGATCAGGAGGATGGTCAGCCCGAGCCGCTGGTTGATCTCCCGGAGCAGCGCCAGCACCGACCGGGTGGTGTCCGGATCCAGCGCCGATGTGGCCTCATCGGAGAGCAGAACCTTCGGCCCGGGCGCCAGCGCCCGCGCGATGCCCACCCGCTGCTTCTGGCCGCCGGAGAGCTGGGCCGGATAGGCGTCGGCCTTGTCCGACAGCCCCACCAGGGCCAGCAGCTCCTCCACCCTCTCCCAGATGCGCTGGCGGGGCCAGCCGGCCACCTCCAGCGGGTAGGCCACGTTGCCAAAGACCGTGCGGGCATCGAACAGGTTAAACTGCTGGAAGATCATGCCCATCTCCTGGCGCGCGGCCCGCAGCTCCCGGGGGCTGAGGCGGGTGATCTCCCGCCCGTCCACCCACACCTCGCCTGCTGTCGGACGCTCCAGCAGATTGACGCACCGGATGAGGGTAGACTTTCCGGCTCCGCTCTGGCCGAGTATGCCGAAAATCTGCCCCCTGGGCACGTGCAGGCTGACATCGCTCAAGGCCACGATCTCCTGCCCATTCTGTTTGAATATCTTCGTGAGGCCCTTGAGCTCGATCACGAGGCCTTACCTCCATTTCGGCAATAGAAAAGTGCGCCCCACAATAGAGGCGCACAGAATCAACATCATCGTCTTCCGGCTGCCTCTTATCTTCGGGAGAGCAGATGCCCTCCCCAGGAATTGGCACCGCTGCACGCCGGGGCACGTGCCGGTTGCCGTGGCGTCATCGGGCCAGTCCCTCAGCCTACTCTGGATAAGAGTCAACGCTATGCAGTTTGTATTGAAGCTAAAGATACCACGGCGCGCCGAATGCGTCAACCAGGAATCTGTGGTTGATCGTCAGTTGGAACTCAGCGGGGCCAGCACGCGCGGCACCTCAGGGCCCGAGCCCTCAGGGTGCGCGGTGACCAGGATGTTCGCGCCGCAGGTGAGGGCCCTGGCCTGCAGGACCGGGTCGTCGGTGGCCACCCACAGATCGGCGTCAGGCAGGCAGAGCCTGGTGATGGCCAGCACCCGCAGCACATCGGCGGCCGCGTCGACGGAGCGCACCACCACGCCGGTGACGGCTGCGTTGCGCAGGACCTCCAGGTCGTCGGCGATGTCCTCATCGGTCTGGCCGGCGATGCCCACGCAGATGCCCCCCGTCACCCGGAAACCGAGACCCTTCAGCCACAGGCCGCGGGTGAGCCGGTCGGCCGGCGACTGGCCCGGGTACAGGTGCGCGAAGAGCTCCGGATTGCAGCAGTCGTGTGGCAGCAGGTACTCCACGGCGCCGGCCTGACGCCACTGCGCATAGACGTCGTACGCCCGATCGCCCAGACAGAGGGCAATGTGCATCTCTGTCTGCGCCGCGATCTTCCGAATGAGGTCCGCCACGTCACCCACGGCCTGGTACTCCGACGATGCGCACAGCAGCACCGACTCGCAACCTTTCTGCCACGCAGTCACCACGTCATTGACCACACTGTCGGGTTCGCTGACTTCGAGGTCGACGAGCAGGCGCAGCGACGGCTCTTGACCCTTGTTCTGCCGGCAGATTCGGCCGGCGACTTCAAGCAGATTTCGGTACTCGTCTTCCTCGGCACGCAACATGAGCAGAATCTCCCGGCGACTAGGCGTACGGCCGGCTTCGGCACGACGAAGGATCGGCCCAATCACACGATCACCTGCCTCTTGTGACAGCCGTCACAAATATCGTACCGGATTGTCTGGCAATAGCCTATTCCGGGAAAGGCCCATTTCTTTGTGGCTACTTTTGTTCACGCGGTACTATCATCCAGTCCACAACCTGCGCCGCCACCTCGTCCCGGCCGCGTTCCAACACCAGGAAGTGTCCCCGCCCCGGCAGCACCAAGAGCCGGGCCGATGGGAGGCGCGCCGCAAGGTAGGCGGCGCTGTCCGGCGCAATCCAGTCATCGCGGTCGCCCTGCACGGCCAGGACGGGGGCCTCCACCCGCCCGAGCTGCCGCCGCGTGAGGCGCGCGAGGCGCACCAGCGACCGGAGGGCGGGCATAACGCGGGCCGGCGTGCCCAGGTAAGCAGCCATGCGCGCGCCGAGGCCTTCCGCATCCTCCAGCAGGATCGGCGCCGCCAGGGTGCAGACGGAGCGTACGGCGTGCCGCGCGGCCAGGTGGAGGGCGATCAGCCCGCCCATCGAGAACCCGACCAGGTGGACCTCTGCGCAGACGGCCCGCACCTGACCCAGGGCAGCCTCGGCTCCCCGGATCCAGTGCCGGAACCGGGTGCGGCCCAGGTCCGCCGCTTCCGGGCCGTGCCCTGGCAGCACCGGCGCGCAGACGGTGAGCTTCCGCGCCGCCAGGTAGTCCACCAGCGGCCGGACCTCGGCGGGCGAGCCGCCGAAACCGTGCAGCACGAGGCACCCCACGGGCCCGCCCTGTACGAACACGGGCCCGCTGTTGCGCATGACGATCGGCATGGCGCACCTCCGGTGGAAAGCAAAAAGGGCCGGGTCACTTCCCCCGGCCCTGCGATACCGCTCTGCTAACGCCTCTAGCCCCGGGTCTCCAGGAAGAGCATGAGCACAGACGTCAACACGAAGAGGGTGGCAAACGCCATGCTGAAGCGGTTCAGAATCTCGTCCATGCCCTTCTTCTTGCCGAAGATCTGCTCCCCCGCACCGGCGATGGAGCCTGACAGGCCCGCGCTCTTACCGGACTGCAGCAGCACCGTCGCGATCAGGCCCAGGGCAAACAGGGTATGAATAACCAGCACGAATGTTTTCATCCCTTCACCCCCTCGCGTGCGCCTTGATAGCTTGTCAATTGTACCATATCCCACCGGCGGGGACAATCGCGAAGTGGGATGCCTGGGCGCCAAAGAGGATCTCATGATGCGACAAGCGGGGCCGACAAGTCTCGACAGACTTCGCGGCCCCGCTCTGTGTTAACCCTGCTTCCGGCCGCGGACCGCCGAGAGTCCCGCGAAGACGGCCGCGTCGCCCAGCTCCTCCTCGATGCGGAGCAGCTGGTTGTACTTGGCCACCCGGTCCGTGCGGGAGGGAGCGCCGGTCTTGATCTGCCCGCAGTTCAGGGCCACCGCCAGGTCGGCGATGGTGGTGTCCTCGGTCTCGCCCGAGCGGTGCGACATCACGGATGTGTACCCGGCCCGGTGCGCCATCGCCACGGCCTCCATCGTCTCGGTCAGGGTGCCGATCTGGTTCACCTTGACCAGGATGGAGTTGGCGGCGTTCATCTCAATGCCCCGTGCGAGCCGCTCGGTGTTGGTGACGAAGAAGTCGTCGCCCACCAGCTGCACCCGGTCGCCGATCCGGCGGGTCAGCTCGACCCACGCCTCCCAATCGTCCTCGGCCACGCCGTCCTCGATGGAGACGATGGGGTACTGCCGCGTCCAGCTGTCCCACAGGTCGATCAGCTGATCGGTGGTGAGCGTCTTGTTGCCCTCGCCGGCCAGCACGTACTTGCCGTCCCGGTAGAACTCGCTGGAGGCCACGTCCATGCAGAGGAAGACTTCCTCGCCGGGCTTGTAGCCGGCCTTTTCGATGGCCTCCAGGATGACGGTGATGGCCTCCTCGTTGGACTTCAGGTCGGGAGCGAAGCCGCCCTCGTCGCCGACGGCCGTGTTGTAGCCCTTGGCCTTCAGCACCGCCTTCAGGGTGTGGAAGATCTCGGCCCCCATGCGAAGCGACTCCCGGAACGAGGGTGCACCGGCGGGGAAGATCATGAACTCCTGCATGTCGACGTTGTTGTCAGCGTGCGCGCCGCCGTTGAGGATGTTCATCATCGGCACCGGCAGCGTGCGGGCGGTCAGACCGCCCACGTGACGGTACAGGGGAATGCCCAGCTCGGCCGCCGCAGCCCGGGCCGCCGCCAGCGACACCCCCAGGATGGCGTTGGCGCCCAGCTTGGACTTGTTCGGCGTGCCGTCCAGCGCGAGCATCGCCTGGTCCAGCTCCACCTGGTCGGTGGCATCCAGGCCGATCACCGCCTCGGCAATCACCTCGTTCACGTTCCGCACGGCGTTCAGCACGCCCTTGCCCAGGTAGCGCTGCTTGTCGCCGTCGCGCAGCTCCACCGCCTCGAACTGCCCGGTCGAGGCGCCCGAGGGCACGATGGCCCTGCCGGCGGTGCCGGAGGCGAGGATCACCTCCACCTCCACCGTGGGATTGCCCCGGGAATCCAGTACCTCGCGGCCATGCACATTCACAATCGTCGTCATCCCAGATCAGGCTCCTTCCACGTTGCTCACCAACAGCGAATCCGCGTCCATCTGCGGCGGCTTGGGCAGGCCGATGATCTCCAGCAGCGTCGGCGCGATGTTGGCCAGCACACCGGGCCTGAGCTTCGCCGAGATCCGCTGGTCGTCCACCAGGATGCAGGGGACGGGGTTGGTCGTGTGGTTGGTGTGCGGCGCCCCGGTCTCGTGGTCCACCATCTGGTCGGCGTTGCCGTGGTCGGCCAGGATGATGGCCGCACCGCCCTTGGCCAGCAGCGCATCCACCACCTGCCCCAGGCACTCGTCGACCGCCTCCACCGCCCTGATCGCCGCCTCCAGCACGCCGGTGTGGCCCACCATGTCCGGGTTGGCGAAGTTGAGCACGATGAAATCCGTCCGATCCTCTTCAATCCACTTGACCGCCTCCCGGGCCACCTCGTACGCCGACATCTCGGGCTTCAGGTCGTAGGTGGGCACCTTGGGCGACGGAATCAGCACCCGCTCCTCGCCGGGGAAGACCCGCTCCTCGCCGCCGTTGAAGAAGTAGGTCACGTGCGGGTACTTCTCGGTCTCAGCGATGCGCAACTGCCGCAGCCCGGCCTCCGCCACCACCTGGCCCATCGGCACGTCGACGAACTGCGGGCCGAAGGCCACGGGAATGTCGGTGAACGTCTGGTCGTACTGCGTCATGGTCACCAGGGTAACCGGCTCGAACCCCTCGGGCCGCTTGAACCCGTCAAAGGCTGTCTCGTGCAGGGCCCGCACGATCTGCCGGGCCCGGTCCGGCCGGAAGTTGAAGAAGATGACCCCGTCGCCCGCGCCGATTCGTCCGTCCACCCCCTCGATCACCGTGGGCTGCACGAACTCATCGGTCTCGCCCCGCGCGTAAGCCAGTTCCACCGCCTCCACGGCCGACGCGGCCTTGTGCCCGATTCCCCGGGTCAGCGCCAGGAACGCCTTCTCCGTGCGCTCCCACCGCTTGTCCCGGTCCATGGCGTAGTACCGGCCGGAGACGGTGGCGATGGCGCCCAGCCCGACCTCTTTCAGCTTGGCCTCCACCTGCTCCAGGTAGGGCCCGGCGGACTTGGGAGGCACGTCGCGCCCGTCGAGGAACGCGTGGACGTACAGCCGCTCCACGTTCTCCCGTTTCGCCAGGTCGATGAGCGCGAGCAGGTGGTCGATGTGGCTGTGGACCCCGCCGTCGGAGACCAGCCCCATCAGGTGCAGGGCCGCCCCCGGCTGCCTGGCCCGGTCGATGGCCCTGCGCCAGGCGGGCAGGGTGTAGAACGATCCGTCATCGATCGATCGCCGGATGCGGACGAGGGTCTGGTACACGATGCGGCCCGCCCCCAGGTTCAGATGGCCCACGTTGGAGTCGCCCATCTGCCCGGGGAGCAGGCCCACCGCCTCGCCCGAGGCCGTGAGCGTCGTGTGCGGATAGCGGGCCATCAGCCGGTCGAAGTTCGGGTGTCGGGCCATTGCCACGGCGTTGGCCCGGGAGTCGGGGTTCAGGCCCCATCCGTCCAGCACGATCAAGGCCACAGGTCTGCGATAGGCGGACAAGTCCGGGTCACCTCCTGCCTTCCCGAAAAGTCTGCGCGCGTCGTTCTCCGCTTACCGCAGAACTTTTGCCAAGTTATTTTACCAAAGTCAGGTTCGTTATTGAAGGCCTGTTCCCCTTCCTCTTTAGCTGTTTCCCCCTAGTCTGCGCGAAAGACCGTATCCGCGTGCAAACTAAGAGCGTCCTAACCGCGAGCGAATACCCCACGGGGTATCCTATCTACAGGAGGGACCGCAAATGGCACAGTATACTGTTCCCATTACCGACGCTACCTTTGAGGCTGAGGTGCTGCAGTCCGAGCTTCCGGTGCTCGTTGACTTCTGGGCCCCCTGGTGCGGACCGTGCAGGATGATCGGCCCCGTGCTGGAGGACTACGCGCGGGACAACGGTCACCGCATCAAGATCGCCAAGCTGAACGTGGATGAGGAGCAGCAGTGGGCCGGCCAGTTCGGCGTGATGTCCATCCCGACGATGATCCTCTTCCACAAGGGGAAGCCGGTCGGCCAGCTGGTGGGCTTCCGGCCCAAGCACGAGATGTACCGGATTCTGGACGCCGCGTTGGATCAACTCGAGTCGGCCTGAGCAGAAACCTGACCGGCGGAGGGGGATAAGTCCCTCCGCCGAAGTCGTTTCATGAACGACCGGCGCTCGCCGCGATCACGTCAAAAGCGGTACAGCCGACCGACAGAACAGGGCTCTGCCCTGCGTTTGTAAGCAGGCTCACTTGAAAGGGGAACCGGGACACGCAGGTCCGGTTCCCCTTCGCAACTCAGCCGAGCTTGATGAACTGCTCGATCACGACGTCAACTGCGGCCGTCGGATCCTCGCCGCGTTTCAGGGCTTCCGTCACCTGCACGCCCATATTGCAGGCGGCGGCTTTCATGCCCACGCGGTTGATGGCCGCTTTCATGGCGCCCAGTTGGATGAGGATCTGCTCGCAGTCCTGCCCCTCTTCCAGCATTCGCTGCACACCCCGGGCCTGCCCCTCGATGCGCTTCAGGCGGCGCATCAGGTCTTCGTACAGTGCCGGGTTGGCTTCCTTGATGTTCATCCCAACCGCCTCCTGCCATAAGATTACCGTACCCCGTATCCTGTGTCAAAGGGACAGAATGACCCGCCGCACCGGCGTGCGGCGGGTGTGCCAAGGCGAGTCCGGACGGGCGGCCTCTTGGGCGCTGACGCCTAACGGGCGGCCTCGCAGATCGCGGCGAAGGAAGCCGGGTCGAGGCTGGCGCCGCCCACCAGCGCCCCGTCGATATCCGGCTGGGCCATGTAGCTGGCCATGTTGGCGGGCTTCACCGACCCGCCGTACTGGATGCGCACCCGCGCGGCGGCGTCCGCACCGAAGGTCTCCGCCACCACGGCCCGCACGGCGGCGATGCGCGCCTGCGCGTCGCCCGGATCGCAGTTCTTGCCGGTGCCGATGGCCCACACCGGCTCGTACGCGATGATCAGGCCCGCCACCTGCTCGGCCGTCAGCCCTTCCAGGCCGGCCAGGAGCTGCCGCCGGTTCACCGCATCGGCCTGGCCGGCCTGCTGCTCCTCCAGCGTCTCTCCGATGCAGAGGATGGGGGTCAGGTTGTGCTCCAGCGCGGCGCGCACCTTCGCACCGACCACCTGGTCGCTCTCACCGAAGAGCCGCCTCCGCTCCGAGTGACCGAGGATCACGTACTTGCAGCCCGCATCGACCAGCATGGCGCCGGAGACCTCGCCGGTGAAGGCTCCGGACGGCTGGTCGCTCATGTTCTGCGCCCCAAGTCCCACCTGGCTGCCCTTCAGCCCCTCGGCCACCGCGGCCAGCGCGGTGAAGGGCGGGCAGATCACGATCTCGACCCCGGCCAGGTCCCGCGCCCGGGGCAGGAAGTCCGCCAGGAACTGCCGGGCCTCCGTCTGCGTCTTGTGCATCTTCCAGTTCGCTGCAACAACGGGTGTCCGCATGGCATGGGTCCTCCTTTGCACGTCGCGTCCCGGCTAACGGCCCCAGTCGGCGATGAGCCAGGGCTTGCCGGCGCCCTCCCGCACCAGCACGAAGTAGGCCCACTGGGGCCCCTCCACCAGACTGGGATCGCGCCGCTCCTCACCGGGCACCAGTTCCAGTTCATACTCAACCCGCAGGACCTGCTGCTCGCCGTAGCCGGGTACGCGCACCGCCGGCGCGTCCGGCGCGGGGGTCACCCCGGTCACGCGCGCCGCCTTCACCGAAAGCCGCCGGCGGTCCAGGGTGGTCGGCCCGCTGTACAGGCGGGCCCGCTGAGGCGTCAGCGTTGCCAGAATCCACTCCAGGTCATGGGCCTCAATCGCACGGAAGTGCTCCTCCACCACCTCTGCCGGCTCAGCCTGCGCCCGCCGGCGCAGCCACGCCGCAGCAGGCGATTCCGGCTGCCGGCGCCCGAAGATCCTACCCAGCAGGTTCATTACGGCTTCACGGCGAGACAGGCGACGCCGGGAAGCTCCTTCCCCTCCAGGAACTCCAGCGATGCGCCGCCACCGGTGGAGACGTGGGTCATCCGGTCGGCCAGGCCCGCCGCCTCGACGGCGGCCACGGAGTCTCCGCCGCCCACGATCGTCACACCCTCGCTGTCGGCCATCGCCTGGGCCACGGCGAAGGTTCCCCGCGCGAAGGGCTCCATCTCGAACACGCCCATCGGGCCGTTCCAGACCACGGTGCGGGCCTCCCGGATGGCCGCGGCGAACGCGCGGGCGCTCTCCGGCCCGATGTCCAGGGCCATCCAGCCCTCCGGAATGGCGTCGGCCCGGACCACACGCTGCTGGGCTTCCGCCTTGAACTCCGAGGCCACCACCAGGTCGGATGGCAGGAGGATCTTGTCGCCGCCCTTCGCGAGCAACTCCCTCGCCGTGTCGAGCCGGTCCTCCTCCACCAGCGACTGGCCGGTGGGCAGGCCCTTGGCCCGCAGGAACGTGTTGGCCATGCCGCCGCCGATGATCAGCCGGTCGACCTTGGTCAGGAGGTTCTCGATGACCATGATCTTGTCAGAGACCTTGGCGCCGCCGATGATGGCCACGAACGGCCGGTCGGGGTCGGACAGGGCCTTGCCCATGATGTCGACCTCTTTCTGCATCAGGAAGCCGGCGACACGCACCTCCATGTGGTCCGCCACGCCCCGGGTCGAGGCGTGCGCCCGGTGGGCGGTGCCGAACGCGTCGTTCACGAAGATCTCGCCCAGGCGCGCGAGCTGCGCGGCGAACTCGGGGTCGTTCTTCTCCTCCCCCGGATGGAAGCGGACGTTCTCCAGCAGGACCACCGAGCCGGGCGGCTGCGAGGCCACGAGCCGCTCCACGTCCTCGCCGATGCAGTCCGGGGCGAACTCCACCGGCCGGTCCAGCAGCTCAGACAGGCGCCGCGCACAGGGGGCCAGGGAGAACGCCTCGTTCCGCTTGCCCTTGGGCCGCCCCAGGTGCGAGGCCAGTACCACGACCGCCCCTTCCTCCACCAGGTACCGAATGGTGGGCAGGGCAGCCCGTATCCGGGTGTCATCGGTGATGCGGCCATCCTCCAGCGGGACGTTGAAATCGACGCGCACGAAGGCGCGCCTGCCCTTGACATCGATGTCGCGCACGGTCATCAAGGCCATCTTTCGACTCCACCTTTCTCGCATGGCGCCCCGGCCGGGGCGGGATGATCCCCTGACTTTGTTAAACCCCTCAACAAAAGATTTTCCACGGAAATGGAAAAATCCCTTCCCGCGGCTTAGTATTCTTCCGGCACCGCGCGGTGATACAGATAGGTTTTGTTTAGCATCCGGATAGATTCTTTTTATGGTATCGTATAGGCAGGATGAATGGAATCGCCAACCGGGAGGCGAGCGAGGATGGATGTGCAAGGACTGGAGGCCTTCTGGTGGATTGCGAAAACCGGCAGCTTCAACCGGGCCGCCGAGCGGCTTTTCCTCACCCAGCCCTCGGTGACGGCCCGCATACAGGCCCTCGAGAAAGAGCTGGGGCAACTGCTCTTCGAACGCCGCCCCCGCGGCGTGCGTCTCACGGATGCCGGCAAGGCGCTGCTGCCTCACGCCGAGCGCGTCCTGCAGGACATCAAGCGGGCCCGCCAGGCGGTGCTCGACCTGCAGACGGCCAGCGGGGGAACGCTTTCCGTGGGCTCGGCCCTCACCACCTCTGCCTACCTGCTGCCCGATATCCTGACGAAGTTCAAGAGCTCCTACCCCAAGGTGGAGGTGCTGGTGCACACCGGCCGCTCGCACCAGGTGCAGCAGCTGGTGCTGGACGACACCGTGCAGGTCGGGCTCGTGCACGCGCCGCTCCCCAACCATGCTGAGATCGTCACCTACCCGCTGTCGGAGGAGCCCATCCTGCTGGTCGTCCCGCCCGATCATCCCGTGGCCCGGCGAAAGGAGGTCTCGCTGGACGAGCTGACGCAGGAGTCGTTCATCACCACCGACCGGGCCTCCGGGTACTGGGCCCTGGTGGAGCAGTGGTGGGCAGGGCAGGGGTTCGTCCCCCATATTACAATGGAGCTGGATTCCATTGAAGCCGCCAAGCGCATGGTGCTCTGCGGACTCGGGCTGACCATGCTGCCTTATTCCACGGTGAAGTCCGAGATCGAGCTGAGCCAGGTGGTGGCGGTGCCGCTGGCCAACAGCGCCAACCTGAAACGGCAGAACATCCTCATCCACCGCCGGGGCAAGATCTGGAGCGGCACCGCCAAGGCCTTCCTCCGCGTGCTGGAGGAGTTGTTCCAGGTCAATCTGGGGTTGGAAGAGGAGGAGTGAGCTGAACGGGTGCGGTACTTCCCGTCTGAGCGGGCGCTGTGGTTCGCCCTGATCGTCTGGGTTCTCGTTCCCGGCATGCTGGTAGCCATGCTGGTCTTGCTGATCCGGGAGCCGAGCCCCTGGTGGGTCTGGCTCCTGGCCGGGGTGCTGCCGGCGCTCATCCAGGGCCTGATGTTCTGGATCTGGTTCCGCACGGGCTACACCATCACCGAGAACGAACTGATCATCCAGTCGGCCTTCCTGACCTGGCGGATTCCCCTCGCCAGCATCAAGTATGTCCGGCCGACGCGAAGCCCCCTCTCGTCGCCCGCGCTGTCCATGAACCGCCTGGAGATCCGCACCAACAAGGGCTTCGCGCCCCTCATCTCTCCCAGGGACCGAGCGGCGTTCCTGCAGCTCCTGCGGGAGCGCTGCCCGCAAGTGGAGATCCGGGTCTGAACAACAATAACTCAGGGCTGCGCGTTCGTGCGCAGCCCTTTGCCGTGACCATCCGTATTCACCTGACTATCCGTAACGGCGCCGCTGGCCCGAGTTGGGCACGCCCATCTCGTCCCGGTACTTCGCGACGGTGCGGCGCGCGATCTTGAGCCCCTTGACCGCCAGCGCCTCGGCAAGCGCCTGGTCGGAGAGCGGCGCAGCCGGATCCTCCTGCCGGATCAGGTCCGCGATGAGCCGCTTCACCGCCTCCGCGGCCACCCCCTCCCCGCGGCCGGACTCCACGCCGCTGGAGAAGAAGTATTTCAGCTCGAACATGCCCTGCGGCGTCTGGGCCCACTTGCCGCTGGTGGCCCGGCTCACGGTCGACTCGTGCACCCCGACCGCCTCGGCCACCTCCCGCAGCGTGAGCGGACGCAGGTACCTGGGGCCGTGATCGAAAAAGTCCCGCTGAAACCGCACGATCGCCTCGGTCACCCGCAGCAAGGTCAGGCGGCGCTGCTCGATGGACTTGATCAGCCAGAGCGCCGACTGAATCCGGTCCTCCACGTAGCGGCGGGTCCTGCCGTCGGCGGTTTCCAGCAGCCGGCGGTAGTGGGCCGATATCGACAACCGCGGGAGGGGCGCCTCGTTGACCAGCACCACGTACTCCTGGCCCACCCGTTCCACCACCACGTCGGGCACGACATACCGGGTCTCATCGGCGCCGCCGAAGCGACGCCCGGGCTTGGGGTCGAGGCTGCGGATCGCGTCCGCCGCCGCCTGCACCTCGGCCGTGTCCACGCCCAGCCGCTCAGCGATCCGGGGGATGCGCCCGGCGGCCAGGTCCCGCAGATGATGCCGGATCAGCTCAGGCACCAGCGGGTTCGGGTCGTCCAGGGTGGCCCATTGAATCAGGAGGCACTCCTGCAGCGACCGTGCCCCGACGCCCGGTGGATCCAGCGACTGAATCACCTGCAGCGCGGCTTCCACCTGCTCCTCCGGGGCGCCCAGCTGCGCGGCGGCCTCCTCCACGGAAACGCTCAGGTAACCGTGGTCGTCGATGCAGCCGATGAGGAACCGGGCGATGCGCTCCTGCTTCCGGTCCAGCGGCAGCAGCCCCAGCTGGCTGTGCAGGTGCTCCGCGAGCGTGGGCAGCTTCGGCGTGTACGCCTCGAACGACGTCTCCTCGTCCCGGTCTGACGGCGCGCCGGCCCCGGGCAGGTCCCCGCGGCTCAGGAAATCCAGCAGCCGGCCCACTTCGGAGGGCGCCCCCTCCTCCACGGGCTCCCGGGGCTCTGCCTCCAGGCAGGGATTCTCCAGCAGTTCGCCGGCGATCAGTTCGCCCAGCTCGGCTACCGGCTTCTGCAGCACCGTGATGGCCTGGCGCAACTCGGGTGTCATCACCAGGCGCTGGGTCTGCTGCATTCGAAGCTCAAAACCGAGACGCATGGCCGACACCCCCCAGCATGCTGCTCTGCTGTAGGCTATTCTCCCTGGCTGCCCCCGTTTCCTCTGCAAGTCCTGTGCCAATCGCCGCGCGCCAGAAAGCGGCGCGTCTCCTGCTGTTGGGGCCGTTCCAGAACCTCAGCCGCCGGCCCCTCCTCCACCAGCCGCCCGTCCTGGAAGAACGCCACCCGGTCCGCCAGACGGCGGGCCTGCTCGAGGGAATGCGTCACCAGCACGATCGCCATCGAGCACCGCAGCTCCGCGATCAGCCGCTCGATCTCCTCGGTGGCGCCCGGGTCCAGGGCCGAGCAGGGCTCGTCCAGGAGCAGCACCTCCGGCTCCATGGCCAGGGCCCGGGCCAGGCAGAGCCGCTGCTGCTGCCCGCCCGACAGCCCGCCCGCGTGCTGGTGGAGCCTGCCCTTTACCTCGTTCCAGAGCGCCGCCCGCTGCAGGGCCGAGCAGACGATGCGCTCCAGCTCCTTCCCCCGCACGCCGAGCAGGGCCGGGCCGAAGGCCACGTTCTGGAAGATCGACATCGGAAAGGGGTTCGGCCGCTGGAACAGCATGCCGATCCGGCGGCGCAGCACCTCCGGGGGCAGCCGGTCAATGGGGCGGCCGTCCAGCAGGATCCGCCCCTCCACCCGCGCGTCGTGGCGCAGGTCGTGCATGCGGTTCAGGGCCCGGAGGAATGTCGACTTCCCGCAGCCCGACGGCCCGATCAGGGCCGTCACCGACCGGTCCGGCACGGCGAGGCTCACCCCCCGCAGCGCCGCGCGTCCGCCATAGTAGACCCTGAGGCCCCGGGTAGCCAGCTTGGCACGGGCCGTGTCTCCTCGCATCACCGCACCCGCCTCCCGCCCAGCAGCAGATGGGCGAATATGTTCACAAACAGGACCCCGCACACCAGGGCCAGCGCCGTGGCGTAGGCCCGACCGTCGGAGAGCCCCTCGCCCGCCAGGATGTAGAGGTGGACGGCCATGGGCCGGCCCGGATCCAGGGGCGACCGCGGCAGGGCCAGGTCGGTGCCCGCGGTCAGCAGCACCGCCGCGGTCTCGCCCACGGCCCGCCCCAGGGCCAGCAGGGCGCCCGTCAGGATGCCGGGGGCCGCCTGCGGCAGCACGATCCGGCGGATGGCGTCCCACCGTGCGGCCCCCAGCGCGGCAGCCCCCTCCCGCAGTTCCTGCGGCACGGCGGCCACAGCCTCCTCGCTGGTGCGGATGACCGTCGGCAGCAGCATGACGGCCAGCGTCGCGCTGCCCGAAAGCAGCGAGGGCCCCCACCCCAGCCGCACGACGAACACCGCAAACCCGAAGAGGCCGAAGAGGATGGAGGGAACGCCCGCCAGCGTCTCGGTGAGGCTGCGGATGAGACCGACGATCCGGCCCGGGGGCGCGTACTCCACCAGGTAGAGCGCGGTGCCGACCCCCAGCGGGAGGCTGAATGCCAGCGCGCCGGCGGCCAGCCACAGGGTGGACAGGATGACGGAGAGGATGCCGCCCTCGCGGCCGGCGCCCGCCGGCAGGGTGAACAGGAAGTCGGACGTGAGGCTCCCGGCTCCTTTGACAGCCACCGCGGCCACCAGGCCGGCCATCACGCCGGAGACGACGAGCGCCAGGGCGCTGAGCAGCGGCCTCACCGCGCCGCCCTCCCTCCGGCGGCGAGCCGGGCAGCCTGGGTGACGGCCAGGTTGAGCAGGAGGAGCAGCGCGCCGCTGGCAAACAGCGCCTCCCGGTGACGGCCGGCCGCGTAGGCCATCTCCAGGGCGATGTTGCCCGTCAGGGTGCGGGCCGGATCCAGGGGCGAGCGGGGCACGGCCGCGGCGTTGCCCAGCACCATCAGCACGGCCATCGTCTCGCCCAGGGCACGCCCCAGCGCAAGGACCACCGCAGCCGTGAGGCCGCTCTTCGCCGCGGGCAGGAGCAGCCTCCACGCCACCTGCCCCGGCGTGGCGCCCAGCGCGTACGCCCCCTCCCGCAGCGCGGGGTCCACCGCCCGCAGCGCATCCTCGGAAACCGCGGCGATCGTCGGCAGCACCATGAACGCCAGCACCAGGCAGCCGGCCAGCAGGCTGAAGCCGAGCCCGCCGAAGACCCGGCTGATCCAGGGCACGATGAGGTTCAGCCCCAGGAAGCCGAAGACGACGCTGGGCACGGCCGCCATTCCCTGGAGCGCGGGCCTGACCACCCCCGCCAGCCGGGGCGACGCGACGTCGGCGAGGAAGAGGCCGAGCCCAATGCCCGCCGGTACGGCCAGCGTCAGGCTGCCGAGGGTGACCAGGGCCGAACCCGCCAGCAGCGGGAGCACGCCGAACTTTCCGTCCTCCGGGCTCCAGACCGCCCCGAACAGGTGGGGCAGGGCGGGCCAGCCCTCCACGGTCACCGCCAGCGCGATCAGGAGAACGCCGGCTGAGGCCACGGCGGCCAGCGCCGCCAGGGCGGCGCGCGCAAGACGGTCCCGCACATCCATCCCCCCAGATCTTCCTGAAGCGATGGATATGCGGAACCGTCACATATGAGACAGGCTATCGGACCGGGAGCAATCCCTCGTCCGCCACTAACCGCTGCCCGGCGGGACTCAGGGCGTACATCAGGAAGGCCCGCGCCTCGCCCGAAGGGGGGCCCAGCGTGACCAGGCTGAGCGGGCGCACCAGGGGGTATCCGGGCTCGCCGGGCAGTCGCCCGTCGACGCGCACCAGCTTGACCCCGCCGGCCCGGGCGACGCCCAGGCTCAGATAGCCCACCGCGGCCGGATCGTTCCGGATGGCCAGCCGGATGACCCCGTTGCTGTTCTGCACGGCGGTCAGGGGGTGAATCGGGCCGACGAGCTCCCGGAACGCCTCCCGCGAGCCCGATCCCGCCTCGCGGCTGATAAGGTGCACCCGGCCCGCGGGGCTCCCCAGCTCGGCCCAGTCCCGGATCTCGCCGGAAAAAAGGCGGCGCAGCTCGGCCAGAGTCAGCCCCTCCACGGGGTTGGACGGGTGGACGGCGATGGCGAGCACATCCCAGGCGATGACGTGCGCCCGGAACCCCTCGCGGACCTCCTCGGGCGTGAGTCTCCGGGAGATGGTGGCCAGATCCGCCACCCCGGTTCGCAGGGCCTGCAGGCCCGCCGTGGACCCGACGCCCTGAGCGGAGACCCGTGCGCCGCCGGCCGCCTGGTAGCCCTCGGCCAGCATCTCCGCCAGGGGCTGGAGCGAGGTCGAACCGGCGATGCGCAGGCCGACGCTGGAGCGGCCGCAGCCCGCGAGCAGGGCGGCGAGCAGGGAGAGGATCAGCACGGTTTGCCTCGTATACGCGCGCATGAGGCGCCTCCTGTTCAGGCCAGTCTTTCCCTAGCCTTTCCAGAAGGCGCCCCGCCGTTGCATTCAGATCTCTTTCAGGAAGACGCCGTCGCAGACGAACGTCGCCGGACCGGTCAGAAAGACGTGGTTCGTGGCCTCGTCCCACTCCACCTGGAGATCGCCCCCCGGCATGCGGATCCGGGCCTGCCTCCCGGTATGGCCCAGCAGGCAGGCGGCCACGAGCACGGCCGAGCCCCCCGTGCCGCAGGCCAGGGTGATGCCCGATCCCCGCTCCCAGGTGCGGGCCCTTACCTCCGACCTGCTCAGCACCTGTGCGAAGTTGACGTTGACCCTCGTCGGAAAGCCGGGATGCCGCTCCAGCAGCGGGCCGACCGCCGCCAGGTCCACCGACTCGACGTCGTCGGCAAAGATCACGATGTGCGGCACGCCGGTATTCACCGTTATCACGCGGTACTCCCGGCCGGCGGCCGCGACCCGCTGCTCGCCCAGGCCGCGCGGCTCACCCAGGTCCACCCGCACCGCGGCGACCTCTCCGGCCGCGTCCAGCAGCACCTCCGGCACCACGCAACCCGCCAGGGCCTGCACCCGGAACGCGCGCTTGTCGGTGAGTCCCCGATCGAAGCAGTAGCGGGCGAAGCAGCGCATGCCGTTGCCGCACATCTCCCCCTCAGAGCCGTCCGCGTTGAACATGCGGAACCGGAAGTCATAACCCGGCTCCGTCGGCGGCAGGATGACGATGAGGCCGTCTGCGCCCACGCCGAAGTGGCGGTCGCTCACGGCGCGGGCGAGCGCCGAGAGCCGTTCCTCGGGGATCTGTTCCACCAGGTTGTTGATGTAGATATAATCATTCCCGGCCCCTTCCATCTTCGTGAAGCGGATCACCGTGCCTCCACCCCCCCACGGCATCCGGAGCGGATCCTGCCGCAACATGCTGAACCGCCACCGCAGTTCAGCACGTTGCGTCGATCCAAGTGGGGTGTGGGGCGGAGCCCCCCTCCCCCTCCCCTCCCCCTGCTACCAGCTGCGCACTGCTGCCGGGTCCGGCCGTACACGCCGCCCGGCCCCGGCATAGTAAACGTTGTGCTGAACCGCTACCGCAGTTCAGCACGTTGCGTACATTGTACCAAGAGATTCCTGGGTGATCAAGGCTGTTTTCTCGTTGAACGAGTCGTTATAATGACATCCTAATGACCTGTGACTGAGAGAGGAGGGAGACCTGTGCTCGAAGGCAAGGAGAAGGTGCTCGACGCCTGCCGGAGGCGCCAGATGAAGGTTTGCGAGACTCCCGTGAACCTGCTGGAGACCGACGTGCAGGCCGAGGGCAACCTGGACGGAATGGAGGTCGCCCTGGCGCTGAACTGCATTACCGGCATGCCGGGGGAGAGCCAGGGTACCCTCACCTTTCAGGGCAATCTGACCAGCCTGCTGGCGGTGCTGAGCCGCGTCTGGCCCGTCCCGCCGGATGAGGACGAGGCGGTCTCGCCGGGGCGGCAGAGTTGGCCTGCACGCCGCAAGAAGGTCAAGAAGGACAGCCCATCCGCGTAAAGAGCCTCCTGCAAAGGCCGGGCGGGCCTGAGAGGGGGCTCTTCTTCATTCCACCAGGAGGCGCCGGGCCTCCAGGTTGACCTCCAGCACGTTCAGTTCGGTCATGTGGGCGATCTGCGCGGCCACGGCCTCCTGCGCCTCCCGCAGTACGTCAAAGATGTGGAAGCCGTACCGCGGCAGGATCTCCATATCCACCAGCACGCCCTCCCGCCGGCTCTCCACCACCACCCGGCCGACCTTGCCAATGCCCGGAATCTCCTCCGCCGCCCGGGTGGCGATGGCCGCGATCACCGTATCGGCGATGAAGAAACGGCCAAGGCTGGAGAAGGTCGGGCGCACCACCGACTTCTCCAGGGTCACGGGGTCCAGCCCGTGCCCCCGCTTGAAAAAGTAGCGCAGCGGGTCGACCATGTAGCCCGAGAAGGTCTTCTTGACCTCGAACGTCGGGGCCGGAATGACGTGCTTGCCCTCGTGATGCCGCTTCCGCTGGGCCAGGCGGATCTGCGCAGGGGTGGCGATCTCCTCGATGCGGATCGTGCGGTCGGGGTGCGGCAGGTCCAGCGCGTCGCAGATGCGCACGATCATCTCATCGGACGTGCCCAGAACCAGCACGCGCTTCGGCTTCAGCGACCAGAGGGCGGCGCGGACCTCCTCCCGGTGGTCCTCGTTCAGGAAGATGGCCCGCCGCACGGCCGCCATCTTGTTCTCCTCCCGCTTGGCGCTGGTGCCCGCGCGGATCTTCCCGTCCTTGTCGATGAGCAGGCCGTCGTCGACGATGAACTCGCACTGGTTCTGATATGCCACGATCTGGGCGCGGTGGCTCTTCCCGCTGCCCGCAGGCCCCACAAAGGCCACCACCTCCACCCAGATCACCCCCTGTGCTGCTTGCGTCTCAGTCCTCTATTCTCTCTGACGAATCGGCGCGCCTTCAGGTTTGCCAGGGGCGTGCTCGCGAAAATTGCTGCTGGATAAACCAAGCCAGATCGTCTACTATGTGGAATGGTAGCTTACGCGAGCGGCCCCAGAATATTCCTGCAGTTGGGGCACCGCTCGTCCTCGGGGCGACCCTTGAACGTCCGGCGGCAGCTGCGGCAGCGGCGCTCGACCAGGCAGATGAGCGTATGCCGCTCCCCGCCGGCCAGCGCTGCGGCCGTGAGCGGCTCCTCGCCCATGGCGCCCACCGGGCAGAGCTCGACACAGGTGCCGCAGCTTACGCAGGCGGCCGGCTGGTGCGTCAGGGTCCATGTTCCGTCCACGTTTTCGGCTTCCAGGCTGCCGGTCGGGCAGAACGCCGCGCAGATGCCGCAGCCCGTGCAGGCCTCGGTGACGCTGCGGGCCTTCCAGGGGCCTTCGGGCATCGCGCCGGCCCCCGCCGTCTCGGGATCCACCCGGCGCAGCCAGCGGGCGCGCCGCCGGGGCAGACGTGCAGGCAGACGCGCATGGTTCAGTTCCGGCTCCGGCAGGAACTGGAGGGCAATCTGAGCCGACTCGGTGCGCCAGAGCCCGAACAGCTCCCTGCGGCTCAGGTTCTGGCGGCCCGCTTCGCCATCGGCGGCCGCCGACAGACGCACCACATGGTCCGAGCCCAGCGCCGCCAGGGCCTCGGTGACTTTCAGGGCCGCCTCCCGGGCCTGCTCGCCGCCGGCCCTCCGCGGGCATGACGCGCAATCCCCGCCGGTCAGCTCCACCCGGGGATGGCGCAGGGCCATCGCCATCAGGTGGTCCACCGACAGGTAGCCCAGGCAGGGCAGCCTGAGGCCGGTTCCGGTCGTCCTTTCGCAGTACGCGGACCCGGCGGAAAGCGCCGCCTCCTCGTCGATTCCCCGGACGGTGATCGCCGCCGTGGGGCAGACCCCGGCGCAAATGCCGCAGCGGTCGCAGGCCCCCGTGTCCACCTGGATCCGCCCGTCCTCCAGGCGCAGCGCCGAGGCCGGGCACACCTCCGCACAGCGGCGGCAGCCCGAGTGCCGGTGCCTCGCCGCCAGGCAGGCCTGCGCATCCACCCGAATCGGGTCGGGATCGACTACTTTCAGCAGGTGTTCCAGGTTGATCAAGTCGCTCACTCCCATCACCTCTGATCGTACCGCTGCCGGGCCGATCAGCAAAATA
The DNA here is from genome assembly GCA_023623185.1 of Bacillota bacterium. Classification (GTDB taxonomy): domain Bacteria; phylum Bacillota; class Sulfobacillia; order Symbiobacteriales; family Symbiobacteriaceae; genus Symbiobacterium. The sequence continues at coordinate 21,312 of JAMNXV010000021.1, forward strand.
GGGAGAGCGGTGGATTCGGAATGGCCTTTATGGGCATTTCGGCGCAGCGACCGTAACCTCAAGGCCATGCGCATCGTTAGATTATCTAGTAAGACTGCCAAGGGGGTGTCACACGACATGCGCCGACGTCTCTGGCTGCGCGCCGCAGCACTCATACTCAGCACCGCGCTGCTCGTCAGCGGCTGTGGCTCCGCGGAGAATCCGCCTCCGTCACCGCCGCCGCAGTCTGAACCGCAGCCGACACCAGGCCCCCCGCCGTCGGAGGATCCCACGACGCCATCCTCGCCGGACGAGCCTCCTGAGGAGTCCACCGAGCCCGACCCCGAGGTTCCCGACCTGCCCGGCGATCTCGAGGCCCTGAAGGAAGCGCTCCGGGTCGAGTCGCCCATTACGTACACGATCATTATTGCCCGCGACGCCCCCCGCGAAATGGACAAGACCGACTACCTCGATCAGATGCTGGCTGAGCAGGGTTACCCCGGCAAGAACGAGATTCTGCTGGTCCTGTTCCCGGCCGACAACTACAACATCCGCTTCGCCATGGGCGCGCTGGTCTTCGATCGCAAGATCTCGCTCCAGCAGATGCTGGAGATGGTGCAGAATCAGTACCTGCCCCGCTCGCGCCAGGGCGATCCCGCCGGGGGCCTGGCCGCGCTGATCAACGCCATCAACGAGCAGGCCAGGTAGGGTTCCGCGGGAGCCCGTTCCAGGACGAAAAGACCCCGGGAAAGGCCGAATGCCTTTCCCGGGGTTTTCCCGTTCCTGTGCTAGTCGTCGCCGCCGGTCAGCACCGCCTCGGCCTCCCGGGAGATCTGCTCCGGGAGCACCTTGTTCAGCACCACGCCGACCAGGGCCGCCAGGGCCATGCCGCCGAGCTGCAGGCCGCCGGGCAGCGGAATCGCCGCACCGCCGATGCCGAGCACCAGGATGACGGCCGCGATGACCAGGTTGCGCCCGTTGGTGAAGTCCACCCGGGCGTCGACGACCTGGCGGATGCCGATGGACGTGATCATCCCGAACAACACGATGGAGATGCCGCCCATGACCGGCTGTGGAATCACCTGAAGCAGCGCCCCCAGCTTGCCGACGAACGCCAGGCAGATGGCGACGACAGCCGCGATGCGGAGGGTGCCGGGGTCGTAGTTGCGGGTAACCGCGAGCACGCCGGTGTTCTCCGAATAGGTCGTGTTCGCCGGGCCGCCCAGCAGGCCGGCCAGGGCGGTGGCCAGACCGTCGCCCAGCAGGGTGCGGTGCAGGCCGGGATCACGGATCAGGTCCTTGCCGATGACAGCCCCGTTGGTGGTGATGTCGCCGATGTGCTCCACCATCGTCACCAAGGGCAGGGGGGCGATCGCCAGAATGGCCGAGAGGCTGAACTTGGGCGCCATGACGGGCGGCACGGCGACCCAGGAGGCCTCGTACACCTTCGCCCACTCCACCAGATCGAAGGCCATGGCGGCGGCAAATCCCACCAGAATGCCGCACATGATGGGCAGCAGCTTCAGGAAGCCCCGGGCGTAGACCGATACCACGACCACGGCCATCAGCGTGATGAGGGCCACCAGCCAGTGCTCGGAGGCCATGCCCACGGCCACGGGAGCCAGCGTCAGGCCGATGACCATGATCATCGGGCCGGCGACGATGGGGGGGAAGAAGCTGCGCACCCGGTCGACGCCGAACAGGTAGACCAGCCCCGCCAGCGCCAGGTAGACCAGGCCCGCCACCATGATGCCGCCTGTGGCGTACTCCAGCCCCTCCGCCTTCCCGACCATCTGAATCGCGGCGATGAAGGCGAAGCTCGATCCGAGGAACACCGGCACCTTCCCCTTCGTCACCAGGTGGAACAGCAAGGTGCCGAGACCGGCGGTGAGCAGGGCCACGCTGGGATTCAGCCCCGTCTGGATGGGCACCAGCACCGTGGCGCCGAACATGGCCGCCGCGTGCTGCAGGCCCAGTACGAACCGCTTGGTCGGTGAGAGCGCTGCCGTCTGAGAAATCGCTGCCGTCGAACCCGCCATCGCACATACCCCCTGATCATGTGTTCCTGCGACGCAAAAAAAGACTCCTTACCGGCGAGGCAAGAAGTCGCGTGGCAGGGCACACCCGCATCAGGGCGCACCTTACCATGTGACCTTGCCAGTCTCACGGGACTGCCTTAAAGGTCGCCGGTATTCAGTTCTGTCTAAGTGTATCACGATCCGCGGCAGATGACCAGAGATCTTTTTCACCTGCCGGCAGCAGATTTTTTCAATCGTCGCGGCGGCAGCTGATTTTGTCGCCGGGCCGGAAGGTATTTCATACCAGAAGTAAGGATTCTTCCCATCGGAGAAGGAGGGGTTCAACAACATGGAGGAAGGCCGGACCACCGTCGTAATCGCCAACGACAACCACGAGGAGCGCCAGCGCCTCGTGGACAAGTTCGACGGCATGAACCAATTCGCCGTGGTGGGCGAAGCGCGCCATGGCCTGGAGGCGGTGGAACTGGTGCGGACCCTGCGCCCGGACCTGCTCATTCTGGATGACGTCCTGCCGCATCTGGACGGGCTGGGTGTGCTGGCGGAACTGAACCCGGGCGAGCGTCCCCACGTTCTGCTGCTGCTCTCCTGCGCCTCCGATCTGCTGGTGCAGCACTACTACGCGAACGGGGCCAGCTACTGCCTCCTTCGCCCCTGTCAGCCGGACCTGGTCGCGGAGCGGGCCCTTCTGGTGTGCGGTCACCCTTCCGCCTCACAGGCGCCGTCGGCCGGCCGCGCGGTGCCCAGCCCGCGCACCATCGCCGAGCTGCTGCGCCGCAGCGGCGTCCCGGCACACCTTCAGGGCTACCGCTTCCTGAAAGACGCCGTACAGTACGTCCTCAGCATCAACAAGAGCACCTGCGGCATGACGAAGGAGCTCTATCCGCACATTGCACGGCTGCACGGGACCCAGCCCAACCGGGTCGAGCGGTCGATCCGCCACGCGATCGAGGTCGCCTGGGGACGGGCCGACATCAACGATCTCCAGCGGCTCTTCGGCGCCACGGTGCACCACGTGCGGGGCAAGCCGACCAATGCCGAGTTCGTGGCCATGCTGGCGGATCACCTGCGGGGAGCGGTGGGCTCCGACTAGCCCCCGCTCCCCGCACGTCTCCCGGATTCAGACCATCAGAACCCTGCGCGCCTCTTCCATCCCGATCTTCAACGCCTCACGGTTGATGGGCACGTACTGCGCCTTGTCCTCGCCCATCACCTTCGGCAGGACTTCCAGAATCGACTCCGTCTTCACCATGGGCACCACCGCCAGCAGCGCGCCCAGCGCGACCATGTTGGCGAAGCGGATCGCCCCCAGTTCCACCGCCAGGTCGGTGGCCGGCGCGGGCACGACGGTGATGTCCGTCCGCTTCGGGCGGGTCGTGCAGAGGGAGGTGTTGACCACCAGCGTGCCCCCCGGCTGCACCATCGGTTCGAACTTCTCCAGCGATGGCTGGTTCAGCACGATGCAGGCGGTCGGCTCCGAGACCAGCGGGCAGGCCACGGGCTGGTCGGAGATCACCACCGAGCAGTTGGCCGTGCCGCCCCGCTGCTCGGGTCCGTAGGCCGGCACCCACGAGACGTGCTGTCCCTCCAGGTTTCCGGCATAGGCGAGCAGTTGCCCGGCGGTGAGCACGCCCTGGCCACCGAATCCGGCTATCAGAACCTCATGCGTGTACACCGGCCAGCGCCTCCTTCGTCACATCCTTGAACTCACCCACCGGGAAGTAGCTGAGCATCTCGGTCAGCACATAGCGGTTGGATTCCGCCGGGGTCATCCCCCAGTTGGTCGGGCAGTTGCCAAGCACCTCGACCATCGAGAACCCGAGGCCGCGGATCTGCGCCTCGAACGCCTTCCTGACGGCCTGCTTCGTCTTCACGATGTTCGCCACGTCGGCGACGTGGGTGCGCGCGACGTAGGCCGTGCCGGGCATCTGGGCCAGCAGCTCGGCCATGCGGTACGGCCGGCCGTTCTCCTCACTCCGCCCGTACGGGGTGGTCGCGGTCACCGCGCCCATCAGGGTGGTCGGCGACATCTGCCCACCGGTCATGCCGTAGATGGAGTTGTTGTACATGATCGCGGTGATGCGCTCGCCCCGGGCCGCCGCGTGGATGATCTCCGCGGTGCCGATCGCGGCCATGTCGCCGTCTCCCTGGTACGTGAAGACGAACAGGTTCGGGCGCGCCCGCTTCACCCCGGTGGCCACCGCCGGCGCCCGGCCGTGGGGGGCCTGTACGAAGTCGGTCTCGAAATAGTTGTAGGCCAGAACCGAGCAGCCGACCGACGCGACGCCCACCGTGCGCCCGCGCAGGTCCAGCTCGTCGATCAGCTCGGCGATGATGCGGTGCAGGACGCCGTGGCTGCAGCCCGGGCAGTAATGGGTGACCACGGCCGACATCGACTCGGGCATGCCAGCGATGCGCTTCATCAGGCCTCGCCTCCCATCAGTTCCTGAATCTGGCCGAGAATTTCACGCGGGGTCGGAACCATGCCGCCGAGCCGCCCGTAGAAATCCACCCTGGCCCGGCCGAGCACGGCCAGTTTCACGTCCTCCACCATCTGCCCGCTGGACATCTCCACATCGAGGAACCGCCGCACGCCCTGCTCCGCCAGCCGGGTCAGCCCCTCGCCGGGGAAGGGCCACAGCGTGATCGGCCGGTACAGGCCGACCCGCAGCCCCATGTTGCGGGCGGCGTCCACGGCGGCGCGGGCGATGCGGGCCGACGTGCCGTACGCTACCACGACCAGCTCCGCATCCTCGCAGCGGTACTCCTCCCACCGGGCCTCCCGCTCCTCCATCGCGGCGAACTTCGCCTGCAGCACGCGGTTGTGGGCTTCCAGGTTCTCGGGGTTCAGCTCCAGTGAGGTGATCACCCGCTTCGGGCGGTTGTGGGCGCCGGTGAGGGCCCAGTCCTTGTCGTCGTCCGTGGTCTTCACAGGCGGGAAGCTGACCGGCTCCATCGTCTGGCCCAGCAGCCCGTCGCCCACCAGGGCCACCGGATTGCGGTAGAAATCCGCCAGGTCGAAGGCCAGAATCGTCAGGTCGACCAGCTCCTGCACGGCGGCGGGCGCCAGGGCGATCATGCGGTAGTCGCCGTGGCCGCCGCCCTTCACGATCTGGAAGTAGTCGCTCTGGGAAGGCTGGATGTTGCCGAGGCCCGGGCCGCCCCGCATGATGTTGACCACCACGCACGGCAGCTGAGACCCGATCATATACGAGATGCCCTCCTGCTTCAGCGAATAGCCCGGCGAGGAGGAGGAGGTCATCGCCCGCACGCCGGTGGCCGCCGCGCCTAGGAGCATGTTCACCGCGGCCAGCTCCGACTCGGCCTGCAGGAACGTGCCCCCGACCTCGGGCATGCGCCTGGCCATGTAAGCCGGCAGCTCCGACTGCGGGGTGATGGGATAGCCGAAGAAGAACCGGCAGCCCGCACGAATCGCGGCCTCGCCCAGGGCTTCGTTGCCCTTCATCATCGTCATCATCGGTTCCATCGGGCATCCCCTCCTAGGCGGTCTTGTATATGGTGAAGACGACCTCGGGGCAGACCAGTGCGCACGCCCGGCAACCCGTGCACCGCTCCGGGGCGATGGCCACGGCCGCCCGGTAGCCCAGCGCGTGGATCTGCGAGCCCATGGCCAACACCTCGCGCGGGCAGGCCTCCGTGCACAGTTCGCACCCCTTGCACCGATCCTGATCCAGTTCCAGCTTGATTGCGCGCAACCCCATAACCCCCTTTTCACCGTCGTTTCCACTGGTCGTCACGTCGCCTACAGCAGGGCGGAGGCCGGCGCTTCCCAGGGCGGGCGCATGCGCAATGTGAGCGGCAGCAGGTCCAGCCCCGGCAGCGCATCGGCCAGATCGGCGCGCACCGCCGTCCAGCGCACGGGCAGGTTCAGCCGCCGGGCAGCTTCCTCCACCTGCGCCAGCCCCTCCAGAACGTGCTCGGGCCGGGTTAGCGGGCCCAGGTTGGCGTTGTTCACCAGCCCCGTCAGCCTGATGCGGCCGATCTCCTCCAGCCACCGGGCGTACCCGACCACCTGCTCCGGCGACTCCGTGCCCGACCTGTAGGGGTTCACCACCATCAGCGCCTCGTACGTGCCCGGTGAGAGCCGCATGCTGCCGAGCACCCGGGCGCCCTCGCCTCCGCCGACGTCCGCCACCACCGGCCCGTCGTACGCGGTCAGGGCCTGCACGGCGCGCGCCGCTACGACGGGCAGGTCAGAGCGCCACAGCTCGCCGGCCGGCCGCACCACCTCAACCCCTGCTGCCGCCAGTTCATCGGCCACGTCGCGCGACCGGTAGTATGGCGTGATAAAATCCAGATCCAGCAGCATGGGGCGCTTTTGTCCAGCACATAGCGAAAGGGCCAAAAAAATGGCCACTTCGGTCTTGCCTGAACCGAAGTGGCCCAACAACAGGGTACGGGCAGCCTTCATCATGACTGATCCCCCCAGGTCCATCTTAACCGTCGCGGAGGGACTGGGGGTATCGGTACTTGGGTTTAGACATAAAGGGCTATCCACGCAACCTGAAAAATTGTGAACGCGCCTAGTCCTCTTCGTCCTCCGTGAGCGACGACTCCTCGTCGCTCTCCGGGTAGAGCTGCTCGAGACCGGGAACCTCCTCCACGGGCAGGTGCAGTTCGATCAGTTCGCCCTGCCGCAGCACCGTGAGCGGCACCCGGTCGCCGTAGCGGCGGGTCGCGAGGACCTTCCGGATCATCCCCGTGCTTGTGACCGGCTGCCGCTCGTTCACGGCCATGATCATGTCCATCTCTTCCACGCCGGCCCGCCGGCCCGGCCCGTTGGCCTGCACGTACTGCACCACCAGCCCCCGGTCGATGGGCAGGTTCAGCATCTCGACCCAGATGTCGTCGATCACGTCGGGCTCGCCTGAGAAGCCCAGCCAGGGATGTACGGCGTAGCCGTAATCGATGATCTGGCTGGCCACGCGGGCCGCCACCGAGGCCTGGATGGCCAGGCTGAGCCCACCCTGCCAGGGGATGCCGTTCACGCCCACCACCCGCCCCTCCAGGTCCACCAGTGGACCGCCGGTGTTGCCGGGATGGATGGGGGCGGTGGTCAGCAGGAGCCCGTCCACCGGCAGGTTGCCCCTGCCGCGCCCCTTCGGGCGGTAGACCGTGCGGTCGCTGCTGCTGATGATCCCGTTGGCGGCCGTATGCTCCTGCCCCAGGGCGTAGCCCACGGCCGCGACGAAGAGCCCCACGGGTGTGGTGCCGTCCGGCGCAAAGGTGGGCGGATCGATGGGGAGCCGCTCCTCAACCTGGAGGACCGTCAGGAAGTAGACGGGGTCGACGCCGATGCACTCCGCCCGCCGCCGCTTCCCATCCGCCGTCTTCACGGTGATCTCGTCTTCCGGGGCGACAATCTGCGCGGTGCTGATGATATGATAATGGTCCAGGATCACCCCGGTACCCAGAGCGACCTGCCCCGTCCTGGGCGTGGTGGCGTAAATGTGCACCACTGCCGGGCGCACCCGGTCAAGCGCCGCGATCAGAGCCGAGGAAAACGGGTCCACGCCCACACCCCCCATCCTTGCATCGTAGCCACTCTAACATGCCATTTTACGTACGATCTGTCTTGATCTCAACCCCGGGCGGGTCGCCCGTCCGGCTGAACAAATCGGTACCTCCGAAACGTCTTTTCTCAATGAACGGTCAAAGAACGGAATGACGGACGCCGCCGCGCACCGTTTTCCTGCGAAAACCCATGCAGGGCAGGAAGAAACCGGGCGCCGGTGAAACCCCTAGGAGATGCGTCTGACCTCGGAGGGATTGCTGCATGATCGAACTCGTGAACGTCTCCAAGAGCTACGGCGGCGGGACGAAGAAAGCCGTGGACAACCTCAGTCTGACGATCCGGCCCGGCGAGATCTTCGGCTTCCTCGGTCCCAACGGTGCGGGCAAGACGACCACCATCAAGATGATCGTCGGGCTGCTGCGGCCAGACAGCGGCACGGTCAGGGTCGGCGGCTACGACGTCGTCAGGCAGCCGCTGGAGGCCAAGCGGCAGCTGGCCTACGTGCCGGACACCCCCGAGGTTTACGACAAGCTCACGGGCCTGGAGTACCTGAACTTCATCGCCGACGTCTACGGCGTGCCCTCAGGTGAGCGGCAGGAGCGCATCGCCCGGTTCGCGGACGCCTTCAACCTGACCAACGCCCTCCTCGACCGGGTGGACAGCTACTCCCACGGGATGCAGCAGAAGCTAGTGCTCATTTCGGCCCTGATGCGCGACCCGCCCGTGTGGGTGCTGGACGAGCCCATGGTCGGCCTGGACCCTCGCTCGTCCCACCAACTGAAGGAACTGATGGCTGAGCACACCCGCCGGAACCGGACCCTCTTCTTCTCCACACACGTGCTCGAAGTGGCCGAGCGGCTCTGCGACCGGGTGGCGATCATCAACAAGGGGCGCATCATTGCCTGCGGCACCCTGGATGAACTGCGCAGGGGACAGACCGGCGAGACCCTCGAATCCATCTTCCTGGAGCTGACGGAGCAATGAGGAACGTCTGGCCGCTCCTGCGGGTGCAGCTCATCCAGACCTGGCGCAGCAGCCTGCAGCGCATGACGGGCACCCGGTCCCGCCTGGGCCTTCTCCTGATCCCGCTGATCCTGCTGGCATTCTTCCCCCTGATCGTCATGTTCATCGTGGCCTACATCGGCCTCTACATGGGGCTCGAACCGCTCGGCCAGGCCCATCTCGTGCTGACCATCGCCCTGACGGGCGGGCAGCTCCTCTGCCTGATCTTCGGCGTGCTCTACGTCATCTCCGTCTTCTACTTCAGCCAGGATCTGCGGCTCCTGATTCCCCTGCCCCTGCGGCCCGGTGAGATCGCGCTCTCGAAGCTGATGTCGATTCTCCTGGGCGAGTACCTGACCATCGCGCCGGTGGTGCTGCCCGCCCTGGGAGTCTACGGCGTGCTGGCCGATGTGGGGCCGCTGTACATCCCCTTCGCCGTACTCATCTACCTGATGCTTCCGGTCGTCCCGCTGGTGCTCTCCGCCCTCTTCAGCCTGCTGCTGATGCGGATCACCGCGCTGCGCCGCAACCGCGACCTGTTCCGCGTCTTCGGCGCCCTGGTGGGCGTTGGCCTGGCCATCGTCATCCAGTTCGTCGGCCGCTTCCAGCAGGGGGGCCTGCGAGTCGAGGACGTGCAGCGGTTCGTGGAGGCACAGCAGCCCCTGGTTCAGGGCGTCGCCCGGTGGCTGGTCACGTCCACCTGGGGCACCCAGGCCCTTCAGGCCGGCAGCCCGGCCCTGGGCATCCCGCCCTTCCTCCTGTTCACCGGCATCGTGGCCGTATCCCTGGGGCTCCTGGTGGCGGGAGCGGAGCGGTTCTTCCTGGGCGGACTGCTGGGCGGCGACGAGGTGGCGTCCTCGGGGCGTCAGGTCAGCCGGCCCGAACTGGCAGAGCGCACGGGGAAGGAGCAGTCTCCCCTCCGGGCGCTGTTCCTCCGGGAGGTGCGGCTGCTCAACCGCAACCCCACCTTCTTGATGTCCGGCGTAATCACGCCGCTGCTCATTCCCCTCTTCATCGCCATTCCCCTGGCGACCGGCGGGCTCCTCGTCGAAGGCATCGACTTCTCCGCGGGCGCGGACCTCCCGTGGACGCCGGCGGTGCTGCTGGGCATCCTCTTCCTCCTCAACTCCACGTCTGTCATCCCCTCTTCGGCCATCAGCCGTGAAGGGCGGTGGTTCTGGATCAGCCAGTCCCTGCCGGTGGCCCCCCGGGTGCAGATTCACGCCAAGCTCCTGCACAGCGTGCTGTTCAGCCTGCTCAACCTGCTGGTGATGGGCGTCGTGACGGTCTGGCTGGGGCTGGGCACCCTGCGCAACCTGGCCGTCCTGCTGACCGGCGGCCTGCTGGTCAGCGTGATCAGCGGCTACAGCGGGCTGCTCATCGACGTGCTGAAACCCAGCCTGGCCTGGACCGACCCGCAGCAGGCCATGAAGGGAAACATCAACTCGTTCCTGGCCATGCTGATCAACCTGGCGATCGTCGCCGTCCTGGCCGGAGCCTCCGTCCTGCTCTACCTGGCCCTCCGCCCGTTCTTCCTCCCCGGTCTGCTGATCGTGCTGGCCCTGGGGGCCTGGTTCCTGGGACAGATCGTCGGTGCACTGGCCGATGTACGCTACACGCAATACGAACTGTAGGGAGTGGATCGCATGGGTCGCACGCTGATGGCCATAGGCGCACTGCTGTTGGTTGTGGGCGGTGCGATCACCCTGTTCGAACGCATTTCGCCCGGCCTGGGCCGGCTGCCGGGCGACATCATCATCCGGCGCGGCAACTTCACCTTCTACTTCCCGATCGCAACCAGCATTCTCGCCAGCATCGTCCTCTCGCTGCTCTTCTGGCTCTGGCAACGGTGGGGGCGTTGAGTTGCCGGCGCCAGCAGGCTGGCTTTTCACTTTAGCGGATAGGGGGAATGCATCATGCTTTTCATCGGCGGTCGCAGCCAACAGTTCTACCAACTGCTCCGGGAGGCAACCGAGAACGCCGCAGAGGTGGCCGGCCTGCTCGGGCGGCTGCTTGAAGAGCCCGTGCACGTGGGGAACCTGGGACCGGAAATCAAGCAGCTCGAGTCGAAGGGCGATGACCTGACGCACAAGCTCTTCGAGCTGATTCACAAGACCTTCGCGACGCCGCTGGAGCGTGCCGACCTGGCCACGCTGGGGGTCGCGATCGACAACGTGGTCGATGCGATGGAGGCCGCTGCCGCCCGCGTCGGCATCTACCGCCTGTCGGCGTCGGACAAGCACCTGCGAGCCTTCGCGCAGATTCTGCGGGCGCAGGCCACCGAGCTGGTCGCCGCCATCGACCTCCTGGCTGGGGGCAAGCTGCTGGAGATCCGGGACCGCATCCGCCAGATCAACACGCTTGAAGACCACGGCGACGACGAACTGCGCCTGGCGCTCTCCGAGCTGTACGACAAGAGCCAGTCCGACCCGATCCGTTTCATCACGATGAAGGAGATCTACGAAATGCTGGAACGGGCCACCGACCAGGTCGAAGCGGTGGCCAACACCCTCGAAGGCGTGATCATGAAGCGGGCGTGAGTGGCCACATGGTCGATGGCCAGCACCGCCAATATCCTCAGGGGCCCACAAAGGCGCCTCCCAAGGCCGCACAGCGGCTTGCGGGAGGCGCTTCGCGCATTGTCCAGTTGGTTTGTGTTCACGTCGCCCGTGCCCCCTGCCCTACCCCCGCAGAGGCAGCCCTGCGACCGCCCGCTTCCGCAGATACGGCGCCGGGCGGTACCGGTCCTCCCCGGTCTCCCCCTGCAGCCCCACCAGCACAGCCAGGACGGCGTCGAGGCCGAGCTCGTCCGCCCACTCCAGCGGACCCAGCGGGTAATTCAGCCCGAGCCTCATCGCCGTGTCAATGCCCTCGGCGGTCGCCACCCCCTCCTGCAGGGCGAACGCGGCCTCGTTGATCAGGCACGCCAGCAGCCGTGCCGCGACCAGCCCGGGGCCGTCGGCCACCACCTCAGTGTCACGGCCGAGCGAGTGGAAGAATCGCACCGCCATCGCCGTCGCTGCGGGATCGGTCCGCAGCCCGGGCGCCACCTCCACGAGCTGCCGCCGGCTCACCCGGGGAAGGCCCCCGTAACCGACGACCTGGGCCGGGTTTACCGTCTGCGCCGCCATCTCAGTGGTCGAGCGGGTCGAAGCCTCGACCAGCACCGGCACCTCCGGGGAGGGCTGCCGGCCCACCAGCAGCGCAGGGTCGCCCAGGATCACCAGATCGGCGTCGGCGCAGCAGTCCACCAGCCGATAGCCCGCCTCCGCGGCCAGGTCCGCCAGATCGGCGTCGCCCAGCACGGCCACGTTGCGAACCTCGGGCACCCGCGGCGCCGGCACCTGAGAATGCTGGGCCGGGGCCGGGCCGTTCACCGCCTGGCCGTCCCGATACCGGTACCAGCCCTCGCCGGTCTTGCGCCCCAGCTTGCCCGCCTTCACCATGCGTTCCTGCAGCGGGTGCGGGCGGAACCGCGGGTCGCCGAAGAACTGTTCATACACAGACCGGTGGACGGCGAAGTTGATGTCGAGCCCCACCAGGTCCATCAGTTCGAAAGGCCCCATGCGGAAGCCGCAGGCCAGGCGCGCGATCCGGTCGATCTGCGCCGCGGTCGCGACCTGCTCCCCCAGGAGGCGCAGGGCCTCGCCGGAGAACGGGCGCGCCACCCGGTTCACGATGAAGCCCGGGGTATCCCTCACCCGCACCGGCTCCTTGCCCATTGCCTCCGCCAGGGCCACCGTCGCCTCGAGCGCGGCCTCGCCGGAGGCGTCGCCCGCCACCACCTCCACCAGCCGCATCGCCGGCGCCGGGTTGAAGAAGTGCATGCCCACCACCCGGTCCGCGCGGCCGGCCAGCGCGCCGATCTGCGTGACAGAGAGCGATGAGGTGTTGGTGGCCAGCACCACATCGTGCCGGCACAGCCGGTCCAGCCGGTCAAACAGCCCGCGCTTCAGCTCCAGGTCCTCAGGCGCCGCCTCGATGACGAAATCCACCGCGGCGAAGTCGCCCAGCGTCGTCGTGGTGGTGATGCGGTTCAGAATCTCCGCCACCTGTGGCTCGGCGAGGCGGCCGCGCGCGACCTGCCGCTCCAGGTCGGCCTTCACGCGCCGGAGGGCACCCGACAGGGCGTTGGGATCGATATCGTAGAGCAATACGTCAAAGTTGGACCGGGCCGCGACCTGGGCAATGCCGGCTCCCATCGTGCCGGCCCCGACGACGCCTATCCGACGCACGACCGCTACCTCCCCGTGAACCTGGGTTCGCGCCGTTCCACGAAGGCCTGAATGCCCTCACGGGCATCCTCGCTCCGGGCCGCGGCCTCCTGAAGGTGCGCCTCCAGGGCCAGCACCTCTTCCAGCGAGCGCTCCAGCCCCCGGTTGAGCTGCCGCTTGATCCAGCCCATGGAGCGGGGACCCCTGACCAGCCGCTCGGCCCACTCGGTCACCGCCGCCTCGAACTGGTCGTCGGGCACCACCCGGTTGCAAAGCCCCAGCGCCAGGGCCTCCGCAGCGCTGACCCGGTCTCCGAAGAGGGCCAGCTCCATCGCCTTGTGGTAGCCGACCAGCCGCGGCAGGAAGTAGGACGCGCCGGAGTCGGGAACGAGCCCGATCCGCACGAAGGCCTGGATGAACGCGGCGCTCTCGGCCATCACGATCAGGTCGCAGGCCAGCGCCAGGCTCACGCCCGCGCCGGCGGCCACCCCGTTCACGGCAGCCAGCACCGGCTTCTCCAGGCTCCGGATCCGGGTGATCAACCGGTTGTAGTACCGGCGCACGAGGTCGCCGACCGGCATGTCGCCCAGCGACTCGAGATCCTGGCCCGCGCAGAACGCGCGCCCCTCGCCGGTGATGACCACACAGCGCGCGGCAGGGTCCCGCTCCGCCCGGTTCAGGGCCGCCAGCAGCTCCTCGTGCTGGGCCTGGTTGAAAGCGTTCAGCCGCTCGGGGCGGTTCAGGGTGATCCGGAAGACGCCGGCCCCGTCCAGCGCCCAGCGCACCGCCGTCTCGCTCACGGGCTACCTCCCCTTCCACTCGGGCTTCCGCTTGTCGGCAAAAGCGCGCATGCCCTCCTTCTGGTCTTCCGAGGCGAAGGCCATCGCAAACAGCCGGCGCTCGTAGGCCAGCCCGCTGCTCAGGCTGCCCTCGAAGGCCTGCAGCACCGCCTCCTTCGCCAGCCGCAGGGCCACGGGCGACTTGGAGGCGATCTCCTCCGCCAGCTTCTGGGCCTCGGTGAGGTAGGCCTCCACCGGCACCACCCGGCTGACCAGGCCCGCCGCCCGGGCCTCCTCGGCCGTGATCATGCGGCCGGTCAGCACCATCTCCATCGCCAGCGACTTCCCGACAGCGCGGGTCAGCCGCTGGGTGCCGCCGGCCCCCGGCAGGACGCCGATGTTGATCTCGGGCTGGCCGAACTTCGCGGTCTCCGAGGCGACGATGATGTCGCAGATCATCGCCAGCTCCAGGCCGCCGCCGAGGCAATAGCCGCTGACCGCGGCGACGATCGGCTTGCGGATGCGGGCGACCTCGTCCCAGCGTTCGATATAGTCACGGGTATACATATCGATCGCGCCGAGCTCCGCCATCTCCTTGATGTCGGCACCGGCCGCAAAAGCGCGCTCGTTCCCGTGCAGGAGCAAGCACCCCACGCCGGGATCCTGCTCCAGTTCCCGGAACGCGGTCACCAGCTCCGCCATCAGGCCGGAGTTCAGGGCATTGAGGGCCTGAGGGCGGTTCAGCTGCACCCGGCCCACAGCCCCCTCACGGAAGACCAGGATGTTCTCGTACGCCACGGTCGTCATCCTCCTTTGCGTCATGGGCTTGAGTCGCCTCAAAGTGCCGCTCCAGAAAGCGGAGCGCCCCGGGCCGCAGCCGGTCGTAGTAGGCCTGGAAGAGGCGGCGGGCGTCATGCCCCCGCCAGGCGTCGGGCAGGAGCTGGCGCGGCAGCCCCGGGTCGACAAACAGGAACTTGCGGTAATCGTGGACCAGCCGGATCTGCTCCACGAACCGATCCTCATCGCTATGCAGGCCGGCCTCGGCGGCCAGCCGGGGCTCCCAGCGGGCGATGAACCGGTCGTAGCTCGCCTGAATCGCCTCCAGATCCCAGCAGCGGCGCACCAGGTCCTCCGCCGCCCACGGCTCCACGTATCCGGCGACGAAGAGCGTGGCATAGGCCTCCAGACCGTAGCGCCTGAGCAGCTCCCGCACCGAGTCCTCCAGGGGATTCGGCGATATCCATGTTCCCGGGGAGAGGTGGGCAAAGCCCGTCCAGATCAGCTCGCGCCGCAGGTCGTTGCGCCGGTTCCGCAGGGCCTCGGGAACGGAGTAGACCAGCACGCGCCAGCGGCCGTCCCAGTCCAGCTCGCGGCCGTCGTACACCCGCCGCGACGCCTCGACGATGCGCCGGCGCCCCGCGGCGGAGAGCGCGTAGCAGGTGCGGTTTCCCACCTTCCGCACCTCCAGCCACCCCTGGCGCGCCATGCGGGAGAGCGCCTGGCGCAGGGCCGCCTCGCTGACGCCGAACGGCCTGACCCAGGCGGCCAGGGTCGAGGCCCACACCTCTCCGCCCACATGCTGAATATAGTCGCCCCACAGGTTGAACAGCAGCGAACGGGCCTTCATCACCCCACCTGCCCCCGAGCCGCGCAACATTCGGCCAGTGCAGACAGATTCGCCGTTTCCGCCCGCTCACCTGCCAGAGCGCAGCGACCACCCCTTCAAAGCGCCCGCGCGGCGGTCACCGGACATGACAAGGGCGCCGACCTCTCCATGGAGGTCGGCGCCCACCGTGATCGGTCATGGCTGGATGCGGTAGCGGCAGCACTGGCCGCCCTTGGCGATGCACTCCACCCGCTCGATGTTCTCCGTCCCCAGCACGGTCTTGAAGAACTGCAGTTCGTGGTTGCATGCGTGGGGATACCGCCGGGAGGCCAGGTGCACGGGGCAGTTGAACTCCTTGAGCACCAGCGTGCCATCCTCTTCCTTTTCAAACTGGGCCAGGTAGCCGTTGGCCTGCTGGATCGCGGCGAGCTGCTCCACCCGCTCGCTCAGGGTGTCTCCGTCCACGTCGCCGCCGTAGCGTGCGACCAGCTCCTCGCCCCGCCGCCGGAAAAAGTCCTCCACCAGTGCCGGATCCGTGTCGTGCATGAAGTCCAACAGTTCCACCATCATGGCGCCGTACTTCTTCGGGAACAGGTTGTCGGCCGCCTCGGTCAGCGAGTAGACCCGGGTAGGCCGCCCCATGGGCAGCCGCTGCTGCACAGAGGTGACCAGCCCGTCCCGCTCCAGAGAGGTCAGGTGACGTCGGACTGCGACATGCGTAATGTGAAGGCGCTCGCCGAGCTCGCCTACTGTGAGGGGGCCAACAACCCGCAGCAGGTTGATGATCTCGCGGCGCGTGGAGGTCTCCTCCTGGCGAGGCATGACATCGACTGACAACTCGTTCCCCTCCTCTTCGCAGTCACAGACTTAACTCGCATACATTTTATCATATGAAAGATCAGCCGGATACTTTCTAAAGCCGTTTGTCACCAATTATAGCCGATAGGACTAAGGCACTCGCCCTAATAGCCATCCCGCGGTACCAATAGTTGGTCGCAGGGTGGATGGAGCACAGGGGGCGGGTGGCTCCCTGAACAGTTGTTGGGGTCGAATATGAGCCCTATAATTAAGATTGGATCGACCACACTGGAGGTGAACCTGGGTGTTCATGTGCAAACACTGCCTGGAGCAGTTCGAGGATGAGCGCCTGGCTTACATCCTGATGCCGGAGAACCGCATGAGCCATCCGGCGGCCGATGCCTTCGCCTGGAAGTTCTGCTCCCGCGCGCACCTGGTCGAGTTCCTGCAGCGCATCAGCAACCAGAGCCAGTCCTTTGCGCTCACCAGGGTCACCGGTGAGAATCGCGAGACCTTCCCCGCAGCGCCGCCACTGGATCTGCTGCACCAGATGAGCCAGATCGCCTGACCGCTGGCACAAAATCCAACGGGGCTGTCCAGGACGCAGACACCTCTGCTCCTGAACAGCCCCGGTTTCGCGTGCGCACCTCAGCCCCTGGCCTTCTCCCGTGCCGCCTGAATCAGCTCGCGGATCCGATCCTTGCCCACCAGCGTGACGAAGCCGCCGATCCGCGGGCCGCTGTCGGACCCCAGCAGCACGCCGTAGAGGATCTGGAAGAACCGCTTCGGCTGCATGCCGTGGGCCCTGGCGATGTCGAACACGCCGGTCTGGATCTCCTCCGCGTCGTCGGTCTGCTCGATCAGCCGTTCGAACTCCTCCACCATGGCCCACTCGGCCTCGGTCAGCTCCGGGGTCTTGCGCGTGGGCAGGATGAAGTCCTCGTAGTAGTGGATGGCCTTCTCCAGCAGCTCCCGCACGAAGGGCTCGTTCTTGCGGATCCGCTCGTGCCCGAAGGAGCGGCCCAGATACTCAATCAGCACGTCGGGGTCGGTCTCCGAGATCGCGTTGACCAGGTTGATGATGTCGGAGTAGCGCAGCCCGCCCAGGTCGGGCCGGTCGCCGTGGTAGTAGATGAACGGGTACTGCGGGTCATCGGGCGGCATCGTGAGCGTCTCGTCGGTGTACTGAATGACCGTTTCCGGGCTCAGCCGCTTCTGCTGCCGCGGGTTCCGGAACATGAGCAGGTTGAGCGAATCCTGCGTGCCCCAGCGGCCCCAGTTCTCCATGGAGATGCCGGCCCCGGTGGACTTGGAGATCTTCCGCCCCTCCTCGGTCAGGAAGAGCTCGTAGAACATGGTGTTCGGCGGCTCGCCGCCCAGCAGCTTCACGATGGCCTTGGAGAGCTTCGCCGAGTCGATCAGGTCCTTGCCATGCATCTCGAAGTTGACGCCGAAGACGTACCAGCGCAGGGCCCAGTCCGCCTTCCAGAAGAACTTGCCCCGGCCGCCCAGGGCGCTCTGGGTGCCCCGGTGGCCGCAGCCGTGCACATCGCGGAACGAACCGGTGCAGGAGTAGGTCACCGTGGCCTCCTCCGGGTCATACGACTCCACCCGGGTGGTGTAGACCTTCCCGCAGTTTTGGCAGACGGGCAGCCAGGGGAACCAGCCCTCGCGGTTCTCCGGCCGCATCGTCGGCAGCACCAGGTCGATGATGCCCTGCATGTGGCGGAACATGTGGCGGATGCCCTCGTCGAAGGTTCCGTCGGCGTAGCAGTCGGACGCCGAGCGGAAGGTCGCCTCGATCTCCGTCTTCGCCAGCATCTCGATCAGCTCGGCGTTCATATGGTGGCCGAACGATTCGTGGGTGCCATAGGGGTCGGGAATGCGGGTCACCGGCTTGCCCAGATGCTCCTTCAGCCACGGGGCATCGATGTTGCTCGGAATCTTGCGCAGGCCGTCCATGTCGTCGGAGAAGACGATGATCTCCGAGTCGCGGCCCAGGTC
>JAMNXV010000096.1 GCA_023623185.1 Bacillota bacterium
CTAGCTGCGGCGAATTTCCACTTCGTCCACACCAACAAGTCGAAATCCGCCGCACTTCGTACCGCCGCCCCACTCCTTCATGCCTTAACCACCCGGGCGCAGGGCCGCGCGGCCACCTAACTGCGGCGAATTTCCACTTCGTCCACACCAACAAGTCGAAATCCGCCGCACTTCGTACCGCCGCCCCACTCCTTCATGCCTTAACCACCCGGGCGCAGGACGGCACCGCCGCCCACTCCTTCACGCCCTAACCAGCCAGGCGCAGGACGGCACCGCCGCCCACTCCTTCACGCCCTAACCAGCCAGGCGCAGGGCCGAGACGACACGCTAAGGCCAATCCAACCAAGCCGACCCCTCGCCAGTGTCCCGTTCTCCCTCCACGCCTAACTGGACCGCAACGAGACCTCGCCCGACAGCACCCGGTGCACCTCGCCCGCGCCGTCCCGCACCAGGAGCGCCCCCTCCTCGTCCACCGCCTCGGCGACGCCCTCCACCGTGACCTGCCCGTCCAGTCCCAAGACGCGCACGGCCTGCCCGAGGGTCACCGACAGGGCCCGCCACTGGTCGAGCACCACGGAGAAACGCCCCCCGAGCAGGTGGTCGTACGCCCCCTCGAACCGGGCCAGGATCGCCTGCACCAGGGCGGCACGCCGAACCTCGGCGGCGCCCTCCAGGGCCAGCGATGTCGCGGTGTCCCGGAACGCCGGGTCCATCTGCTCCCTGCGGAGGGTCACGTTCAGCCCGATGCCCAGCACCACGAAGGCGATGCGGTCCATCTCGGCCTCCATCTCCGTCAGGATGCCGCAGAGCTTGCGCCCGCCCACCTGCACATCGTTGGGCCACTTGATCCCCGCGGCCAGCCCGGCGACCTCCCGCACCGCCCGGGCCACGGCGACCGCCGCCGCAAGCGTGATGCGGGGCGCCTCATGGGGCGCAAGGTCCGGCCGCAGCACCAGTGACATGGCGATGGCCGCCCCCGGCGGCGTGGCCCATGACCTTCCCAGGCGCCCCTTGCCCGCGGTCTGCTGGTCCGCCAGCACCAGCAGACCCTCCGGCGCGCCGTGCCGGGCCATCTCCTTCGCCAGGTCATTGGTGGAGCCCACCGTCTCGCGGTACTCCACCAGCCGGCCCAGCCGCCGGGTGGCGAGACCCGCCAGCACCTCTTCAGGCGTGAGCAGGTCAGGCCTGAAGACCAGCCGGTAGCCCCTGCGGGGGGCCGCCTCCACCTGGTACCCCTGCGCGCGCAGGGCCATTACGTGCTTCCAGATGGCGGTGCGGCTCACTCCGAGTTGGCGGGAAATCTCTGCGCCGCTCACCCAGCCCCCTTCGGCGGCGCTGAGCAGGGACAGGAGCTCGGGTGCGGTGCGTGACGTCATGGCAACCTCCCCCAGGCGATTCGTCTGAGGGAAGTTTACCCCAACCAACGTTCGGGCTTCAACCGGATCACCGCCAGGGCCGGAGCTGCACGAGCTCCAGGGCCTCAGCTGGCGGATGGCGGCACGTGCAACACCGCCACTCCCTGGCTCCCGGAACCCGGGCTGGTCCGCTGAAACCGAAGTTGGAGGATGCCTTCCTGGTACCCGGCTACCGCCACCGGCCGCACCGAGGCTGGCAGTGTCACCAGGCGGGAGCAGTAGCCGGAGAAGCGCTCCCGCTGTATGTACAGGCCGTCGGGCAGCCGGTCGGGCAGGAACGCCTCGATGAGAAGCTCGGTGGCGCCCGCCAGGCTGACGGTCACCTGATGGGGGCCGGTCAGCCCGGGCAGGACCGCCTCCACCACCACCTCGTGGGGCGTCACGTAGATGTCCAGCGGCGGCCCGACCGCGGCGCCGGCCCTGGATGCGCTCCCCGGTTTCGGCCGGGGCTGCTCCTTCTGCCGGGGGGATCGCGCCCGCCCCAGCTCGCGCCACAGGTCCTCGCCGAACGCGTCGCTCAAGGCCTCGAGTTGCTCGGCGATGCGCTGGACGACATTACCAGGGTCGCTCACCGGTTTGCGCCTCCTTCGGTTGCCAGGTCAGATGCACGGCCTCCGCCCGCACGCGCATGTCGACGGTTAGCACGCCGTCCTGCAAAGCGACGGCCGCGGCGCCGGGATCCACGGGCAGGGGCAGGTGCACGGTGCGGGCGAACGGGCCGTAGATGCGTTCGCCCAGGGAAAGATTCTCCCGGGGCAGCGGATGCCGGTAGGCAACCTCCCCCTCCAGCAGCACCTGCCGGTCCCCCACGATGGACACCCGCAAGTCGGAGGGCTTCACCCCCGGCAGCGAGGCCAGCAGAATCAGGCGGTCGCCCCGGCGAACGAGATCGACCGGGGGGCCCGCACGCTCAGCGGGCCGCTCCTGTTTCGCCCTCATCCTTCGACTCGCTCCCTTCAGCATTCAGCGGAGGCCAGATCTGCACTCGCGGGAGGGACTCTGCCCGATTCGCCGCCTCCGCCTGTGCCGCCTCACCCGAGGCGGACGGCGCACTCGCGGCCGGACCTGCTTGCGCCCCCGGTCCGCCGCCTTGCGCCGACTGGGCTGACCACCCTGGTCCCATCGAGGCCGCTCCCGCTGCCGCCGACGGGGTTGACCCGCCTGGCCCCATCGAGGCCGCTCCCGCTGCCGCCGACGGGGTTGACCCGCCTGGCCCCATCGAGGCCACCCCCGCTGGCGCCGCCCGGGTTGACCCGCCTGGTCCCATCGAGGCCGCACCCCCTGGCGCCGCCCGGGTTGACCCGCCTGGTCCCATCGAGGCCGCACCCCCTGGCGCCGTTTGGGCTGACCCGCCTGGCCCCATCGATGCCGCACCCGCCCGCGCACCCTGGGTCAGCCAGCGGCTGACAACGCTGTTGCGCAGCGCACGGCGCGCCAGGCCTCCCTGCTCGGCGTCGCTGTGGGTCGGCCCGCCTGGCGCCCTCCCGCCCAACGAGTCCCGCCTCTGGGTCCCGGCGCCAGACAAGTTCTGCCGCTGCGTTTCGTCGCCCGACCAGTTCCGCCTCTGCGCTCCACCGCCAGACAGGTTCTGCCGTTGCGCTTCGCCGCCCGACAGGTTCCGCCTCTGCGCTCCGCCGCCAGACAGGTTCTGCCGTTGCGCTTCGCCGCCCGACAGGTTCCGCTTCTGCGCTCCGGCAGGCGACAAGCTCTGCCGCTGCGCCCCACCGGCCTGCGGGTGCCCATCGGCATGCGCGGTCCGGGCCTGTCGGAGCTCGGCGGGGCCCGGTTCAGGGTCTCTGGCCCGCGGCGGGGGTTCCAGCTTCAGGCTGTGCGTGATCCCGATGTTGAGCTGGCCCTGCAGGTCCTCGACGTCGATGTCGCCCAGGTGGAACGCCAGGGTCTGCACTTCCAGCCGCTCCACCTGCAGGTGCACCGGCGGCCGCGCCGCCAACTCCTCCAGGGCCTGCGCCAGGCGGTTGAGCGCCTGGATCGCTCTATCGAGCTTCTCCGACAGAGGTTCGGCCGGGGAGAGTCTGCCCGGCTCTGCGGGGGGCTGTGGCCGGTCCGCGCGCATGACGTCCCCCCTTCGCCGCCTCACCGGTGCGAATCTCGGCGCCCTGGCCGTCCCACCGCAAGCGGAAGGTGGCAGGCGCCGCCCCGGCCCTGCCCGCAGGTTGCGCCTCTCCGCCGGAGGAGGCGCCCGGCGCTTCACCGTTCCCTGCGCCGTCAGCCGACACCGAGTAGATGAGCCCCAGGTTGATCCAGGACTTCCCGCAGTCCCCCTGAATGCTGACCAACTGATTGGCGGTTCCCCCGCCCCCGCCGGCGCCTCCAACGATCGACGCGACGCCGAAGTTCACCGAGCCCCCGCTGATGCCCTTGACCTTGATCAGGCCGATGTTGACGGCGGCAGACTGGAGGTCGGGCAGCCAGCACGGGAACGTCAGGACCCTCACCCCCCTACCTGGAACCCGGCCATGTTGGCGTAGGGCGTGTCGGCCCAATCCGAGTCGTTGAGCAGGCCGTACCAGATGGCGCTGTAGCCGGCGTCGCCCGCCAGATCCACCAGGGAGTTGCCCTTGCTGTTGCTGGTGAGCAGGCCCATGTCCAGCACGCCCGTTGTGACAACGCCCCCGCTGCTCACGTTTGTGACCTCATACCACCAGACGTTGATCACCGGCGCCGCATACAGGGGGGCAGTCGCGGGCAGTACAGGGGCAAACCCGTACATCATGCCGTGCCTCTCCCGGCCGCCGTCCACCACACGGGCGCGTCGATCCCGTCGGAGTCAATCACCACGCCGAATCCCATCGGCGCCAGCCCGTAGTCGCCGACGATGGCGCAGTTGCCCACGGTGCCCTTTTCGGTCGTGCGGCACCGGCCGATGTACGCACAGCCAACGGAAACCACGCCGGAGACGGCCACCATTTCCACCGCCCCGATGTTCAGACGGTCCAACCTCCCCCACCCCCCCGTGCGCTGCGGCTCGCACTGCTATCTCCACACTATGCGGCACCGACATATGGTGACAGGAAAGGGGGGTCGCTGTGACCGTCGAGTTTCACATCCATATGATCAAGGTTAACGGGATCGATTCCTCGTCCGCCTTCACCATCGGCACCAACCTGCTGATCGGCTTCGGCAGCCAGAGCAAGTCGCTGAGCGGCGGCAGCGCCGTCACCGGCGACCACAGCAGCCTGCCGAGCCTGTTCAGCGTGATCGATGACCGTGACTCCATCGACACGCCCGCCTGGCAGGTCGCCCCGGCTGAGTGACCGGGGTCAGAGTGACCGGGGTCAGAGTGACCGGGGCCAGAGTGACCGAGGCAGAGCCACCGCCCGCGTCCCGGCGGTGGCTCTGCCCGGTGAACGGCCAGCACAGCGAACCGGCGCCCCAGCCCGCTCGTCCATTGGGTGCTGTGCATCCGATGGCGCATGCCAGCAAGATGAGCAAGGGAGAGAGTACCCATCGAACTCAACCCCGGGCGCCGGCGAATCGTCCGGTGGCTCTTCCTCGCCTACGTGGCGGTCCTCCTCAAGTTCGTCCTGTTCAAGCGGCTCTCCGACGTGCTGCACGTCAAGATGTCGCTGGCCGACATCCAGTTCCGCCTGCAGTGGTACGCCAACTTTATACCTTTCAAGAGCATCCGCTATTACCTCGGCGGCCACCCCAACACCGCCGCCGCCGTGCAGAACCTGGCCGGCAACGTCCTGCTGTTCGCCCCCCTGGGCTTCTTTGTCCCCCTCCTCCGCCCGCGCTTCACGGGCGCCATACAGGTGGGGGCCCTCGCGCTGGGCGCCAGCCTGCTGCTGGAGGTGATCCAGCTCCTCACCGGGCTCGGCGGCTTCGACGTGGATGACCTCATCCTGAACACGGCGGGCGGCCTCATCGGCTGGCTGGCCTTCAAAGCAGCGCAACAGATCAAGGGGAGGTGCGGCTGACCCGCCGCGCCGCCAGGCGCATAGGGCGGCAGACGTTCGCCAGGGAGATGCGGGGCGGATGTGGAAACTCCACTCCGAGGGGGGATGTTCGCCATGTCGTTGCCCTGCCAGATCACCGGACCGGCCTCTGCCCCCGCCATCCTCTTCCTGCACGGCGGCGGCGTGAGCGGGTGGATGTGGGAGCCCGTGGCCCAGCGCCTGCAGGACCGCTACCGCTGCCTGGTGCCGGACCTGCCCGGCCACGGGCGGATGGCCCACGAGACGTTCTCGTTTGCGCGCGCCGTGGCGGCCCTGGCCGACCTGATCCGCTCGGAAGCCGGCGGCGGGCCGGTGCACGTCGTCGGCCTCTCGCTCGGGGCGCAGACCGCTCTCCGCCTGATCGCCGGCCACCCGCAGCTGCTGGGCCGCGCCGTGGTGTCGGGGACCCTCACCCGCTCCCTTCCGGGCATCGGTCCCTACCGGGCCCTGCTCAGGCTGACCTTTCCCCTGGCGCACCGGGAGTGGATGATCAGGGCCAACGCGCGCCAGTTCGGCATCCCGCCGGCCTACCAGGCCCAGTTCCGGTCTGACACCCTGCAGACGACGGCCGCCGGGCTGGAGGCCGTGGTGGCGGAGAACATGTCCTTCCGCCTGCCGGAGGCCCTGGCCGCCTCGCCGGTGCCGCTGCTGGCCCTGGTGGGCGAGCGGGAGATCCGCCTGCTGCGCGCCTGCGCCCGCGACCTTGTCCGCACCATGCCTGACGCCAGGGCATACCTGGTGCCCGGCGCCGGGCACACCTGGTGCCTCCACGACCCGGACCTCTTCGCCCGCGCGGTGGACGCGCACGTGGCGGGCCGGCCGCTCCCGGAGGAGCTGGTGCAGCTTTAGCCCGCCGCTGTGCTAGACTGAGAGTACACATCGCACAGAGGAGGCCCCCCTATTGCTAGCAGAGTTCAAGCGGTTCGCGCTGAAGGGAAACGTGCTCGATCTTGCTGTGGGCGTGGTGATCGGCGCTGCGTTCAACCAGATCGTCAACTCGCTCGTCAACGACGTGCTGATGCCGCCGCTGGGATTCATCGTGGGCAAGGCAGACTTCTCCAGCCTCTACCTTAACCTGAGCGGTACCCCATACGCCTCCCTGGCCGAAGCGCGGGAAGCCGGCGCACCGGTCATCGCGTACGGCCTCTTCATCAACAACGTGCTGAACTTCCTCATCGTCTCCTTTGCGGTGTTCCTGCTGGTCCGCCAGGTCAACCGGTGGCGGCCCACGCCCCCGCCGGAGCCTCCGAAGACGAGGGAGTGCCCTTACTGCCTCTCCTCCGTGCCGATCAAGGCCGTGCGGTGCGCCCACTGTACATCCGATCTGCCCGCAGAGAGCTAAGAGAAGGCCCTCCGCCCCACGGTTCGGGGCGGAGGGCCTGATTGTGTGCCCACTACAGCTCGATCTTCGTCCCCAGGACCTTCAGGAACTGGGCGAGCCACGCCGGGTGCGCCGGCCAGGCCGGAGCGGTCACCAGATTGCCGTCGGTGTGCGCCTGGTCGACCTCGATGTTGACGTACTCGCCGCCGGCCAGCCCCACCTCGGGCGCGCAGGCCGGGTAGGCGGAGCAGGACTTGCCCTTCAGGACCCCGGCCGCCGCCAGGAGCTGGGCGCCGTGGCAGATGGCCGCGATGGGCTTGTCGGCCTCGGCGAAGTGGCGCACCATCGCCAGCACCCGCTCGTCGAGCCGCAGGTACTCCGGCGCCCGGCCGCCCGGAATCACCAGGGCGTCGTAGTCCTCTGCCTTCACCTCGTCAAAGGTGGCGTTCAGCGCGAAGTTGTGACCGGGCTTCTCGCTGTAGGTCTGATCGCCCTCGAAGTCGTGAATGGCCGTGCGCACCTTGTCACCGGCCTTCTTGCCGGGGCAGACGGCGTGCACGGTGTGACCCACCGCCGCCAGGGCCTGGAAAGGAACCATCACCTCGTAGTCCTCGACGAAGTCGCCGACGATGAACAGGATCTTCTTCGCGCCCATCTGATCGACTCCTTTCACGAATGATCATCATGGGTACGTGTGCTGACTTCGCCACAGGGGCGGGAGCACCCTGCTGACTTCTCGTAGAATTCCCTCAACTAGTTGCCGTGAAGGGCACGCCACGACCGCAAGGTGGACCGCATGGTGCCCACGTGGTGCAGATCGTGCAAGCGTTAATCCTTCCAACCGGCGGCCCGCTCGGAGGCCCACTGCGCAGGCGATACCCGCCTCAGCTGACTCACCATCTCGCCCCGGGCCTCACCCAGCTCGTGCAGCACTTCCGTCCACGACATCCATGACCGAGCCGCCACCTGCGCCTGGTTCCAGCGGTCAAGCTCGCCCTCGGCGAAGGGCGTCGCCGGAAGGTCCCGCCCGTCAGCCAGGGCTGCGAAGACCCCGGCGGTGAACCGGTCCCAGGCGGCAAGATGCAGCAGCGTCTCCTTCACCGACCACCTGCCCGGTTCAGACCGCCACTCCAGCGCAGCCAGCGGCCAGTTTCCCAGGTGGAGCAGCTCCAGCACCTGGTGCCGGGCATAGGCAAGCCCGTGCAGTTCGCCGGCCACGGCATCTCCCCGGGCCCTGGCCAGCGCTTCGCGAATCTGGTGCAGGTGGCCGGTCTCGTGCACGGCGATCATCCCGACCTCCCGCACGACCCGCTCGGCGTCGGATTCTGCCGCCCTGGCCACCACCTCCTCCAGCGCCCGGCGGGTCTCGGTGACATAGGCGATGGCGCCGGGGCCATCCAGGTGGGGAAAGCGGGCCAGCTGCATGGCGTTCCACTCGTCCGGCGGCAGGAGTTCACGGTGGGGCATGGGCTCGCCCAGGATGACGTGACGCAGCACGCGCGTGCCCATCTCCTCGCAGGTGGCCAGGTGGATCAGGGTGTCGCGCGCGGACCACCGCCCGCCGGGCCGGTGATCCAGCTCGTCAGGCGTGGCCCGCTCAACCTCCGCGAGGATCAGACGCCGCACGGTCCGGGCCCGGGTGAGAACAGACTCGATCTGGGGATGCATCGGGGGGCACCTCCTTCCCGCTTCTGGTTGGCTCGGGAAGGAGAATCTTCAAACCTGCCTCCCCCTATCGCTCGCTGGGAATCGTGCAGTGGTAGTCCTCGGGCCGGATGCGCTCCGCCGCATCCCCCTGCCGCCGGATGACGATTCGCCACTGGGCCGGGCCAATTTTGACAAACTCCTCGATGATATGCCCGGCCTCCGCGGCCCACCGGGGCAGCGATTCGGTGGCCTGGGTGCAGTCGAAGTCGACCACCAGCCGGCCGCCGGGGGCCACCTGGTTGATCTTCTGCTTGGCCATCACCAGCGGGTAGGGGCAGGGCTCACCGAGCACATCCAAACGCACTTCCTGCGCCATCGCTCATCCTCCTCATCGCGTCGTCAGTCGCCTGGGCCGAGTCGGGTTCATCCGGCCGTCAGTCCCCGTGGGCGATTCCCGGGGCCGCCGGCTGCCGGGCCTGCGCCATCCGCGAAGGCAGCACCAGGAACAGGTAAGCGCCGAGCCAGGTGCCCAGGATGGTGAAGAGCGTCGCCGTCCAGCCGTTCAGCGAGAACTGGGAGACGGCCACCAGCCCGTTGCCGATGTTGCAGCCCCGGGCCAGGGTGGCGCCGAAGCCCATCCCCAGACCGCCGACGATGTGCTGGAGCATGCGGGCCGGTCCGGGCGCCCGCAGCCGGAACTCGCCCGCCCCCCTTGCGGCGATGAAGCCGCCCAGCGGAATCCCCAGCACCAGGAAGGTGTTCCAGTCCAGGACCGAGACGTCGCCGGAGGCCACCAGGAACCTGAGGAGCCCTGCCGTGGCGCCGGTGATGCCCAGCCCGGCCATCCGGCCCGTGCTGATGGAGGTCAGCCAGGCGAGGATCGCCACGGCGCCCACCGCGGCGCCCGTCACCTGCCACGACCAGCCCCGGCCGAAGACCGCCCGCCACAGCGGCGACCGGCTCGGATCCACCGGCGCCCGCCAGGCCGGGGCGGGGGCCCGCCGGGCGCGCAGCAGGAAGAGCAGGGCGACCGCCCACAGCGCCGCCACCAGCAGCCACGGACTCACGCCCAGGGCGCCGTAGAGGCTGGTCGAGCCGTTCACCGTGGCGGTGGGCCCCTGGATCTGCTGCGTCAGCGGCGCCAGGGCCCCGGTGCCCCGGGAGGCCAGGGCGCCGATGCCGTAAAACACGGCGGCCACCAGCGATCCCACCATCCCCTCGCCGATGCGGTAGTAGGTGCCCGAGGCGCAGCCGCCCGAGAGGATCAGCGAGAGACCGAAGATCAGCCCGCCCAGCGCGGCCGCCAGCCACTGGAACGAGTCGGGCCGGAACTGGACGACACCCGCCGCGTGCAGGGCGAAGATGCCCGTGGACTGGATGGCCAGCGAAAGCACGTAGGCCTTGAACAGCGTGGCGTCGCGGGTCAGGTAGAGGTCCCGGAACCCGCTGGTCATGCAGAACCGCCCCCGCTGCAGCACGAAGCCGAACAGAACCCCAGTCAGTCCCCCTGCCAATACAACCCCGA
Source organism: Bacillota bacterium (assembly GCA_023623185.1). Lineage (GTDB taxonomy): Bacteria > Bacillota > Sulfobacillia > Symbiobacteriales > Symbiobacteriaceae > Symbiobacterium. The sequence goes on from JAMNXV010000096.1 coordinate 9,868, forward strand.
TCACCGCTACCCCTCCCGTAATTCCGAGTGTCCCGATCTGGTTTACTTAGATTCGGTTGGGACTGATTGTAGGGGCTGACTGGATCCGTTGTCAATAGGTCTTCGTTCGGACCATGCCCACGCAGATATGGCACCGGGTGCGAGGGGCAGGTGTG
>JAMNXV010000055.1 GCA_023623185.1 Bacillota bacterium
GATGTCATCCTGTTTCCGACGCTGCGGGACCGGTAGAGGCGCCGGCGGGCCGAGCGCCGTGATGCCAGAACAGGAGCCATCGAGATCGGGGAGGGTTCATCCCCGGCGACTCGATGGCTTGTTCTGTGACTGCGGAAGGAAACGGGCAGGCGCGGCCGAACTGTTATGTTGTATGCTGAATATTGAGATTACTGTCCGTTCGGGCCGCTTCCGGGAGGGAGTCCGGCCCCGTGGTGGACGGGGAGTCGTTTCCGGAGAGGTTCCGGGACGGAACGACGGGGGTGTTGCGGTTGTTCTTTCGCTACGGCATTCCCGGCGACGCGGCGCCGCTCTACCTGGCCGTGGTCCTGGCGCTGGCCGGGGTAGCGTTCACCGGGCGCCTGAGGCGGTCAATACGAACGAGCCTGCACCACCGTCGACGGGGGAGCAGGCTCTTTACTTAGTGTGGCCCTCGTGCGGCCGGGACTCGGAGCGTGCCGGCCGAGTTGGTGGGCTTTCGGCTGCTGAGACGTCTGTCAGTCCCTTTTCTTGCTCACCAGTGACACACCGTTGTCACTCGAGAGCGTTAGAATCGCTTTGGAAATGTGTGTCACTATGGATCACTCCATGTCGGCGGGTGGCCAGACAGTCCGGAGGAGTCAGGCGAAGTGTGCCAGAATAGATCTTACAACTGTGAAATCTAGCCATCCACCTGGCGGAGGGCGGGTAGATGACTGAGAAAGGGGGCAAGACGGGATGTCGCGCGCGGCTTTCTGGGGCAAATACGATCAGGCGCGGGGGACGTGGCTGCCCCTCACCTGCCACTGTCTCGATGTCGCACTGGTCTTCCGGGGCCTCTGTGACCTGGATGCGATTCGGAGGGTCCTGGACCGCACGAGCGGGTTGCCGCTGTCTGATCAGCAGCTGGACCGACTGGCTGTACTGGCGATGCTGCACGACGCCGGCAAGGCGAACCTCGGCTTTCAGCGCAAGGTGTTCAGTGCCGACGCCCCCCGCGCGGGTCACATCCGGGAGATGGCGCCGATCCTGGATCCCGAGGTCCACGATCCGGAGCTGCACGCGGCGTTTCTGCAGTCGCTGCCTCCCGAGTTGGCCGCCTGGTTTCCGGACGATCAGGTTGCCTACAGTTACCTGTTGGCCAGCTTCTCGCACCACGGCCGGCCCCTGTGTTTCCAGGGAGAGATGTCCGGAACGTACTGGGAAGCGCGCCGGAAGTGGTGGCGCGCGGACGGCGCGATGAACCCCATGGATGCCATCGCCGACATCGCCGCGGCTGCCCGCCTGGCTTTCCCGCGGGCCTTCGAGTTCGGTGGGGAGCCTCTGCCAGCGGCGCCCCGGTTCCACCACCGCTTCGCCGGCCTGGTCATGCTGGCTGACTGGCTCGGCTCGCACCCGGACTGGTTTCCGATCCAGCCCCTGTCGCCGGCGGAGCGGCTCCAGCATGGTACCCGGGTTGTGCCGAGCCTCTTGTGGGCTGTGGGCCTCGACGCCAGGCCAAGCCGTGCACAGCTCGCTGGCCTGTCTTCGACGTTTGCGTCGCGCTTCGGCTTCTCGCCCCGCCCGCTGCAGGCTGTGGTCGATGCCCTGGATCCCGCAGACGAGCGTAACCGGCTCATTATTGCCGAGTCCGAGACCGGATCAGGTAAGACCGAGGCCGCGCTGAACTGGTTCTTCAAGCTGTTCGCGGCGGGCAAGGTGGACGGGCTCTACTTCGCCTTGCCTACCCGGGTCGCGGCGCGCGAGCTTTACGGGCGCGTCCATCGCACGATCAGCCGCTGGTTTCCGGATGCGCAGCACCGGCCCGTGACGCTGCTGGCGGTGCCGGGCTACGCACAGGTCGATGGTCTTCCGCCGGATCGGCTGCTGCCGGATGCCGGTCACCTGTGGCAGGATGACCCGGCCTTGCTGCGGCGCGAGCGGCAGTGGGCCGCAGAGCATCCCAAGCGCTTTCTGGCCGCTACGGTGGCCGTCGGTACGATCGATCAGGTCTTGCTCTCTGCGGTGCAGACAGCGCATGCCCACTTGCGTTCCGTCTGCCTCGATCGCAGCCTGCTGGTCGTCGACGAGGTGCACGCATCGGACCCGTACATGGGCCGGCTTCTGGAGTTCCTGCTGGATCATCACCTCGGGGCCGGGGGGTACGCCATGCTGCTTTCGGCCACCCTCGGGGCCCGTGCGCGACAGCGCTACGTGGCCGTGGCCGTGCGCGCCATCGCCCGCCGGCAACCGACCGGCGAGGTGCCCAGCTTCAACTCGGCGGTGGCGGCGCCCTATCCTTCCGTCACGATCGGGGACGGCACCCCCAAGCCTGCCGGCTCTGGTGATCGCCCGCAGAAACGGGTGAGGTTCGAGACCCTCCCTCTGGCCTTTTCCCAGGAGGAGGCCATCGATCGGATTGCAGAGGCCCTGGAGGCGGGTGCCCGCGTGTTGGTCGTGCTCAACACCGTGGGAAGGGCGATCGGACTTCTGCGGGCCGTCGAGAGGCATCCGCTGGTGGACCCCGAGTGGCTGTTCCGGTGCAACGGTGTGATCTGCCCCCACCACGGCCGATTCGCGGCGGAAGACCGTCTCGTCCTGGACCGGCAGGTGAGCGCGCGGCTCGGACCGGGCAGCCCGTCGGGGCCGCTGCTGTTGATCGGCACCCAGACCCTGGAGCAAAGCCTGGATATCGACGCGGATCTGCTGATCACCGATCTCGCTCCGGCCGACGTACTCCTGCAGCGTGTAGGGCGTCTCCACCGACACCCGCGACCGCGGCCGGAAGGGTTTGGGCACCCGCGCTGCGTGGTCCTCACGCCTGCCGGAGATCTGGAGGAAGCGCTCGACGAGCGCGGTGAGACGCTGAGCGCATACAGGCGGATCGGTTACGGCAGCGTCTACGCGGATCTGCGGACACTGGAGCTCACCCGCCGGGCGCTGGGCGACTGGCCGGTCGTGTGCATCCCCCAGGACAATCGCCGTCTGGTGGAAGCCGTTACGCATCCTGAGCGCCTGGCCGCACTGGAGGGCACCCGCTGGCAGCGGCACGCCCAGAACATCGAGGGCGGGGATCTCGCGCGGGCCATCGCGGCGGGTCATGCCGCGGCCACCTTCAGCGAGTACTTCGGTGCGTTTGCATTCAACGAACAGGGCGGTAGGGTGGCCGTACGGCTGGGCGCGGACAGCCTGCAGCTGCCGCTGGCGGAGCCGCTGACGAGCCCCTTCGGGCAGACGCTCCACGAACTGGTGATCCCCGGCCATATGGCGCCGGATGAGTGGGAAGAGAAGGTGGTCATCGAGGACGTGAACCAGGGCACAGCACTCCTGCGGTGTGGCAACCGTCGCTACCACTACAGCCGCTTTGGATTGGAGGTGGCGCCATGAACCTGCTTGTCGACCCCTTGCTCAGAGCCGTTACCGACCAGGGGCAAGAACCGCTCAGTCTGCCAGCCCTCCTGGCCGCGCTGGGGGACGACCGGGTGCACCATCTGGTGGGCCTGCAACGCCATCAGGCCGACGCCTTTCATGTGTTCCTCTGCTACCTAGCCGGGGCCATCCTGGCCCGCGACGGGCAGACCGATCCCGTCCAGGACGAGGACTACTGGCGGCAGAGGCTTCGGTCGCTGGCTGGTGAGGCGGGAGACGATGCCTGGAGGCTGGTGGTTCCGGATCTGTCGCGCCCCGCCTTCATGCAGCCGCCACTGCCGGGAGCAGACCACGGGAAGCTCAAACCTTCTGCATACAGTGCGGACGCACTGGACCTGCTGCCGACCGCCAAGAACCACGACCTGAAACAGGCCCGGGCTGCCCATTCGCACCCGGATGAGTGGGTCTACGCACTCATCAGCCTGCAGACGATGAGCGGCTATTTCGGTCGCGGCAACCCGGGAATCGCCCGTATGAACAGCGGATTCGGCAATCGCCCCATCGTGGAGCTTGTCCGCAGCCGGAGCCTGGGACAGCGCTGGCGGGATGCGGTGACCCGACTCCTGCAGCATCGCCAGCAGGTGCTTGCGGACGCGTTCGGCTATGATCCGCACGGCCTGGTCCTTGTATGGTTGGATCCTTGGGATGGACGAGATTCTCTGCCCCTCAGAAGGCTGGATCCCTTCCATATTGAGATCTGCCGGCGGGTGCGACTGCGGAGCCAGGACGGGCACATCCGGGCTGATACCGTCCCGTCGGAATCGAACCGCATTGCCGCCAAGGACCTGAAAGGCGTGGTCGGCGATGCGTGGCTGCCCATCGACATCGGCACCGGGAAGGGAGGACGGTCAGGCGACGAAAAGGCCCTGACCATCTCGCCCCAGGGGCTGACCCCGGAGGTCCTGCGCCGGCTGGTCTTCGCCGACGGACTGCGGATATCGCCGCTGCAGAGGCCGGGGGACGGGTGGAGCGGGGTGCTCTGGCTGACCGTGTCCGTTCTCGTCCGAGGGCAAGGCACCACGGACGGCTTCCACGAGCGTGAGATATCCATTCCGCCCAAGGTGCAGGCACGCCTCTTCGGCCCGCCTGCTCAGCGGGAACCTCTGGCGCAGCTCAGCCGGGCGGCGCTGGAATATGCCGGCCTCTTCGAGAAACGTGTGCTCAAGCCGGCGGTGTTCCAATACCTGGAAGGCGCGCCGGAGACCGTTCAGCTGGACCGGGTTTCCGCGCAAGCCTGGTGGCAACGGTTCTCGGGGCGGTTTGCGGCGCTGTGGGCGGACGCCTATTTCCCGTGGCTCTGGTCCGTTCCTGACCCGTTCGTGGAGGAGCAGGTTCTCACCGGGTGGGTAAAACTGCTGCGCGATCATGGATTGACGGTTCTGGGCGAGGCCATGGCGGCGATGCCGAGGCGGGCCGGGCGGCACTATCGGGCCCAGGTTCGGGCGGAGAGAACCTTCTGGGGTGCGTTGTACAGAACCTTTCCCTTTGTAAAGGAGGAGGCACATGCAGGCACAACCACTTCCTGATCATGGTCTGCCGAGCACCATCGGCCGCATTGCACAGGTGATCGACAGCGACCGCCTCCCCACCGGCGAGCGGGCGGCGCTCCGGCGCATGGTTCCCACCCAGGCGCCACCCCTCACCTTCTACCGGTTTGCCCTGCGGCACCTCGACGCGGGCTGGGATGCGGATGCCGAACTGCGGAAGGACTGGATCACGATCGTCGCCGGCCTTGCCCTGATGAGCCCCAACGCGCACCGGCCCGACCGAAGGCTGGGGACGGCGCTGGCGGAAGCGGGCTACTCGGAAGCCAGGCTCGAACGGCTGTTGGCGGCAGATGGCGACACTCGCCGTACGCTGCTGCTGCGGGCCGCCCGATTCCTGGCAGCGAAAGGGTCCGCTTGCAACTGGGTCGATGCGGCACAGCTGCTCCTGACCCGTGCCCCCGACAAGCGGGAACAGATTCAGAGGCGAATTGCAAAGGACTATTATCAGTCCGCAAGTTAACGAGATGGGGGGAAAGCCATGTTTCTGCAGATCCACTTCCTGACGAGCTACCACGCGAGTCTGCTGAACCGCGACGACGCCGGGCTGGCCAAGCGCATCACCTTCGGGGGTGTGCCGCGCCTGCGGGTCTCCAGCCAGTGCCAGAAGCGTCACTGGCGTGAATGGATGACGGGACAGGTCGACCTGCCCGCCGGGCTTCGCTCCCGCCACTTCTTCAGCCGGGAACTGAAGCGGCGGGTTGTAGAGGCCGGGGTGGAGGAGGAGCTGGCCCACCGTCTCATTCTGCACCTGGCCAGCGGGCTTTTGACTGCCGCAGGGGAGAAGGATGCGCTGGACAAGGAGACGCTGGCGATGAAGCAGCCGGTGCTGTTCGGCCATCCCGAAGCCACCTACCTGACTCGCCTGGTTACAGACGCCGCCCAGCAGGGCGACGAGAAGGCGGCGAAGGACTTCCTGGATCAGCAGATCAAGAAGGGCAAGGGCAACTTCAAGGCGCTCCTGCGCGAGGCCGGCGTGCCTGATCCGGCTGTTGGCTTCGACGGTGCGATGTTCGGGCGGTTCGTGACGTCCGATATTCTCGCCCGCGTTGACGCGCCCGTTCACGTCGCCCACGCGTTTACGACCCATGAGTTGAACACGGAGGTAGACTTCTTCACGGTAGTGGACGACCTGGCAGCCGACGACGAGACCGGGGCCGCCCATGCCAACGACATGGAACTGGGCGCAGGCATCTTCTACGGCTATGTCGCGGTGGACGTTCCGCTGCTGGTGTCCAACCTGACCGGCTGCTCCCGCGAAGAGTGGCGCAGACAGGATGCCCACGACGCCCGCTCCGCGCTCACCGCGCTCGTCCACGCCATCGCGCAGGTCACGCCGGGTGCCAAGCTGGGCTCGACGGCACCCTACGCCCGGGCCGAGTTCGTCATGTTGGAGAGCGGCACCGCGCAGCCGCGCAGCCTGGCCAACGCCTTCCTCCGCCCGGTCCGTCTGGGTGCAGGGGACCAGCATCCGATGGAGCAGTCGGTCGCGGCTATCGCGCGGTACCTGGACGGACTCGAAGGGATGTACGGAGACACTGGTGAGCACCGCTATGTTTCGACCCTCCACGCCTGGCCGCGGTCCCGGGAGGCCACTGCCCCCCTTGCAACGGCCATCGACGCAAGCCTGGACGCGCTCTTCGGGAGGTAGCCATGAAGGCGTTGATTCTACGGCTGGACGCCCCCCTGATGAGCTTCGGATACGTGATGGTGGACCAGCACGGGTTCACGGATCGCTTTCCGGGCACGGCGATGCTCACCGGCCTGATCGCCAACGCACTGGGATGGGACCATGCCGACTTTGACCGCCTGCAGGCGCTCCAGGGTAGGATCCAGTTCGCGGCCCGGTGGGACAGTGACCCCGAGCACGTGGTCGACTATCATACGGTCGATCTCGGTCAGCCCAAGATGCGGGAGCCCGGCTGGACCACCCGCGGTGAACCTGAGCACCGCAGCGGGGGTGAGGCGGCGAGGCTGGGGACGCACCAGCGCTACCGCCATTACTGGGCGGACGGCCTCATGACCGTGGCGCTCCACGTTGCCGGGGAGGAGGCCCCCGATCTCGAGGCGGTGAAGGCGGCCCTGCAGCAGCCAGCGCGGCCGCTGTTTCTGGGACGCAAGAGCTGCCTGCCGGCGCGCCCGCTGCTGGATCCCCATACGCCGGTCGTGGAGGGGGAAGACCTGCTCACGATTCTGCGTATGGTGCCTGTCTGGACCCGGGACGGCACCCCTGGGCCGGGGAGAGCAACCCATGCCTGCTGGCCGGCCGAACTGGGAGTGGCCGGCCGTGGAGAGGTACGCCGCGTGTTCGATCTGCGCGACTGGCGGAATCACATCCCGGCGGGATCCCGGTGGAGTGCCGAGGGGATGCTGGGGGGGACCGACTGATGGAGCCGTTGTATATGGTCGAGCTGCAGCTGGATATACCGGCCCTCCTGCGGTTTCTCGCGAGCCAGGGCCTGGACCGGAGCGGCGAGGACGATGACCTGGGGTACGGGGTGCATGCCTGGATGGCCGCGGCTTTCGGTGAGCTGGCGCCGCATCCCTGGCGGCTGTTCACGGGAAGGGGACGCCCGGCCCGCGTGCTCGGTTATACGTCCCACGACGCTGCGGAACTGAGACAACGTTTGCGGGAGTTCGCTGACCCGTCCGTGTGGGCGGTCTGCGCCCAGCCGGATGCAGCTATCGCCAGCCGTGAGATGCCCTCGGACTGGCGGACCGGGCGGCGCCTGGCGTTCGAGGTTCTTGGCTGCCCGGTCGGCCGCAAGGCCGGCACCCGTGTGGAAAAGGACCTGTTCCTGATCCGGGCCGATGAACCGCAAGCACAGAGGCTGCGCAGGGACGCGGTTTACTGCGAATGGGCGCGCGAGCAACTGGAGCGCCACGCTGCCGCCCGTGTCACCTTCATCCGCCTGGAGGGGTTCCGCCTGGTGCGCCAGATTCGAAAGGACCAGGGAACCGGTGGTCAGCGTTCCCTCCGGCGGCTCGTGCGGCCCCAGGCCCTACTGCGCGGGGAACTAACCGTGGGCGATCCCGAGGCGTTCTCCGCCCTGCTTCGCCGGGGTGTGGGGCGGCATCGGGCATTCGGCTACGGTATGCTCCTGCTGAGGCCGGCGCCATGAACGGGTCGTTCCTGTTCCCGGGCCGCCTGGGCTTGGCAGGGGCGCGGATACCGCACGTGGATCGGCATGGCCTCCTATGGCTCTCCCGCGGGAAGCTGTATGTCGAGGATGGGACGTTGCGCTTCCTGGCCGCCGGCAGTGATGATATCGCACCGGGTGACTATGCCATCCCGTATCAAACCGTGTCGATGATTCTGGCGGGTCCCGGCACGTCCATCACCCACGATGTGCTGCGGCTCCTGGCCCGTCACGGGACCTTGCTCGCGGCGGTTGGCGAGGGCGGCGTGAAGATGTACACCGCTCCTCCGATGGGTCAGGGTCGGTCAGATGTGGCCCGTGCGCATGCCCGTCTCTGGGCCGATGAGGAAAGCCGCATACAGGTGGCACGCCGGATGTACGCCTATCGATTCGGTGAGGTCTTGCCGCACCGAGACATCAGCGTACTGCGGGGAATGGAAGGCGGTCGCCTGAGGCAGATGTACCGGCTCATCGCTGAGCGCTACGGCGTGGAGTGGAAGGGCCGTCGCTACGACCGTGACCATCCCGCGGCGGCTGACATACCCAACCAGGCCATTAACCACGCAGCTACGTTCGTGGAAGCCGCGGCCGACATCGCCGTGGCCGCGGTGGGAGCCTTGCCTCCCCTGGGGTTCATCCACGAGGAGTCCAGTAACGCGTTCACCTTAGACATCGCGGACCTGTGGCGGACCGACATCACGTTGCCGCTGGCGTTCTCGGTGGCCGCGAAGGTGATGAAGGATCCTTCCGTCAGCCTAGAACGCGCGGTGCGGTATGAGGCTGCGCGCTGGTTCAAGCGGTACAAGCTGATTCCGGCGATGATCGACCGGATCAAGGAGTTGCTGATGATCGATGACGGTGATCGTCACCCGCAACGTGGCTGATCGGATCCGGGGGTTCCTGGCTTCCACGATGCTGGAGTTGGCCCCGGGCGTCTACATGAGCGTCCGCTATTCCACCGCGGTGAGGGAACGCATTTGGGCCGTGCTTGAGGATTGGTTTCAACTCGAGACGGAGGCCAGCATCGTCATGGTATGGAGTGAACCCAGCGTGCCGGGCGGATATGCCGTCCGCACGCTGGGCCTGCCGCCGGTGGAGTTGGTTGAGGTGGATGGGCTTCTCTTGACGAAACGGGCAGCGCGAGACGAGGTGGGGTGAACGGCTCATCCGCCGGGATCGGAGAAGAGAGGTAGAGTAGACGTAAAAGTATTATATTATCTCATGTTCAGCTGTACTTCAAGAGTCTCCCCCGCATGCGCGGGGATCGACCCGTGCAGGGCGTGGTGCCGCGGGATGCGCAGGCGTCTCCCCCGCATGCGCGGGGATCGACCCGGATGTCTTGCCACCGTCACCCTTCGACTACGGTCTCCCCCGCATGCGCGGGGATCGACCGGATATCGACCGCCCTCACGAGCGCGGCGAGGCGTCTCCCCCGCATGCGCGGGGATCGACCTGGGCTCCTGGGGAGAGGAGGTAACCCAGGTTCGTCTCCCCCGCATGCGCGGGGATCGACCTCTGCGAGACGACTGACCCGGTGAAGTTCGAGCGTCTCCCCCGCATGCGCGGGGATCGACCTCTGCCAGATAGGAAGCCCGCAGTCGCACAACAGTCTCCCCCGCATGCGCGGGGATCGACCTTAACACGTATTGGCTGGAGTCGTGGCAGGAGCGTCTCCCCCGCATGCGCGGGGATCGACCGCGGCTGTTCGCCAGCCTGACGGGTCGGTAGTGGTCTCCCCCGCATGCGCGGGGATCGACCTGCTCCACGACCTGGCGCCAGGAGTCCGGGACGGTCTCCCCCGCATGCGCGGGGATCGACCCATCCAGCAGGCCCACCAGGTGCGCCACGTCCCGTCT
>JAMNXV010000186.1 GCA_023623185.1 Bacillota bacterium
GCAGGGGCGGCCGGCTGGCCGGCCGCCCCCGATCCTGGCGACAAACCAACGCGTCAGTTGACGAACGACACTGTCGCCAGTCAAGTCACTGCCAAATAGCGCGGGCAACAACAGCCCTGCTGTTCCTCGTCGCTCCCCAGTACGGCATTTCGAACCCCAGTCAGTGGACAAACCAGATCTGGCCGGCCGTGATGATCCTGCTGCTCGGTGCCGTCGTCGTGACCCGCGCCAGGCGCTGGGACGTCGTGACCGGCTTCGTGATCACCTACGTGCTCCTGGCCCTCGTACGCTCGCTGGTCCAGGGGCTTCCCCTGGGGTGGACCCTGGGGCCTGCCCTGGGCGCGGAGTTCCAGTTGTTCACCTTCTTCATGCTGACCGATCCCAAGACGACGCCTCTGACCGTGCGGGGGCGCGTTACGGCGGGCGTGCTGGTGGGCGTGCTTGATGCGGTCATGCGCGTCGCGCGCATCACGTACTCGCCGTTCTACGCGCTGGTCCTGACCTGCATGCTCGTGCCCTGGTTCGACTACCGCTTTGCATGGACCAGGGTGTCGGTCGTGCCCCGGCCGTCAGCGGCATCATGAGCGCCGCGAGGGTTCGTCCATTCATCAGCACGAAGGAGCCCCATCGTGGTATCTCGCCACGATGGGGCTTTCTCTTGCCGTTGACGACCTATGATTCCGGCCACCAGCACACCTCGAGCCGGTTGCCGTCCGGGTCCGTGAAGCTGAACCAGCGCACCCCGGGCTCATCGGTAATCTCATCATCAACAACTGCGCCTGCTTCCTTCAGGCGGCGATGCGCCGCTTCGATATCTGGTGCGTAGAAGTTGAACGGCGCCTCCGTCACCGGGACGAACCCCTCCGCCACCTCCATCAGGGTCAGGGGCGTCTCACCCAGGTTCAGGCAGGCTAAGCCGGGCTGCTTCCACCGCAAGGTGAGTCCCAGCTCCCGTGTGTACCAATCGATGGCTTTCTCCAGATTCCGCACCCGCAAGAAGACCGTATCAATGCGTCGGAACATCGGCTTTCCCCCAACTCGTTATACTCACCTTATTCTCGTAATTGTGTCATAATCCTGCTGCAGATAGAGCACGTGTCCGAAGGCGCCCGTACGCTCGCGGCCAGCGGGAAGTCCCGGGTCAGGGCAGGGGAAGCTCCGGCCGTTGGGGGAAGCCTTCGGCCAAGGAGAGGGAAGTCCCCCGTGAGGGCAGGTGAACCCCGGCGGTTTCGGCGAACAATCGGTGGAAGAGCCATGTAGATAAGGAAGGAAGAGACGGTGCAGCTGTTCTCGCTGCCGGGTCGCCCTAGGGACCGGGGCGGGCCGCGGGATAGGCCGGGCGCTGGCCCTGGGCCTGGCGGATGCCGGGGCGGACGCCAACTGCCTGGCCCGGACCGGGGCCGAGGTGGAGGCGGCGGAGGAGGAGATCCGTGCGAAGGGGCGCCGGGCGATGGCGGTGACGGCGGACGTGACGCGCCAGGACCAGGTGACCGAGTCGGTGGAGGCCGCCCTGGCCCGGTTCGGCAAGATCGACATCCTGGTGAACAACGCGGGCATCAACATCCGCAAGCCGGCCCTGGATAAAAGGCGGACGATCTCATCAAAGAGTTTGACGAGCAGTTTGGGCTGGTGGATCAGGTCAAGGCTCAGCTGGAGGCGGGCTGGACCTTTGCTGATGTCCTGGCGGAGCGCATCTTGTGGTCCCGGCGCACGGCTTCCAAAGCGGTCAGCCAAGGCCGCAAGGTTGAGGATGAAGTGGAAGACCTCGTGAAACGACTGGGTCTTCCATACCAAATGCGGTGCCGTTTGTCGGCTCGGATAACAAGGATGCTCCTTGCGATCTTGCCATTCCATCCGGTGGTACCGACGCCTTGATCGTCATTGCGGCGAAGAGTTTCAACTCAACGGGGAGCAAGCAGACGTGTGTTTGATCAAGAGATTGGGAGCCACTTTGATCATCCAAAAGTGAGCCACCTGACAGCCCTACAGGGCTGTTTTTGCTTCCATTGCGGTTTCCAGTTGGCGGGTTGCCAGT
>JAMNXV010000161.1 GCA_023623185.1 Bacillota bacterium
CATCTCTCCGCTCACATCTCTCCGCTCACATCTCTCCGCTCACATCTCTCCGCTCACGACCCATCTCACAGCTCACATCTCACGACCCACCTCACAGCTCACCTCTCACAGCCCACAACCCATCTCACCGCGCACATCTCACAGCCCACAATCCATCTCACAGCTCACACCTCACGACCAACGCCCCGTCTCACCGCGCACATCTCACAGCCCACGACCCACCTCACCGCTCACATCTCACCGCTCACGACCCATTTCACCTGCTGTATCCGAAGGGCCACAGCCGGAAGTAATCCTTGACGTTCCGCCACAGCTTCGCCAGCCCCTCAGACTCGAAGACCAGGAAGAGCACGATCGCGGCGCCGAATGCGGCGTCCCGGAACAGCAGCACCTTGGTGCCGATGGACGGGAAGATCGGCCCCAGGGCCATCGAGAGCTCGCGCACCACGATCGGCAGCACCGTCATGAAGGCGGCGCCGTACACCGAACCCATCACCGAGCCCATGCCGCCGATGATGATCATCGCCAGCAGCTCGATGGAGAGGTGGATCTCGAACTGCTCCGGCGAGATAATCATCACGTACGGCGCCCAGATCGCCCCGGCGATGCCGGCGTAGAAGGCCGAAAGCGCAAAGGCCGTCACCTTGGTGCGGAACAGGTCGACGCCCATCACCTCGGCGGCCAGGTCCCGGTCCCGCACCGCCATGAAGGCCCGCCCCATCCGGGTCCGGAGCAGGTTCTGGGCGAAGAGCCCCAGCAGCAGGGCCACCGTGAGGCCCAGGTAGAAGTAGCTCAGCTCACCCGAGAGGGTGTAGCCAAAGAGGCTGGGCCGCCTGACCGACATCGAGTGGATGCCGCCCGTGAACCAGTCGGCCCGCACGAAGAAGAACGAGAGGATCACCTGCGCCGCCAACGAGGCGATGGCGAGGTACAGCCCCTTCAGCCGGGCGGAGGGCAGCCCGAAGAACGCCCCCACCGCGGCGGCCGCCAGCCCGGCCAGCGGCATCGCGATCCAGAACGAGAGCCCCTGCTTCATCAGGTAGCCCACCGTGAAGGCGCCCATCCCGGTGAAGGCGCCGTGGCCCACCGAGATCTGCCCGGTCACGCCGGTGAGCAGGTTCAGCCCCAGCGCAGCGATGGTGTAGATGGCCACCATGTTGAGGATGGAGAGGTAGTAGTTGGGCAGGACGAGCGGCACCGCGTAGAGCAGGGCCACCAGGAGCCAGCCCCGGGCCACGGCCAGCGGCGTCTGGTGCAGGGCGTGGTCCTGTTCATAGGTGGTGATGTAGACCCCGCACTCCATGGCAAAGGGGTAGCGCAAGCGTTTCAGCACAGACCTACACCCTTTCGATGATTTCCTTGCCGAACAGGCCGTAAGGCTTGATCAGCAGGATGATGATCATGGCCACGAACGGCACCACTTCCTTCACGCCGGTCAGGTACTGGTCGAGGTAGCCGCCGGTCAGCGCCTCCAGGATGCCGATGATGAAGCCGCCCAGGATGGCGCCGGGAATGGAGTCCAGCCCGCCGAGAATCGCCACCGGCAGCACCTTCAGGCCGTACGAGGTGAGCAGGGGGTTGACGCCCGCGATGTTCCCCAGGAAGATGCCGCCCACCGCGGCCACCATGGCCGCCACGGCCCACGTGGCCGCCAGGACCCGCTTCACCGAGATGCCCATCGAGAGCGCCGCCTGCTCGTCGTCCGCGGTGGCCCGCATGGCGATGCCCAGCATGCTGTACTTGAAGAAGGCGTTGAGCAGCAGGAGCAGGATCAGGGCCGCCACCAGGCCCCAGAGGAAGACCTCGGAGATGGCCACCGGCCCGATGATGATGGGCTGGCTGCGGAAAAGCCCCTGGAACGAGCGCATGTCGGTGCCCCAGATCGCGTTGATGAGCGCCTTGACGAGGAAGGAGATCCCCATCGTCACCATGATGATCGAGATGGGGGGCTCGCCGATGAACGGCCGGAGCACCGCCCGCTCGATGCCCACGCCCACCAGCGCGCTGACACCGATGGTGAGCAGGAGGGCCAGGGCGAACGGAATCTTCAGTTCGGTGGTGAATGTGAGGCCGATGTATGCCCCCAGCAGCACCAGCTCGCCCTGGGCGAGGTTGATCACGCCGCTGGCCTTATAGATCAGCACGAAGCCCAGGGCCACCAGGGCGTACAGGGCCCCGACGACGATGCCGTTCACCAGCAGGTTGAGAAAGAAGCCGAAGTCGCTGCTCATCCCGCTCCACCTCCTCCCGCCGCCCGCGGTTCGGGCTCCTCAGACGGCTGCGGCTGCTCCGGCGCGGGCAGAAGCTCGCGCACCTGCAGCACCGTCTCGATGACGGCCTCCCGGCCATCCCGATAGCGCACCCGGCTCTGCACCGGAATCTCCTGCACCCGGTCGTAGAGCCCCTGAATTACGGGGGCGTACTTCTCGTAGACGAAGCCCCGCCGCAGCTTGCGGGTGCGGGTCAGCTCCTCGTCGTCGGCGTCCAGCTCCTTGTGGAGGATGACGAACGACCGGATGCGGGCGGCCTCGGGCAGGTCGGCGTTGACCCGTTCGATCTCGCCGGCGATCAGGTCCAGCACCGGCCCCTTCTGCGACAGGTCCTGGTAGGTGGTGTAGGGGATGCCCTGGCTCTCCGCCCAGTGGCCCACCGACTGCAGGTCGATGTTGATCATGGCCACCACGTGGGTGCGGCCGTTGCCCACCGCCACCGCTTCCTTGATGTAAGGGGAGAACTTCAGCTTGTTCTCCAGGAAGTTCGGCGAGAAGATCTCCCCGGTGCTGAGCCGCATGACGTCCTTCAGCCGGTCGATGACCACCAGCTGACCCGACTCCTCCTCGATGTACCCGGCGTCGCCGGTGTGCAGCCACCCGCCGGCCAGGGTCTTCGCGCTCTCCTCGGGCATCTTGTAGTAGCCCTGGAAGACCGCCCGGCTCCGGAGCAGGATCTCCCCCTCCGGCGAGATGGCCATCTCGCCACCCGGCAGGGGCGTGCCCACCGTGTGGAAGCGGATGTCGTCGTCCCGGTGCAGCACGGCGATGCCCACGATCTCCGTCTGCCCGTAGATCTGCTTCAGGTTCACGCCCAGGGCGTGGTAGAACCGGAACACGTCGGGACCCAGGGCCGCGCCGCCGGTGTACGCCCGCTTCAGACGGGAGAGGCCCAGGTGGTCCTTGATGGCGCTGAAGACCAGGAGCTCGCCCAGGGCGTAGAGCACGCGGACCATCAGCGGCACCGGCTTGTGGGCAAACCGGAGGTCGGCCACCCGGAGGCCGATGGGCTGGAAGAACTCCCAGAGCTTCCGCTTCAGCCAGCCCGCGTCCTGGATCTTCACCTGCACCCGGGTCACCATGTCCTCGTAGATGCGCGGCGGCGAGAACATTACGTGCGGGCCGATCTCCCGCATGTTCTCCTGCACCGTGTCGGGCTCCTCGGGGAAGTTCACCGTGAACCCGATGGAGAGGTGCATCGCCAGGGCGGTCATCTGCTCGCCGATCCAGGCCAGGGGCAGGAACGAGAGGAAGTCGTCGTCGGGCGAGAGCGGATCCACCGTCTGGATCGTGTCGCCCATCGCCAGCAGGTTCCGGTGACTCAGCATCGCCCCCTTCGGGTTGCCCGTGGTGCCCGAGGTGTAGCAGATGATCGCCGTGTCCTCGCCGTCGCCCGCGGCCACCATCTCCTCAAACAGCCCCGGATGCTCCCGGCCGTACTCCCGGCCCATCTCCAGCACCCTGGGAAAGTACAGCAGCCACGGGTCGGTGTACGTGCGGAGCCCCTTGGGGTCGTAGTAGATCAGGTACCGCACCTTGGGGATGAGGTCGCGGACCTCGAGGATCTTGTCCACCTGCTCCTGATCCTCCACCACCAGAAAGGTGGCGTCGGAATGGTCGATGACGTAGGCCATCTCCCGGGCCAGCGAGTCCTGGTAGATGCCCACCGACGTGCCGCCTGCCGACTGCGCGGCCAGCTCGGCGATGACCCACTCCGGCCGGTTGTCCCCCACGATGGCGATCTTGTCGCCCCGCCGGAACCCCAGGGAGACGAGGCCCAGGCAGAAGTCGCGCACCCGGTCCAGGTAGTCCTGCCACGTGTACTCCTGCCAGATGCCGTAGTCTTTCTCCCGGAGGGCCACCCGGCTGTGGCCGTACTTCGCGGCCATCGCCTGCAGCCGCTTCGGCAGCGTATCCAAGCGCTCTGCGCTCACCCCACCACCCCCTGTCAAACCGCCAGATCCTTGTCGCCCAGGTAGGCCCGGATCACGTCCGGGTTCCGGCGCACCTCGTCCGGCGTCCCCTCGCCGATCTTGCGGCCGAAGTCCAGCACCGTCACCCAGTCTGAGATGTCCATCACCACGCCCATGTCGTGCTCGATCAGCACACAGGTGACCCCGCGCTCCTGGTTGATGTCGAGGATGAAGCGGACCATGTCCTCCTTCTCCTCGGTGTTCATGCCGGCCATGGGCTCGTCCAGGAGCAGCAGCCGGGGCTCCAGCGCCAGGGCCCTGCCCAGCTCCACCCGCTTCTGCATGCCGTAGGAGAGCATGCCGACGGGCTTGCGCCGGACGTGCGCGATCTCCAGGAAGTCGATGATCTCCTCCACCGCCTTGCGGTGCTCGATCTCCTCCCGCCGGGCGGGGCCCCACCAGAGCCCGCAGGCCAGGAGGCCCGAGCGCATGAGGGCGTGGCGGCCGGCCATCAGGTTGTCGAGCACGGTCATGTGCTTGAAGAGGGCGATGTTCTGGAACGTGCGGGCAATGCGCAGCTCGGCCCGCCTGGCGGGCGGCATCCGGGTGATGTCGCGCCCCTCAAACAGAATCCGTCCCTGCTGGGGAATGTAGCGCCCCGAGATGCAGTTGATCAGGCTGGTCTTCCCCGCCCCGTTGGGCCCGATAATGCTGGTGATCGAGCCCTTGCGCACGGTCAGCGAGACGCCGTCGAGGGCCTTCACCCCGCCGAATCCGATGGCCACGTCCTCGACGGCCAGATGCACCTCGCTCACCCTGAGCCACCTCCTTTTGCAACCCCTGACTTCGCAGGCCTGCGCCTTCACCGTCCCCCACCGCGCAGGCCGTCGTCGTCACAGCCCCCCGGCCTCGGCCCGGCGGTCGACGATCCGCACCCGGCGGGGCGACCGCTCGAGCGTGCCGAAGGGCAGAACGCGGACCGACACGTCCACGGTCAGCTCATCGGTGAGCCGCCGGCTGATCCGCTCCTCCAGGGCCGGGGACGGCGGCTCCCCCGGCGCCGCCTCCACCTCGACCCTGCAGCGGTCCAGCCAGGTCACCGGGTCCCGCTCCAGCACGATCCGGTACTCGTCCCCCAGGCTGCCGTAGCTCGACAGCACCCGCTCCACCTGCACCGGGTAGAACTTGGCCCCGCGGATCATGACCAGTTCATCCAGCCGGCCCCGCACCCCGCCGGGGGAGCGGGCCAGCGTCCGGCCGCAGCCGCAGGGCTCGGTGACCAGCGTCGCCATGTCCCCGGTCCAGTACCGCAGCAGCGGCAGGTCCTCCCGGGTCAGGTCGGTCAGCACCAGCACGCCGGTCTCGCCCTCCGCGCACGGCAGCATCGTGTTCGGATTGATCACCTCCACCAGCACGTGGTCCTCAGCCCAGTGCAGCCCCTGCTGCAGCCGGCACTCGCCCGCCAGCAGCGGGCCGACCTCGGTGATGCCGTAGAAGTCGAAGGCCGCACAGCCGTAGAGCCGCTCCAGCCGGTCCCGGGTGACCGGCTCCCCGGCGCCTGGCTCGCCGCCGAACAGCCCGTAGCGCAGCCCGATGTCACGGGGCGAGAGGCCCCGCTCCTGGATGCGCTCGGCCAGGTAGAGGCAGTGGGACGGCGCGCCGATCAGCATCACGGGCTTGAAGTTGAACAGCATCTCCACCTGGCGCTTCACCGAGTCGGTGCCGATGGGGATGAGCGCCGCCCCCATGGCCCGCGCAGCCCGGTGCCACGAGATGCCGCCCGCGAAGAGGCCGTAGCCGAAGGCGTTGTGGATCAGCTCGCCGGGCCGGAGCCCCAGCCCCCACATGATGCGGGCGCCAATCTCGGCCGTGCGGGCCAGGTCCCGCTCACCGTACACGGTGTAGAGCGACCCGCCAACCACGTGCACCGGGTAGACCTCCCGCCGCTCCTCGGCCGGGCTCATGGGCAGGTCGCCCAGCGGCGGCTCCCGGAGCTGCGCGTCCACCAGGTCAGACTTGTGGAGGAAGGGCAGCCGGGCCACATCGGCGGGCGTCCGGAAGTCCAGCGGGTCGACAGGGCCGGCCCCCTGCCAGAGCCGACGGTAGAACGGCGATGCCAGGGCCCGTTCCACCTGCGCCCGGAGCCGCCCGGCCTGCAGCCGCGCCAGCTCCTCCCGATCGATGCGCTCGATGTCCGGCCGCCACTGGGGCCGGTCAAGCTCGATCTGCATCGCACTCCTCCTTCCTGCAGGCCCTCTTTACGCAAGGGGCGTGCCAGCCCGGGCCGCTTCCCCTCCGGCTGCCTGGAAAAAGGCCGGCCGGCCGGCGGCAGCCCGCTCCCTGAAAGGCTTGTGCCTCCCTGAACCATTCAGGGAGGCACAGAGCGGATGCGCCCATCGGGTACAGAACCTAAGCGCCCCCGCTTACCCCGGTGGGCGCCCCAAGGCGCGCCGATGGCCCCCCGGGCCGCACCAGGGACGGGATGCGGGGCCAAAGCAATCTTGCTTAGGCTGGTAAGCAGGAATAGTTTGCATTCCAGAGAATTATGATTAGTGTTCCGCGTAGGAGGGATGCGCATGGCTCCGCTGCCTGAAGCGATGATCAGCGCCATGCTGGACGGGCTGGCCGAGGGCGTCCTGGCCGTCTCGCCGGACGGGCGGATCCGGCTGGCAAACGGCACGATGGCGCAGCTGCTGGGCAGGCCCCAGGCCGAGCTGCTGAACCGCATGCCGGCGGAGCTGGAGGCCGGCGAGACCTGGCTCCCTCCCGTGCTGCGCCGGTGCCTGGAGACCGGGGAGAGGCAGGCCATGATCCTGGAGCGGGCGGGGCGGCGGCTGGCCCTCACGGCCCTCCCGCTGCCGGAGGGCTGGGTGGTCGCCACGGCCCGTGACATCACGGAGCTGGACCGGCTGGAACGCCAGGTGGAGCGCATGACCCAGGAGCGGGAGCGTTACCACCACGAGCTGGCCGGGCTGCGGGCGGTGCAGGCGGGGCGCACCGAGGTGGTCAGCTCCTCCCTGGCCATGCAGCGGGTGCTGGACCTCATCCGCCGGGTCGCGCCGGTGGACTCCACCATCCTGCTGCTGGGGGAGTCAGGGGTCGGCAAGGGGGTGCTGGCGGCCGAGATCCACCGGCTGAGCCGGCGCCGCGGGCGGCCCTTCGTCCGCATCGACTGTGCGGCGCTGCCCGAGAGCCTGCTGGAGTCGGAGCTGTTCGGCTACTCGCCGGGCTCCTTCACCGGCGCACGGCGGGAGGGCAAGCCGGGGCTTATCGAGCAGGCGCACGGCGGCACGCTCTTCATCGACGAGATCGGCGACGTGCCCCTGGAGCTGCAGGTGAAGCTGCTGCACGTTATCCAGGAGCGGCGCATCATCCGGCTGGGGGCGGTCACTCCCAAGTCGGTCGACATCCGCATCGTCGCCGCCACGCACCGGGACCTGGAGGCCATGGTGGCCGAGGGCCGCTTCCGGGCGGACCTCTACTACCGGCTCAACGTGGTGCCGGTCACGATCCCGCCCCTCCGGGAACGGCCCGAAGACATCCCCGTCCTGGCCCGGGCCTTCCTGGACAAGTTCTGCGCCCGGTACCGGGTGGAGCGCACCCTCACGCCGGAGGCGGTCTCGCGGCTGGTGGCCTACAGCTGGCCGGGCAACGTGCGGGAGCTGGAGAACCTGGTGGAGCGGCTGGTGGTGACCCTGGACGACCGGGAGATCCGGCCCGAGCACCTGCCCCTGCCCGCCGCCGGGGGGTCGCCGGTGCAGGTGCGGGAGATCGTGCCGCTGAAGGAGGCCGTGGCCGCGCTGGAGCTGGAGCTGGTCGGGGAGGCGTACCGGCGGTTCGGCAGCTCGGTGAAGGTGGGCCGGGTGCTGGGGATCCACCAGACGACAGCCGCGCGGAAGATCCGGGAGTGGAAGGCGCGGGCGGGCCGGCAGTAGGCAGGCCGCGCGCAGAAGCCACCGGAAGGCGGGCTCTCCCGGTGGCTCATGTTGTCGTAGGCATGTCAGTCCTCGTTGTTGGCCGGCCGCCGGGCGTGGGCGATGCGGCTGGCGGCCGCCGCGGCGATGGCCGCGACCAGGTCGTCCAGGAACGTGTGGCACTGGCCGTTCTTGCTGGAGTTGAGCCGGCCGATGACCAGCGGCTTGGTCTTGTCCAGGTAGCCGAAGTTGGTGAGTCCGATGGAGCCGTAGATATTTGTGATCGAGAGCGCCACGATCTCATCGACGCCGAAGAGGAAGTCGTCTCCGGCCACGATGGACTGCAGCGGCTCGGGCAGCTTCTCCTGCTCCGCGAGCATATCCAGCGCCAGTCCGGTCAGGATGGCGTTCTGGACCTCCCGCTTCTTCACCACCGCCTCCACGCTCTCGAGGCACTCCTCCAGCGGAAGCGAATCGTAGTACCCCTTCTGAATCTCATGAACGACCTCGGCGATCTCCCTCAGCGTGACGCCGCGGTCCTCCAGCATCTTCACTACGCTCTTGTACATCCGGGTCCTCCTGTTCTGGTCCGTCTCATGGCCTATTAAATATGAGACGTATGTCGGAGCGGTGCGGGTTCGTCATACATTTTACACGATGCTCACCGCCAATCCCACGCCCGTCTAGAGTGCTCGTCCTACTTGCTCGTGGGCACTTGTCCCCAACCAGGAAAGTACCTCCTCGCTATGGTGATTCTGTAACACACATGTTATCTTATAGCCAAAAGCTAGTTTGTGCATGTTTTCACGTTCACAAGCGGGAAGTGGGGTACGAGATAGATGACGAAGGGCAAGTTGAGCGGGAAGGTCGCGCTGATCACCGGGGCCGCCAACGGAATGGGCTATGCCACCGCCAAGCTGTTCGCCGAGGAAGGGGCCGAAGTGATCGCCGTTGACATCGACGAGAAGGGCCTGGCGAAGTGGGAAGGCGTCGAGCGGGTGACCCCCATCCACGCGGATATCACGAAGGAAGAGGACATCGAGCGCATGATCGCCGAGGCGGAGAATCGGTTCGGCAAGCTGGACATCGTCTGCAACATCGCCGGCATCAACGACCTCTGCTACCCGCTGCTCGATACCAGCGACGAGATGTGGGACCGGGTGCACGACATCGACCTGAAGGCCCCGTTCCGCATCAGCCGCCGGGCCATTAAGGGCATGGTGGAGCGGAACGTGAAGGGCGTCATCCTGAACATCGGCTCCTACGCCGCCCTGCGCGGCAACCACGGCCCGTCCTACAGCGCGGCGAAGCACGGCCTCACCGGCCTCACCATGAGCATCGCCTGCGGCTGCGCGAAGATGGGCATCCGCTGCAACCAGATCAACCCCGGGGGCATCAAGACCGACATCGAGACGAACTCGGGCGGCAAGTACCATCCGGAGGGCATGGGCCTCCTGATCGACATCACCGGCAAGTTCCCATGCAACGCCTACGGCGAGACGGAGGACATCGCCCGGGCGGCCCTGTTCCTCTGCAGCGACGACGCCAGGCACATCAACGGCGCCATCCTGAACGTCGACAACGGCATGAGCACCTGCTAAGGCCACACGGCACAGCAGTCTTGGAAACACGATCGAGTAGGAGGGGGCGGCTAACCCCCGTCCTCTCACACCACCGGACATGCGGGTCCGCATCCGGCGGTTCGCCAGGATTGACGAGTCGCTTCATAGCATTCGGTCAGGCTT
>JAMNXV010000046.1 GCA_023623185.1 Bacillota bacterium
ATGACCGCCTGGCCCTTGCCGTCGTAGCCCATGGTGGCGGTCTTCAGCACGGCCGGCAGGCCCACGGCCTCCAGCGCGGCCGGGAACTCCTCCGCCGCCCCTACCGGCCGCCAGGGCGCGACCGGGATGCCCAGCCGCTCCAGGGCCTGCTTCTCGTAGATGCGGTTCTGGCAGGCGCGCAGGATCTCGACCCGGGGGTGGACCGGTCGGCTGGCAGCCAATCGCTCCAGCACCCGCGCGTCGATGTTCTCGAACTCGTAGGTGATGACCCTGGCCACGTCCGCCAGCGGCGCCAGGGCCTCGGGGTCGTTCAGCGCCCCGACGACCACGTGGTCGGCCACCGGGGCCGCGGGGCAGTCGGGGTCCGGATCGGCCACGGCCACCCGGTAGCCCATCGCCCGCGCGGCCAGGGCGGACATGCGGGCCAGCTGCCCGCCGCCGACGATGCCGATCACCTCGCCGGGCAGGATCATGGCTGGCTCTCCTCCACCATCTGCCGCATGTAGGACCGGTACTCCTCCAGCGTGGCCTGCAGCTCGGGCGACTGCAGGGCGAGGATCTGCGCCGCCAGGAGGCCGGCGTTTCTGGCGCCCGCCTTGCCGATGGCCATCGTGGCCACCGGCACGCCCCCGGGCATCTGCACGATGGAGAGCAGCGAGTCGAGGCCATTCAGGGTGGAGCTCTTCACGGGCACGCCGATCACCGGCAGGATCGTCTTGGAAGCGGTCATGCCGGGCAGGTGCGCGGCGCCACCGGCGCCGGCGATGATCACCTTCAGGCCCCGCGCCGCCGCGGACTCCGCGTAGGCGAACATGGCGTCCGGCGTGCGGTGCGCCGAGACGACCTTCATCTCGTAGGGAACGCCCAGTTCATCGAGTACGGCTGCGGCCTCCTGCATGGTCTCCAGGTCCGAGCGGCTGCCCATGATGATGCCCACAAGCGGGCCCGCCTTTTTCGTCTGCGTCATCCGGTGCTGACCCCCTGTCTGCAGTCCTTGCGCGTACAACGAGACAGCGGCCCGTCTGGGCCGCTGTCAGCCATCTGGTGGGCGGTACTGGGATCGAACCAGTGACCCCTTGCGTGTGAAGCAAGTGCTCTCCCGCTGAGCTAACCGCCCAGTGCGTGCCCATTATAACGCAAGCTCGTCCCGAGCGCAAGGCCGCGCGACAGGATATGCAGGGTTTGTGACCCCTGTAGCAGAATAGTTGACGATCGAGATCTAGCGCCCTTCGGGGCGCGCCTTCGGGAGACCACGAACTGCCATGCAGATCATCGTTCCGCATACCAACACCGACCTCGACGCCATCGGCGCCGCCATCGGGGCCCAGGTGCTGTACCCCAAGGCCCAGATCGTGCTGCCCGGCACGGCCAACCCGATGGCCGCCGAGTTCATCTCGCTGCACCGGTACAACCTGCGGGTCTACCGGGTGAAGGAGGTCGACCTGACGCAGGTGCAGCGCGCGATCGTGGTGGATACCGCCGACGCCGCCCGGCTCGGCCCGCTGCGGACCCTCCTGCCCTCGGTCGAGCTGCACCTGTACGACCACCACCCGCCCGAGGCCGACGACCTGCAGGGGCGGCTGGAGGTGCGTGCGCCGGTGGGGGCGACCTGCACCCTGATCGCCGAGCAGATCGAGGAGGCCGGGGCGCCGCTGACCCCCTTCCAGGCCACCGCCCTGCTGGTGGGCATCTACGCCGACACCGGGTCGCTGAGCCTGCTGGGCACCACCGACCGCGATGCCCGTGCGGCGGGCTTCCTGCTCTCCCGGGGCGCGAGCCTGCAGGCCGCCGCCCGCTTCATGGAGGTCTCGCTCTCGCCGGTGCAGCAGACCCTGCTGCAGCAGCTGCAGAACCGGGGCCGCTGGGTGAATGTGCGGGGGGCGCGCATCCGCCTGCTGGCGGCGGAGGTGCCCGAGTACGTGGGAGGCCTCAACCTGGTGGTGCACCGGCTCATGGAGCTGGAGCCGGTGCCGGCGCTCTTCGCCGCGGTGCGCATGCAGGACCGGGTGCACCTGGTTGGCCGCTCGTCGGTGCCCTGGGTGGATGCGGCGCGTGTGCTGAGCCAGTTCGGCGGGGGCGGCCACGCCGCGGCGGCCTCGGCGGTGGTGAAGGGGCTGCCGGTGGCGGAGGTGGCCGCGCAGCTGGAGGAGGCGCTGCCAGCCGGCGTCGAGCGGCCGCTGATGGCGCGGGATGTGATGTCGGCCCCCGTGAAGACCATCCTGGCCGGCAAGCCGATCCGCGATGCCGAGCGGCTCATGCTGCGCCACGGGCACACGGGGCTGCCGGTGGTGGACGACCGGGGGCAGGTGGTGGGGGTCGTGTCGCTGCGCGATGTGGAGAAGGCCCGCCGCCACGGGCTGGAGCATGCGCCGGTCAAGTCCGTGATGAAGGCGCGCGTGATCGCCGTCCACCCCGAGACGCCCATCGATGAGGTGCAGGAGCTGATGATCGAGCGGGACATCGGCCGGGTGCCGGTGGTGGCCGACGGCAACCTGGTGGGCATCATCACCCGGTCGGACATCCTGGGCCTCATCTACGGCGCCCCGGCGCCGCGCTGGCACCGCAGGCTGTACGCGGCGCCCGATGCGCCGAAGGACCTGCGGGACCCGGCCGTACAGCTGGCCCTGGAGGCGGTGGAGTCCGCACCCGCGGGGATCCGCGCGCTGCTGCGCACCGCGGGCCGGGTGGCCGAGCAGGAAGGGGTGGCGGTCTACGCCGTGGGCGGCTTCGTGCGGGACCTGCTGCTGGGCAGGCCGAACCTGGACTTCGACATCGTGGTGGAGGGCGACGGCATCGCCTTTGCCCACAGCCTGGCCCGGGAGCTGGGCGGGCGCGTGAAGGAGGTGCCCCGCTTCGGCACCGCCCACATCTACCTGGAGCCCGACGAGCCCGACCTGCCCTCCCGCATCGACGTGGCCACCGCCCGGCGGGAGTTCTACGAGCACGCGGCGGCCCTGCCCCGGGTGGAGCACGCCGACCTGCACGAGGATCTGTACCGCCGGGACTTCTCGATCAACGCCCTGGCGATCCGCCTGGGCTCGGCCGGCCCCTCGGGGCTGATCGACTTCTTCGGCGGACTGAAGGACCTGGCGGCGGGGCAGGTGCGCATCCTGCACACGCTCAGCTTCGTGGAGGACCCGACCCGGCTGCTGCGGGCGGTGCGGTTCGCCCACCGGTACGGCTTCCGGCTGGAGCCCGAGACCGAGGTCTGCGCGCGCCGCGCCATCGCGGAGGGCTTCCTTGGCCGGGTGAGCCGGGAGCGGCTGCGCAACGAGCTGCTGCTGATGCTGCAGGAGCCCGGCTGCGGCGGCGCCCTGCAGATGCTGGCCGACCTGGGCGGGCTGGACGCGATCCTGCCGGGGGTGGACCTGACGCCAGAGCTGCTCTCCCTGCTGGATGCGGCCGATTCGCTCCCGGAGGAGGAGCCGGACATCGCCGCGCAGAGCAAGCTCTGGCTGGCGAAGCTGCTGGTGCTCATACACCGGCTGCCGCTGAACCGGGGCGCCGCCCTGGTGAAACGGCTGCGCCTCAGGCGGGCGGAGTCCCAGTGCTGCCTGCAGGTGCTCGCGGGGTGGCGCATCGCCCACGACCTGGTGACGGCCCCCAGGCCCGACCCGGCGGCCATCGTCGCCCGGCTGCGCGACTGGCCGCCCGAGGGGCTGCTGCTGCTGCACCTGCTGGGCGGCGGCGACCGGGTGTCGGCCTTCTGGCATGAGTGGCGGCACATCCGGCTCGCCATCACCGGCGCCGACGTGCAGGCCCTGGGGGTCGCCCCGGGCCCGCGAGTCGGCCGGATCCTGGAGCGGGTGCTCGCGGCCCGGCTCTCGGGGCAGGCTCTTGACAGGGCGGCGCAGCTAGATCTGGCCCGCCGCCACGCAGCGCAACAGGAGGAGTGAATCCCTTGGCACTGCCCAGCTTGCAGCAGATTGTGATGTTCATCCCCGGTGTCGTGATGGGTTTCGCGTTCCACGAGTTCGGCCACGCGCTGGTCGCCACCTGGTTCGGCGACGACACGCCGCGCCTGCAGGGCCGTCTCACACTGAATCCGCTGGCCCACCTGGATCCTGTCGGCACCCTGCTGCTCCTGCTGGGCGGCTTTGGCTGGGCCAGGCCGGTGATGGTGAACACCGCCCGGCTGCGCCCGCGGGTGCTGGGAGACATCGCGGTCTCCCTGGCCGGCGTGGCCATGAACTTCCTCCTGGCGCTCGTGTTCGTCGTGCTCTTCGCCCTGGCGGAGACCGGGCGGCTGGGCTGGCATCACCCGGTGCTGAGCCAGACCCTCTACGCCGTGGTGACCATCAACGTCTTCCTGGTGGGCTTCAACCTGCTGCCCATCCCGCCGCTGGACGGCTTCCGGGTGCTGGTGTACGCCTTTCCGGCCGGGTCGCATGAGCTCGTCCACACCCTCTACCGGTTCGGCCCCATGATCCTCATCTTCCTGTTCGTGACGGGTCTCGTCGACCTGTCGCCGATCTACAACGCCATCTTCGGCGCGGTCATCTGGGTGGCCTCGCCGGTGCTGCAGCTGCTGTGACATTGCCAGGGATGCTAAAATGCATGTAATATAAAGAGGTTGTACGAAACCGGGCCCGCGGCGCCGGGAGAGAGGGGGAACGGGTGTGGATCGATCCACAGGGTCAGAGCCTTACGTGGTTCACCTGGCCAACTTCGAGGGCCCCCTCGACCTGCTCCTGCACCTGATCCGCCGGGAAGAGATGAACATCTACGACATCCCCATCGCCCGGATCACGGAGCAGTACCTGGCCGCGATTCAGGACCTGGCAGACCTGGATCTTGACCGGGCCAGCGAGTTCCTGGTGATGGCCGCGACGCTCCTGCGCATCAAGTCGCGCATGCTGCTGCCCAGGCCGCCCCGCCCGGAGGTGGACGAGGAGGGGCCGGAGGCGGAGGAGGAGGATCCGCGCGAGGCCCTGGTGCGGCAGCTGGTGGCCTACAGCCGCTTCAAGGAGGCCGCCGAGATGCTGCGCGAGCGGGAGCGGGAGATGTTCCGGGTCTACACGCGCGGCCTCTTCGTGGAGGAGCCCGGGGGTCCGCCCCCGCTGGAGGGGATCGACCTCGCCGACCTGGTCAGGGCCTTCCAGGAGGTCCTGAAGGAAGAGTGGAACTGGCGCGAGGTGCCCCGGGCGGAGATCCCGCTGCGTGAGAAGATCAGGGAGATCCGCTTTCGCGTGGCCCGCTCACCCGGAGGGGTCCGTTTCCACGACCTCTTCTCCGGCGGCTGCAGCCGCCTGGAGGTGGTCGTTACGTTTCTGGCGCTGCTGGAACTCATGCGCCAGCGGCACGTCAGGGTGGTGCAGAGGGAGCTCTTCGGGGAGATCCTGGTTCTGCAGGCGGACCCGCCGCACCATGAGGCCGAGGGAGGCCACGAGGACGGATGATCTGGAACCATGGCAAGATGATCCTGGAGGCGCTGCTCCTGGCTTCGCCGGAGCCGCTGACGATCAAACGCATCGCCGAGGTGATCGGCCTCGACGAGAAGGACGCCGCCCTGCTCATGGCCGACCTGCAGAAGGACTACGAGGCGCCTCACCGCGGGCTGGCCATCCGGGAACTGGCCGGGGGCTACGTGCTGACCACCCGGCCCGAGGCCGCCGAGTACGTGGAGCGGCTGCTCCAGCCACGGTCGCGGGGGCTCTCCCACGCCGCCCTGGAGACCCTGGCCATCATCGCGTACCGGCAGCCCATCACCAAGGCCGAGATCGAGAGCGTGCGCGGCGTGAAGGTGGACAGCGCCCTGGAGACGCTGCTGGAGCGGCGGCTGATCGCCGACCAGGGGCGCAAGGACGCTCCGGGCCGGCCGATTCTCTACGGCACCACCCCCGAGTTTCTGAGGTACTTCGGGTTGAAGGAGCTGAGCGACCTGCCGCCGGTGGAGATCGACACCTCGGAGGCCGGGCTGATCGTGCCCACCGGGGCTGCCGCCGAGGAGGGCGAGCGGGACGTGCAGGCGTCGCTCTTTGCGGAAGAGGGGCAGCCGGCCCCGGAGGAGGCGGCGGGCGAAGGCGGGGAGCCCCCGCAGCAGGAGGAGGGGTAACGGTTGGGTTTCACGGGGCACGCCTTCGTGGACTGGGATGACACGATCGCGGAGAATATCCGTTACTTCCGGGAGGTCGAGGCCGAGACCAGCCGCCTCATCGCCCGCCGGACCGGCTTCGACGCCGGCGAGGTGCAGCGGCGCGGAGCCGAACTGGACGTGGTCGTGGCCCGGCAGATGGGCCTGGTGAAGGAGTCGCTGGCTGCGGCGTGGCTGGCCTGCTACCAGGAGTTCGCCGGGCGTGCGGGGCTGCAGGCCGACCCGGAGGTGGAGGCCGAGCTCAGGCGGCTGTGCGCCATACCTTACGAGACCCGGCAGGAGCTCCTGCCCGGCGCGGCGGAGACGCTGCGCTGGCTGCACGAGGCGGGGTTCGAGGTGACGATCTGGACCGCGGGCGAAGAGCCCATCCAGCGGCGGAAGATCCGGGAGTCCGGCCTCGGCCGCTGGATCCACCGGGAGGCCGTGGTGCTGGAGAAGACGCCCGAGCGGCTGAGGGCCTTCATGGGCGACCGGGATCCGGGCCGTTGCTTCGTGGTGGGCAACTCCCGCCACTCCGACATCCGCCCCGCCCTGGCGGTCGGCATTGCGGCCTACCACGTGGACGTGGAGACCTGGGCCTACGACCACCTGGACGTGGACGAGGACGATCCCAATTACCACCGGCTGTCGCATATTGGCGAGCTGCCGCGCCTCCTGGCGCAGCGGTTCCGGTTGGCGGTGTGACGGGCGGCTGATCCCAGAGCATGGGGTCAGCCGCTTCCTGGTTTCCGAGAGGCGGCGCGGCCGCTCCGAAGGCCCCGGCGGTATGGCCCCTGACTGGATTGGCAAGACTCACCTTGTCGAGGCGGGCAAGTTTGCCGGGGGTGGGTAAAGATGGGCTGGCTGATGGCCGCGGGCTTCCTGGCGGCGTCGCTCCTTCTGCTGGGGCTCGTGCCGGTTCAGCTGCACCTGCGCCTCGCCCAGCTCAACCTGAAGGCGAAGGTGTTGGTGGAACTGCGGGTGGGCTGGCTGCGCCTCACCCGGGAGATCGCCCTCGGGGAGCGGGCGCGCCGCCAGGTGAGGCGAGCCCGGCGCCGCCTGGACCTGGGCAAGCAGGATGTTCGCGAACTGCTGGCCGCGTCGGCCCCCGGGCTGCGGTACCTGGCCCGGGCCACCCGCTGTCCCCGCTTCCGCCTGCGCATGGAGGTGGGCGGCCTCGACGCGTGCGACTCTGCTGTGCTGACCGGGCTCGGCTGGAGCGCAATTTACGCGCTGCTGGCGCAGCTGGGCCGGTGGGTTGCGCTGGACCGGGACGGCGTCGCAGTGGCGGTTGTGCCCAACTTCCAGCGGCCGCTCCTGCGCACGGACCTCGACTGCATACTGCGTGTGCGGCTGGGAAAGGCTACTCTGGCAGCCGGCATGGTGCTGCGGGAGACCATGCGGCGCAGGGCGGCGAAGGCCCGGATTCAGCAGCGTCAGCGGAGGAAAGGGGACAGAACCGGTGGCCGATCACCCGATTCAAGGCCTCATGAAGACGGCCATGGAAAGCCTGAAGAGTATGGTGGACGTGAACACGGTCATCGGTGACCCGGTGGAGACGCAGGACGGCACCGTGATCGTGCCCGTGTCGCGCGTGGCCTTCGGCTTTGCGGCGGGCGGTTCGGAATTTGCCCCTGCTCACGAGCAGGAGCCCGGGCACGACCACCCCTTCGGCGGCGGCAGCGGGGCCGGGGTGTCGGTCTCCCCGGTGGGCTTCCTGGTGGTGGCGAAGGACCAGGTGCGCATGCTGCCGGTGGACGGGGGGCAGCCGGTCCACCGCATCATCGACCTGGCCCCGCAGCTCATCGACAAGCTGAAGGCGGCCCTGGAGAGGCGCGGCAGGGACGAGCCGTGGGAGCCCGGGGTCGAGGGCACCACCGGGGCCGACGGCACACCCAATACAACCCTCACCTAGTGGCCTGGGGGCCGGGCGGTATTGCGCCCGGCCCCCTCGCATAGCATGGCGGAATAGCCGGCGTGCGGTCGGCTTACGCTACCAAACGGGGGGTGGACGCCCTGCGTGCCATGTGGAAGGGGACCATCAGCTTCGGGCTGGTGACGATTCCGGTGAAACTGTACGCCGCAACCGAGTCTAAGGCCCTGCGCTTCAACCTGCTCCACGAGCCCTGCCAGACGCCCATACAGTATCGGAAGTACTGCCCGAGCTGTGAACGCGAGGTCGAAAGCGGTGAGATCGTGAAGGGCTACGAGTTCGACCGGGGGCGCTACGTCACGCTGGAGGAAGACGACTTCGAGTCGATACCCCTGGCGGCCCGGCGCACCCTGGAGATCGTGGCCTTCGTGCACCTGTCGGAGATCGACCCGGTCTACTTCGACAAGACCTACTACCTGGAGCCCGGCGAGGGCGGCGCGAAGGCCTACGCCCTGCTGCGCCACGCGATGGAGCTGACCGGAAGGGTCGCCGTCGCCCGCGTGGTCATCCGCTCCAAGGAGTCGCTGGCGGCCCTGCGGGTCTTCCGAAACGGCGTGCTGGCCATGGAGACGATGCACTTCCCGGACGAGGTGAGATCGGTAGCCGGCCTCACCGGCATCGCCCAGCCGGAGCTGCGGCCCCAGGAGATCGAGATGGCCACCGGGCTGATCGAATCGCTGACCATGCCGTTCACGCCCGAACGGTTCGAGAACGAGTACCGGAAGGCGCTTCTGGAGCGCATCGAGGCGAAGATCGCGGGAGCGCCCCCGGAAGAGCTCGGGCCCGCGCCGGAACAGGGCCGGGTCGTCGATCTCATGGAGGCGCTGCGCGCGTCGATTCAGGCGGCGGAGGGGCGGCGGGGCGCGGACGAGCCCCCGCGCCGCACGATCCCTGGGCTGCCCGGAGCGCCTCCCGCATCCGTCCCCGGGGTTCCGCCGGTGCCGGCTGACGTCGGGCCTGACGAGACGGTGCCCGGGAGGCCGTAGCCGGTGGACCTTCCCTTCCCGCCGATGCTGCTGGAGCGGGCCGAGGCGCCTTTCGCCGACGCCGGCTGGCTCTACCAGGTGAAGTGGGACGGCGTGCGGAACCTGACGCTGGTGGAGGGCGGCCGGGTGCGCCACTGGAGCCGCCGGCTGCGGGAGCGCACTCACCTGTTTCCCGAGTTCAACGGCCTGGCGGCCGCCCTTTCCGGCCGGCGGGCGGTGCTGGACGGCGAGATCATCGTGCTCCGGGACGGGCGGCCCAGCTTTTCCGCCGTCCTGGAGCGGGACCTGGCGTCTGGCAGCACCCGGCCCGGCCGCCGCCCGCCGGCCACCCTCATGCTGTTCGACCTGCTGGAGTGGGACGGCGAGCCGCTCTACCAGCGTCCGCTCACCGAGCGGCTGGCCCTGCTGGAGGAGGTGGTGCCCCCCGCCGAGGCCTGGCAGGTGGTGGCCTCGTTCCCCGGCGACCAGGGGCCGGCGCTCTTTGCCGCAGCGGTGGAGCAGGGGCTGGAGGGGGTGGTGGCCAAGCGGCGCGGCAGCCCCTACGTGCCGGGCGCCCGCAGCCGGGACTGGCTGAAGGTGAAGCGCCGTTCGGAGATGCTGGCCGTGGTGGCGGGGTACACCAATCCGGTCGGCCGACCGGGCGGTCTGCTCCTGGGGGCCTACCGCTCCGGCCGGCTCCAGTACATCGGCCGGGTGGGTTCGGGGCTGACCGGAGAGGAGCTGGCGGCGATCAGGCAGCACCTGCCGCCGGCCGGATGCCCGTTTCCCGAAGTTCCGAGGCTGCGGGACCGGTTCGGCGGGGAGCCGGGCCCGGTGGTCTGGGTGGAGCCCCGTCTGACGGTGCGGGTGGCCTTCACCGAGTGGACGGAGGAGGGGCGGCTCCGGGACCCGGCGGTGGTCGGGTTCACCGCGGATCCCCCTGAGGCGGCGGTGATGCCGTGACAGACCTGGAAGAGGAGGAGAGCCAGATGATCGAGCAGGAGTGGCAGGAGCAGCCGCATCCCGCGGAGCCGGCCCCGGGCTTCCCCGACGAGCGGCCGCTGCCCTGGCCCGAGGAACGCAGCCACACGGTCGTCGCCTGGTTTGCCGAGGAAGGGGACGCGCGGGCCTGCTTCCGCGGGCTGAAGGCCCGCGCGGTGGAGGTGACGCTGGCGGCAGAACCCCACGCAGCAGAGGCAGCGCCGCCGGACGCAGAGGCAGCCCTGCCGGAGCGCGGGATGGGGCGGGGGGTGGTGCTGGGGGCCAGCGTGGGGGCCACCGCGGGCTTCCTGGCCGCCACGTACCTCGTGCCGCCGCTGGGCGCCGCGTCGGCCACCGGCACCATGCTGACCACGCTGGCCGGGGCGGGCCTGGGCACCTTCTTCGGCAACCTGGCGGACCAGGGGCTGGCTGCGGACCGGCGCGGCGCGGACCCCGCCGGGGGCGAAAGGCGCGCGCGCTTCCGCGTGGAGGCCCGGGTCGGGCAGCGGCAGGTGGACGAAGTGCTGGCCCTGGTTTCGGCCTGGGGCCCGCAGGAAGTGCGGCTGCAGTAGTGGCCAGGTCGCAGCGGCGGCGGGTGGCGGTGGCCGGCCGGGAGCTGGCCGTGACCAACCTGGAGAAGCCCCTGTGGCCCGAGGACGGGCTCACCAAGGGCGACCTGATCGCGTACTACGTCTCGGTGGCCCCGTATCTGCTGCCGCACCTGCGGGGCCGGCCCGTCGTGCTCACCCGGTACCCCCACGGCATCGGCGGCAAGTGGTTCTACCAGAAGGACGCGCCGGCCGGCCTGCCGGACTGGCTGCCCACCTGGGCGGACAGGGCCGACGACGGCCGGGTCATCCGCTACCTGCGCATCGAGGAGCCGGCCGCCCTGGCCTACGCGGCCAACCTCGGGGCGATTGAGCTGCACCCCTGGCTCTCCTCCTGCGCCGCCCCCGACCAGCCGGACTGGGCGGTGATCGACCTGGACCCGTCGGAGGGGGCCACCTTCCAGGACGTCCTGGTGGTGACCCGGCTGGTCCGGCAGATCCTCGGGGAGGTGCAGGTGGAGGGCTTCCCCAAGCTCTCGGGGGCGACGGGCGTACACATCTTCTGCAGGGCCGGGCCTGGCACGACCTACGCCGAGACGGCCGCCTTCTGCGAGCTGGTGGGCCGGGTGCTGCTCAGGGCGTACCCGCAGAAGGTCACGCTGGAGCGCGCGGTCGCGAAGCGGGGCCCGAAGGTCTACGTGGACTACCTGCAGAACCGGCGGGGGCAGACCATCACCAGCGTCTACGGCGTGCGCCCGCTGCCGGGGGCGCCGGTCTCGGCGCCCGTCACCTGGGAGGAGCTCGAAGGGGAGCCGCCGCGGTTTACCCTGCGCACAATGCACGCTCGCCTGGCGGCGGTGGGGGACCTGTTCGCCCCGATGCTGAACGCCCCGCAGGACCTGCGGGGCGCGGCAGAACGCCTCAGGCGGTTCCTCAGCGGCGTGTGAAAGAGCCGGTGCGTCTGCACCGGCTCATTTAACGTGTTGTTTGGGGGTTGCGCATCAGATGAGGTCGCGGGCCTTCGCCTTGTCCAGGTACTCCCGCATGCCGTGCATGAAGTAGTCCACCAGCCCCTTCGCGAGGGAGGGCAGGAGCTTCTGCGCGCCCCGGAACTCGATGTCGGCGTCGTAGGTGACCACGCAGCCGTCGCCGTCGGGGAGGAAGCGCAGATCGGCCTCCGCATGGGCGGAGCCGTTGTGGGTTTCGGCGGCGATGCGCAGGTGAAAGCTCTCGCCCGGGACGCGGTCGGTGACCTCCAGAATGCCCTTGTAGATCAGGGCGAAGCCGCCGATGCCCACCTTCAGCCGGGCGGCCCACCTGTCGGGGGCGATCTCTTCCAGGGACTCAAGGGCGATGGTGGCGTTCAGGAGAGCTTCCTCGTTGGTGAACAGCTTGTACATGACCTGTGGCGGCGCATCGAAGCGGAACTGGCCGGCAACGCGCATGGGACATGACCTCCTTCCGCGGCGCCGTGGGCGGCCGTTGGGGCCGACCGCTGTGGCGTCTGGCAGCTGAGACGTCTGCATGAAGTACGACTGGAAGCGTCTGTTATTCCGTTTCGCCCCGGCACATGCGCTTTCCTTCACAAACTCGCCGGACGGAGGCAGGCCCGCCGCCCGCGGCCAATAACTCCCGCAAGACACAGACATACCACGACCGGTATAATCGAACACGATTAGTTTTTTGCGTTCGATTATACGGAGGTGGGGCTGTGCACAGGCTGGGGAGACGGCTCTGGCTGGGGCTGATGACGGTGGCGCTGCTCGTGGTTGGCGCATCGGGGGCTGCGGCGCCCGGGGTGCCCGCCGGCGCGCTGCCCTCCCCGGCGGATCTGCAGTCGGCGGAGGCCTGGGTGCTGCCCGACCTGGCGGGCGACGGGTGGGTGGTGCTGACGGCCGGGGAGCCGCCCGTCGAGGAGCCGCCGGCCGAGGAGGAGGGCCCGCTCGTCGTGGCCTACTACGCGGAGGACTGGCAGGGCGACGTGCGCGCGCTCAACGCCCTGCGCGAGGCCGGCGCGCACGTGGACCGGGTCGTGAACTTCGCCCTGCAGCTGAACGCCGACGGCTCCATCACGACCCGGCCGTATCCCGACCTCTCCGCGGCCGCCGGGGAGATGGGCGTACCCGTGTATGGTCTGGTCTACAACATGGAGAACGGCCACTTCAGCGCCGAGATCGCCCGGGCGGTGCTCTCCGACCCGGAGCGGCGGGGCCGGGCGGTGGCCGACATGCTGGCCATCGCGCAGGTGCACGGCCTCGCCGGCATCGACATCGACATCGAGAACGTGCCCGGGGACCTGCGGCCGCACTACACCGCCCTCGTGAGGGAGGCCGCGGCGGCCCTGAAGCCCCACGGGATTCACCTTACGGTGTCCGTGCCGGCGAAGGTCTGGGACGACACCACGTCCAACTGGGGCGGCGCCTTCGACTACGCCGCGCTGGGTGAGGCGGCCGACCAGGTGGCCATCATGACCTACGACGAGCACACCTACGGCCTGCCCCACGGTCCGGTGGCATCGCTGCCCTGGGTCGACCGCGTCGCCGCGTACGCCGTTACCCAGATCCCGCCGGAGAAGATCCTGCTGGGGATACCGGCCTACGGCTACGACTGGATCCACGGCACGCGGCAGGTGGTGAAGGGGCTTTCGACCGGCGGCGCCTACACCCTGGCGGCCAGGCACGGGGTCGAGGTGCAGTGGGACGATGTGGCGCAGGTTCCCTACTTCACCTACAGCGAGGGCGGCCGGGCGCACATCGTCTACTTCGAGAACAGCCACTCCGCGGCCGCCAAGCTGCAGATTGTTGAGAAGTACGGACTGGGCGGCATCGCAATCTGGCGGCTGGGGCTCAACGAACCGGCCATCTGGGAGGCCGTCGGGAACGCGTTCCCGTGATGGAGGGGAAGCTGCGCTAGAGCTTCAGCCAGGCGACGGAGGCCTGCAGTTCCTGCGCCATCCCTCTGAGGCCGTCGGCCGAGGCGGCGACCTCTTCAACCGCTGCCGTCAGCTGCTCCACGAAGCCGGAGACCTCTTGCGCCGCCCGCTCGTTCGAGCGGGCGGTTTCGTCTACCTGCTCCATGGCGCCCGAGACCTGCGCGGTGGAGGCGTCCATCTCCTCGGTGGCGGCGGTGAACTCCTCGGCCAGCGCCGCGACGGCCTGGAACGACTCCACCAGCCGGTCGATGTCGGCCTGCATGGCCTGCACGCTCCCGGCGATCTCCTGCACGTCGGCGGCGGTGTCCCGCAGACCGCTCAGGATCTCGCCGAGGGCATCTCCCGCTGCGTTGGCCCTCCCGCTGCCTTCCCGCACCTGCTGGAGGCCTGTCTCCATGGCGGCCACGGCCTCGGCGGTTCCGGCCTGGATGCCGGCGATGCGATCGGCGATCTCGCGCGTGGCGGCCGCGGAGCGCTCCGCCAGGCTCCGGATCTCCTCGGCGACCACGGCGAAGCCGCGGCCCTGCTCGCCGGCACGGGCCGCCTCGATCGCGGCGTTGAGCGCGAGCAGGTTTGTCTGGTCGGCGATGGCGCCGATGACCGCGGTGATCTCGCCGATCTGAGCCGAGAGCGCCTCCAGGTTGCGGATGCGCGCTGCCGAGTCGGTCACCGCCGCCTGAATCCGCTGCATGGCGGCCAGAGACTCGCGCACGACCTGGGCCCCCTCCTGGGCCAGCAGCTCCGTGCGGGTCGTCTGAGCCGAGACTTCGCCCGTCCTGGCGGCGACCGCGGCAGCGGAACGGGCCGAGCTGGCCAGGAGCTCGGTGGCGCGGGTCATTTCCGCGGCGGTGGTCTGCGCACCCTGGGCGATCTGGTGGCTGGTCTGCCGGAGCTCTGCCATGATCTGGCGCACGTCTCCCGCCGCGGCCGTGAGCGCCGCCGCGCCGGATGTGATTCGCGCGGCCATCTCTGCCGCATTCTGGGCTCCGCTCGCCGACTGGGCCGACGAGGCGGCGAGCTCCTGCGCCGACGCCATGAGCGAGCTGGCGACACGCTGGATGCTGCCGATCAGCGCGCGGAACTGCTCGACCATCCGCTGCATGGACCTGGCCATGTCGCCCAGTTCATTGTTGCCGGCGCGGATCTCGCCGTGGCTGAGGTCGCCTCCCGCGACCCGTTCAGCCACGGCGGCCACGTCGTGCACGGCGCGGGCCACCCTTCCGGAGACACTAAGCGCCGCAATGACCCCCAGAACCGCCGCAGCCAGGCTGACGGCGCCGACGATGTACACGGACTGGTTCGCCCGTTCCCGGGCGAGCAGGGTCTGGTCGTTCACGACCCGATCGGTGGTCTCCTTCAGCGCCGCCGCAGCCAGCACGACGTCTTCGCGCAGGGGGCGGAGCTGCTCCGACAGGATGAAGCTGGCCTCCGCCTGTCCGTAGCGCGTGCGCTTCAGCAGGTTGCGGGAAACAGCCTCGTAGGCCTGCACCCGCGTGCGCAGCTCGTCGGCGAGCGCATGGGCCTCGCCGGTGGCCAGGCCCGACAGCTCATCGAGCGCCGCGGCCACCTGGGCTGAGGCCCTTTCGAACTCCTCCGCGTAGGCGGCCTCGCCGGTCAGGAGGTAGCTCGCCAGGGCGCGCGCCTCGTCCTGGACCCCCGCCTCGATCTCGCGGGCCTTCATCGCACTGGCGTCGACCCGGTGGACCACGTCGTCGTACCTGACCGTGATATCCTGCAGGCTGGTGATGCCGGCGTAGGCCACCACGCCCAGCAGCAACACGACACTGCCGAATCCCAACATGAGCCTCTGACGTATCGTGATTCGCATAGGCTGCCTCCAGTGGAAAAAGTTGCGGGAAATGCAGATCTGACCGTTTTCGAACTGTGGGTGCACAGCGCGGCCGGAATCATTCTATGTGTTGATTATACAAGAAAATAGGATCTTCTCCCATAAGGCGTTGGGCCGATTCATGTTGCCCCAGGCGGCAGTTCTCAGTCCCCGCTTTCGTGCCCGCTGCTCCTGCCCGGCAGAAGCGGATCGGGGGAGAGCATCTCGCTCAGGGTGACCAGCCGGTAGCCCCTGCTCTGCAGCAGGTCGATGGCCTGCTCCAGCACCTTCAGGGTGTTGGGCTTCGGGTGCATCAGGATGAGATCGCCGGCCTTGGCCTGCCGGAACGTCTCCAGGATGCGTTCCGGTGTGGCGTACTGCTCGTTCCAGTCCACCGTGTCGAGGCTGTAGAGGACCGTCTGGAGGTTGAGGTCGGCCGCGGTCTGCAGAATCGACTGGTCGACCTCCGACTTGTGCGGCGCGTAGTAC
This sequence comes from Bacillota bacterium, assembly GCA_023623185.1. Taxonomy (GTDB): domain Bacteria; phylum Bacillota; class Sulfobacillia; order Symbiobacteriales; family Symbiobacteriaceae; genus Symbiobacterium. Next base: position 15,750 of record JAMNXV010000046.1, read on the forward strand.
TTCACCGTCTGGCCGGTAATCTCCTCGATGACCCTGACCGACTGTGCGATGTCGTCCTTCAGCCGCCCGGCGCGGGCCAGGGCCTTCGGGCCGTGGGTCAGGTTGTGGCCGTGGGTGGCCACTTCGTGGCCGTCGGCGGCGATGAGGCGGGTCAGGTTCGGGTTCTGCTCGGCCCACCGGCCGGACAGGAAGAAGGTGGCCCTGGCGTCTTTGCGCTTCAGGATCGGGAGCATGCGCGCCAGCTCGTCGGCGCCCCAGTCGACGTTGATCAGGAGGGCCACCGCCTGTTTCTCACCGTTGCCCTGGCGGATCGCGCTGAGGGGCAGGTCGGCCAGGCGGGTTGTGGCCGGCTCTACCTGCACCGCGGGCTCCACGATCGTGCCCGGCGGGGCGGTGGCCAGCCTGAGCCAGGTGCGCTCCACGTCGAGTTGGAAGCCGTTCAGTTCGGGTACGGTATAAGGGATGCCGTCGGCCGACTCGAACCGGCGGGCGGCCACGGGCATGGCGCGGTAGCCGGTGGCCAGCTCGCCAAGCAGCGCCCGGGCCTCCCGCTCAGACATTCCCGAGAAGTCGAACCCCAGCAGGGTCACACCCTCAGCCACCCGAGGCCCGCCCGTGCCCGCAGCCGGCGGCGGGGAGCCCCAGGGAAGGGCGAGAACCGCCAGCAACAGGGCCACCAGGCCCGCCGCCCACCAGCGGTTCACCCGCACGACGAAGAACTGCGCCCGTGGAGACCGGTACATGGCAACCACCCCTCATCTGCCTTCGCCAAACGGTATGTCCAACGTCGCCGGGCTATGCGACGCCGCGTCATTCTGGCCGCAGGGCGCAGGGAAACAGGCGCGCCGTGCCGAAAGATGTCACTTGCCCGAGCAGGGTCATCAGGAGGGATCAGTTCGTGAAGATGATCGTAGCCGTGGTGCGGGACGAGTTCGCCGCGCAGGTGACCGAGACGCTCACCAGGAAGGGGTTGAGCGCGACCAAGCTGTCCTCCACGGGCGGGTTTCTGAAGGCCGGCAACACCACCTTCCTCATCGGCGTCCGGGAGGATCAGCTGGAGGATGCGCTCGACGCCATCCGCGGCGTATGCCCCGGCACGCAGGTGAGCCAGGGCAGCGCGAAAGCGGGCAAGACCACGCCGCAATCCGCCGCAACGGTCTTCATCCTGGGCGTGGAGCGCATGCTGAAAGTGTAATCAGACAGCAGGGTAAGGGGCGTCCCCGTGCGGGGGCGCCCTTTTGCGCGGACCTGTCCGCGGACGAGGGCTGAATTTGTCCCACCCGGCATATCCATCGCGGGCGGGGGGGTTGCAGCAGCATGATGAACCTGGTCTGGCTCGGACTCATCCTGGCCGGGGTGGCGGTAGCCGCCGCCACCGGCAGGGCCGCCGAGGTGACCGATGCGGCGTTCGCGGGGGGCAAGCTCGCCATCGAGACGGCCATCGGGCTGGCGGGGCTTATGGCCCTGTGGATGGGCATCATGAAGATCGCGGAGCGCAGCGGGCTCATGGAAGGGCTGGCGATGCTGCTCCGCCCGGTGGTGAGGTGGCTCTTTCCCACCGTGCCCCGCGACCACCCGGCCGTGGGGGCGATGTTGATGAACATCTCCGCCAACATGCTGGGGCTGGGTTCGGCCGCCACCCCCTTCGGGCTGAAGGCGATGCAGGAGCTGCAGGAGCTCAACCCGGACAAGGAGACCGCCTCTGAGGCCATGTGCACCTTCCTGGCCCTGAACACCGCATCCATCACGCTGGTGCCGGGGACGATCATCGCGCTGCGGGCCACGTACGGGTCGGTGAACCCGGCGGAGATCGTGGTGGCCACGCTGATCGCCTCGGTGGTGGCGGGGATCTTCTCGATCGGGCTCGACTGGGCGGTGCGCACGGCGCTCCGGGCACGGGGGAGGTAGGGCCGGTGTCTGTGCTGAACTCGCTCTCGCTCTGGGCCGTGCCGGGGATGCTCGCGCTGATCCCGCTGTGGGGCGCCATTCGCAGGGTGCCGGTCTACGACGCCTTCATCGAGGGGGCGGAGGAGGGGCTGGAGATCGCGGTCAAGATCATCCCCTTCCTGGTCGGCATGCTCATGGCCCTCTCCATCTTCCGGGCCTCCGGCGCCATGGAACTGCTGGCCGAGGCCATGAGCGGGATTACGGGGGCCCTGGGCTTCCCCTCCGAGGTGCTCCCTCTGATGATCGTGCGGCCGCTCTCGGGCGCGGGGGCGCTGGCGGTGACGGCGGACCTGCTGAAGACCCACGGCCCCGATTCGTTCATCGGCCGGCTGGCCTCCATCATGCAGGGCTCGACCGACACCACCTTCTACGTGCTCACCGTCTACTTCGGCTCGGTGGGCATCCGGCGGGTGCGCTACAGCGCCGCCGTGGGGCTGACGGCCGATCTGGTCGGGTTTCTGGCCGCGCTTTACGTGTGCCAGTGGTTTTTTCGGTGAGCTTATGGTAAAAATAGAGCGGATTGAACCCATCGGAGGAGGCACACGCCGTTCATGAGTGCAGAACAGAGGTTGCAGGAACTGGGCATCACCCTTCCGGACGCGCCGAAGCCGGTCGCGGCCTACGTTCCGTTCGTCCGCAGCGGCGACCTGATCTTCACCAGCGGCCAGATCGCGGTGGAGGGCGGTCAGCTGAAGTACAAGGGCAAGGTCGGCAGGGACCTGACCCCCGAGGAGGGCTACCAGGCCGCACGGCTGTGCGCCATCAACACCCTGGCTGTGTTGAAGTCGGCCGTGGGTTCGCTGGACAAGGTGGCCCAGATCGTGAAGGTGGTCGTGTTCGTGAACAGCGCCGACGGCTTCACGGGACAGCCGGCGGTGGCCAACGGGGCATCGGAGCTGTACCAGCAGGTCTTCGGCGATGCCGGCCTCCACGCGCGGTCCGCCGTGGGCGCTCCGGAACTGCCCATGGATACCGCGGTCGAGGTCGAGGTCATCGCCCGCATTTCCGAATAGGCCGCTCGAGCCGGGGCAGGCTGCTCAGGGGCAGCCTGTTCTTTGCTCAGTCGGTGAGGAGCCCGGTGACGTCGACGATGTAGCGCCCGGGGGACACACACTCCACGCGCACCCGAGGGTCGTCGAGCGCGAACTCTTCGGGCGGGCGGTCTTCCCGCAGCATGCAGCCGCCGGCCGACGCGACCAGGTCGGACAGGTGGAGGAAGCGGTTGGTGCGGATGCCCCAGATGACGGGGCCCTCCTCCGGGAACTCCAGGGGGGTCAGCAACGCCTGCCGGACGCCGTTCCGCCCCAGCCCGGCCGCCTCCAGGTCCACCTGGCAGAGGTGCGTGCGCCCCGTCCCGGCCAGTCTGGCCCCTGCGCCGATGGTGATGCGCAGGTGGTACTCGTCCCGCCCCAGGGAGCGGCGGGCGCTGCCGGCGGCGGTGGCGAGCCAGGTCTCGAAGAAGGTTCCCAGGTTCAGCTGGATCGGATGGCGCGCGGTCAGCTCCATCCCGAGTTTCACGGCAGGCTTCCCCCCCCTGGAAACGGCGGAACCGCGGCCGCCATCCTGACGCAGTACCCCATCCTATGACCCGCAGCAGAGCATGGTGAGGTGTATCCGATGGCAGATCGACCCCGGAAGCCGGGACCCGGTGCGAAGCGGGCCGGGAGGAGCGCCCGCGCGTTCGCCGCGTCCGGCGGCGGTTTCGCTTCGGTGGACGAGCAGTTGCGCTACAGGCTGGAACGAGGGCTGCTGGGCCGGCGGGGGCGGCGCAGGGCGAAGCCCGCGTCGGGTCGGGGCCCGAAGGTTGACCAGGGCCCCCGGCTCACGGCCGCTGAGGCGGAGGTTGCCGAGCGGCTGCAGAAGGTGATGGCCAGGGCGGGCGTGGCGTCGCGCCGCCACAGCGAAGCCCTGATTCAGGCCGGGCGGGTGACCGTGAACGGGCGGGTGGTCACCGAACTGGGCACGAAGGTGGTGCCGGGCCGGGATATCATCGAGGTGGACGGCCGCCCGCTGGGCAGACCGGAGACGAAGGTTTACGTCCTGCTGAACAAGCCCAAGGGATACGTGACGACCCTCTTCGACCCGCAGGGGCGGCCGAAGGTGACCGACCTGCTGGAGGGCGAGGTGGCCGAGCGGGTATACCCCGTGGGCAGGCTCGACTTCGACACCGAGGGGCTCCTGCTGCTCACCAACGACGGCGACCTGGCCAACGGGCTGATGCACCCGGCCCGCAGGGTGAAGAAGACGTACATCGCCAAGGTGCGGGGGGTGCCCGGACCGGCCAAGATCCGGGCCCTGCGGGAGGGCATCGAGCTGGACGACGGCCCGACCGCGCCGGCCGACGTGAAGGTGCTGGAGGTGCGCGCGCCCAACAGCGCGACGATCTCGCTGCGCATCCACGAGGGGCGCAACCGGCAGGTGCGCCGTATGTTCGCCGCGCTGGGGCACGAGGTGATTCACCTGAAGCGCATCGCCCTGGGGCCGCTGAAGCTCGGGGACCTTCCGGCAGGCGAGTGGCGCTACCTGACCGACCAGGAGGTGGCCGATCTGTACCGGGCCGCCGGTCTTCGGCTGGGCGGCAAGCCCCGCGGGCGGCGCCCGGCGCGCCGGTGAACCGCAACGTACCCTTAATACAGCCATAAGAGGAAAAGTCAGGGCGCTCCCCGAAACTGGATAGTGGGAGCGCCTTCCTGCGCCATCTGAGCGGATGCGCGCTTCCGCATCTGAAAATCCAGCAGGCTGGGCAGACCGGTCCTGCTGGTGAGTCGGGACCGCCCCGCCTCCAATACGCCAGGGCTCAGGGGGCCAAAGGAGTGAAGCGCCGGAATGGCCGAGGTCAGTTTGCGACACGTTTACAAGAGGTTCGGTGAGTTTACGGCTGTAAGGGACTTCAATCTGGAGATCAAGGACCGGGAGTTCATCGTGTTCGTGGGGCCGTCGGGCTGCGGCAAGTCCACCACCTTGCGCATGATTGCCGGGCTCGAGGAGATCACGGAGGGCGAGATCTACATCGGCGACCGGCTGGTGAACGACGTGGCGCCGAAGGACCGCGACATCGCGATGGTCTTTCAGAACTACGCACTGTACCCGCACATGAACGTGTACGAGAACATGGCCTTCGGCCTGAAGCTCCGGAAGGTCCCGAAGGATGAGATCGACCGGCGGGTGAAGGAGGCCGCGGCGATCTTGGGCCTCTCCAACCTGCTGGGCCGCAAGCCGAAAGCGCTTTCGGGGGGCCAGCGGCAGCGGGTCGCGCTGGGGCGCGCCATCGTGCGCAGCCCGAAGGTCTTTCTGATGGATGAACCGCTCTCCAACCTGGATGCGAAGCTGCGGGCCTCCATGCGCACCGAGCTCGCCAAGCTGCAGGAGCGGCTCCAGACCACGACGATCTACGTGACCCACGACCAGGTGGAGGCCATGACGATGGGCGACCGCATCGTGGTCATGAAAGACGGCGTCATCCAGCAGGTGGCGCCGCCGCAGGAGCTGTACGACCGGCCCGCGAACCTGTTCGTCGCCGGCTTCATCGGCTCGCCGGCCATGAACTTCCTGCGGGGCCGCCTCTCCGACGATGCGCGGACCTTCCACGCCGCCACGTTCCAGTTCCCGGTGCCGGAGCGGCTCTCGGCGGCGGCGCGCCCGTACGCCGGCCGTGAGATGGTGCTCGGCATCCGGCCGGAGAACATGCACGCCGATCCGCAGTACCTGGCGGCGCACGACGGGCCCCGCATCCCGGCCCGGATCGAGGTGGTGGAGCCGCTGGGAGCGGAGATCTATCTCTACCTGCGTTCCGGCGATGACGAGATCACGGCCCGGGTGGAGCCGCACCTGCGTTTCCGCCCCCACGACCAGATCGACCTCGCCTTCGACCCGGAGAAGGTGCACCTGTTCGACGCCGAGAGCGAACTGGCCGTGCGCTGACCGAAATGAGGAGGTAACACGTTGGCCTATACCCTGCAAACCTTCGTTCACCGCAAGGTCTTCGGCAATTACCTGTCCAAGTGCCGGCCGCTGACCTATCGGAAGAACGACTGGCTGCAGCTCACCCGCGGGCGTGAGCGCAGCGTGCGGGTGATCATGCGCGCGATGCTGGGCGTGCCCAGCGCGCACCTGGGCCCGCACGAGCATGCCATGTGGTGTTTTCAGCTTCCCAGGGGCTCGCTGATCACGGTTCACCTGCACCGGGGAACCGTTGCGGAGATCAGCACTTACGAGGCGGATGAGGCCGAGGTGCGGGAGGCCGTGGACTACCTGCTGGAAGAGGTCGCCTCCCGGCTCCGGCAGCTCTGAGCCCGCGGAGGCCTGACCGGCCCGACAGGAGGAGGATCGCCGTGCACTGGTGGGAGGAGACGGAGGCCCGCATCCACCGCACGACCTCGGCCGCCACACTGAGTGAGGCGCTGTGGCAGCGGCTGGTGCAGGCGGGGCTGGAGCCCGATGCGGCATGTCTTGCCGCCTTCGACCTGGCCGCGCTCCAGCTGCTCTGCGCCGATCTCGTCAAGCTGGTAGACAGCCTCCTGCAGGTTGCCGACGGCGACAGGCCTGCCTGGAGGCGCCACGCGCTGGCCCTGCTGCGCTGGACCCGCAGCGCCGAGACCTGGACCCGGGAAACGGCCGCGGCGACCAACCGGCTGCTGGACAGCCTCGATCTGGACCCAGCGACCCTCGCCGCCCGGGAGGAGATCGAGGCGGACCTGCCGCCGGCCGACCTCCGGCCCGAGGAGGAGGCGAAGCTGGACGGGCGCTACCGCCACTGGCACCTGCTGTACGAGCGGCTCGACCTGAAGCTGGCCACCATGGAGCTGGAGCCTTCGGTGCAGCGGGGGCTGGCGCGGACGCTCGCGCGCCTGTACGAGGAGGCGGTGGTAACCTTCCGCCTCCTCTCGGGGCTGAGCCGCGACAGCCGGCCGCGGTACGGCCGGGTGGTGAACCTGCTGCTGCAGATCAACACCACCTGGCACTTTGACCTGGGCCCCTACGTGCTGGGGCCCGGCCAGGCGCGCCCGGACGGCCGGGGGACGGTGGGGCTGGCCACCTGGCTGCTGCTGGCCTCTCGGGAACCGGACATGCACACGCCTTAATACGCAATTTTCTTAACCTTGACAGAAAGCGCGTTGAGGGTTATCATGAAGTGAGGTCCGCCCTCTTTGTGCGAGCCAATGGTTGTACATTCGATGGGTTTTGTTACCCAGGCCAGTTGGTAACCACGGGCAAAGGCCCCGTGTTTTGCTATAGAAATGTCTCCTAAGGCGATTCTGTACCTTAGGGTTTGTCATTGCAGGCAAAACCGATCTGGTCGACAACCCGCGCGCCGCCCGCGAGGACGGCGTGTACAGGCATATGGCGAGCACGGAGTACGGACCGGTGCATGGTCCGTTTTTCTTTTCGCTCGAATGCGTAACTTCACGACACGGGCAGACAGGAGGTGAAGGCAATTCTCTATGTTCTTGTTGCTGTCATCGCGTTGATCCTGGGCGCCGCGGCCGGTGTGGCAGGCGGTTACCAGTGGTTTCAGCGTGAGTCCCGGTTGAAGCTGAACTCCGCAGACGCAAGGGCGCGGCACATCGTGGACGAGGCCCTGCGCGAGGCGGAAGCTAAGAAGAAGGAAGCGATCCTCGAAGCTAAGGAAGAGGTTCACAGGCTTCGCACGGAGACCGAGCGCGAGCTGAAGGAGCGGCGCGCCGAAGTCCAGCGGCTGGAGCGCCGGGTGGTCCAGAAGGAGGAGGCGCTCGACCGCAAGGTGGAGCAGCTGGAGCGCAAGGAAGAGGTCCTGAACCGCAAGGAACGGGAGCTCGACCGCAAGAACCAGATTGCGCAGGAACTGGTGAACAAGCAGTTGGCAGAACTGGAGCGCATTTCGCAGCTCACCATGGAGGAAGCGCGCCAGCTCTTTTTGGAGCACGTGGAACAGGAGGCCCGCGCCGATGCCGCAAAGCTGATGCGGGAGATCGAGGCCGAGGCCAGGGAGAACGCCGAGAAGAAGGCCCGCGAGCTGGTGGGCATCGCCGTGCAGCGGGTTGCGGCCGACCACTCGTCGGAGCTGACCGTCTCGGTGGTCACCCTGCCCAACGACGAGATGAAGGGCCGGATCATCGGGCGCGAGGGGCGGAACATCCGCACGCTGGAGACGCTCACCGGAATCGATCTGATCATCGACGATACGCCAGAGGCGGTTGTGCTGTCCGGGTTCGACCCCGTGCGGCGTGAGGTGGCGAAGATCGCCCTGCAGAAGCTGATCCAGGACGGCCGCATCCACCCCGCCCGCATCGAGGAGATGGTGGAGAAGGCGCAGAAGGAGGTTGAGGCCCGCATCCGCGAGGAGGGCGAGTCCGCCTGCTTCGAGCTGGGCATCCACAACCTGCACCCGGAGCTGGTGAAGCTGCTGGGCCGGCTGAAGTTCCGCACCTCGTACGGTCAGAACGTGCTGAAGCACTCCATCGAGGTGGCACACCTGGCCGGCGTCATGGCCGCCGAGCTGGGCGTCAACGTGGAGGTGGCCAAGCGGGCCGGGCTCCTGCACGACATCGGCAAGGCGGTGGACCACGAGATCGAGGGTTCCCATGTGCAGATCGGCGTGAGCCTGCTCCGCCGGTACAAGGAACACCCCGACGTCATCCACGCCATGGAGTGCCACCACGGAGACGTGGAGCCGCGCTCGGTGGAGGCGCACCTGGTGGCCGCGGCGGACGCCATCTCGGCGGCCCGGCCCGGCGCCCGGCGCGAGACCCTGGAGACGTACATCAAGCGGCTCGAGAAGCTGGAGTCGCTGGCGGACAGCTTTGACGGCGTCGACAAGTCGTACGCCATTCAGGCGGGTCGCGAGATCCGGGTCATGGTGAAGCCCGAGAAGATCGACGACTACGCCGCCATGAAGCTGACGAAGGAGATCGCCAAGCGGATCGAGGACGAACTGGAGTACCCCGGGCAGATCCGGGTGGTCGTCGTCCGGGAGACCCGTGCGGTGGAGTACGCCCGCTGAGGCCGGCGAACCTTTCTCCTGCCGCGGACGTCATACAAAGAGAGCGCACACTGCGCCGACACTCGCCAAGAGGTGTCGGCGCAGCGTCACTGGTGCGGCAGCTCGTTCGGGGAACTCCGCTTCCCCTGTGAAGGAGGCATGATGGGGTGAACATGCGCAGGGGCGACGAGCCCTCGGCTCGCACCATTCAGCTGCTGATGAGCTATGCCATTCGCTACCCCGAAATCGCCACGGTGCGGTACGACCCGGGGCGCCGGGCCCTGCGTCTCTCCTTCCTGGTGAAAGGCCCGCTGACGGACGAGGAGTTCTCGGCGGCGGCCGGTCGCATTCGGGAGACGCTGGAGGTTTACCACATGATGAACCAGCGGGTGGCCGAACTCGTCGACGTGCGGCAGTCTGCGTTCGGCGAACTGAACACCGTTGCCGTCGAGCGAGACGTTCTGAGCCTCACCCCCGAGGAGCTCTACACCGTGGTTGCGGTCATGCGGACGCTGTTCCAGCAGCGGCTGCTCACCGAACCCATGGAGTTCTTTGGCGAGGAGGAGCTGATGGCGCAGGATGAGCTGATCGAGGAGGTCATGGCCTCGCTCAGCAGCCAGCGGCGGCAGCCGAACCTCATCGCCATCCGCGAGAACGGCAGGCTGATGATCTTCCATAAGTAGCGCGGCATGTCATGCCAGGCCGGTCGGCCCCCAGGGGCGCAGACCGGCCTGTTTGCGTATGCTGAAGCCGAGGGCAGCCGAGGCGGGCGGCGGAATCACAACTTTGCTGTGTGACTTGCGAACTTTTGTGCTCGTCTCTGCGTATTGATTGGTGAGCGCACTACGCGGAATCCAGTCAGCCCTTAACCCATCGGGTCGGGTATAATAGTGCATATCGCGAACGATGGGAAAAGTGGGCAGAAGACTGGAGGCGCTGCGCCTTGCGCATTTTGTTCTTTGGTGACGTATACGGGCGAGTGGGGCGGGAGGTGGTAGCGCGGCGGATGGCCCCGCTGGTGAAGGAGACCGGCGCGGATGCGGTGGTCGTCAACGGTGAGAACGCAGCGGGGGGCAAGGGCATCAGCGCTCAGATCTGCCGGGAGCTGTTCTCACTGGGTGTCGACGCAATCACGCTGGGGAATCACGCCTTCGACAAGCGGGAGATCGCCACGTATATTGATGAGGAACCACGCCTGATCCGCCCGCTCAACTACCCGCCCGGCACGCCCGGGGCCGGCTCGTACATCATTCGTCGTGGGGGCAGGCCCCTGCTGGCCGTGGTGCAGGTGCAGGGACGGGTCTACTCCCCGCAGCTGCTGGAGGATCCGTTCCGGGCGGTGGATGACGAGGTGGAGCGGCTCAGGCAGAGCACGCCGGTCATCGTTGTCGACTGTCATGCGGAAGCCACGTCTGAAAAGCAGGCGTTGGGATGGTACCTGGACGGCCGGGTGAGCGCCGTCATCGGTACGCATACACACGTGCAGACCGCGGATGAAGTCATTCTGCCGGGCGGTACGGCCTACCTGACCGACGTGGGCATGTGCGGTCCGTGGGTATCGGTGATCGGCGCCGACCGGGAGCTGGTGCTGGAACGGTTCCTGACGCAGCGGCCCGTGCGGCTGGAGGCCGCGCGGGGTCCCGCGATCCTGTCGGCGGTGCTGGTCGAGGTGGATGAGGCGACCGGCAGGGCGACCAGCATCCAGCGGATTTTGGAAAGAGAAGTGGTGACAGAACCACTTGCTAGTCTCTTTGGAAGATGGTAGGATATTAGCAACTCATCAACCACCAAATTCCAGTGGAGGGGACATTGGTTATGGAAGTGCTAAAGGTATCGGCAAAGTCGAGCCCGAACGCAGTGGCGGGAGCACTCGCAGGGTGTCTGCGGGAACGTGGGGCCGCCGAGATCCAGGCAATTGGGGCAGGAGCGCTCAACCAGGCGGTTAAGGCGGTGGCGATTGCCCGCGGGTTTGTCGCCCCCAGCGGCGTCGATCTGATCTGCATTCCGGCGTTCACCGATCTGAAGATTGATGGCGAGGAGCGCACTGCCATCAAGCTGATTGTGGAGCCGCGCTGAGCCGAGATACCGAGGCAAGTCCGAGGGTGAGTGACAGGTAGGCACATAAGCCGCCCGGCCCGCAAGGGTCGGGCGGTGCTATGTAGTCCGGAGGAGGGGTTTCGCCCGGGGAGATGGAAACACTCCTAACGGCAACTCGCGCAGGAGGGAACGCGGATGGAGCACCTGGAGGAGGCGGCGGCGCTGCATCGCCGCTGCCTGGTGATTGATGGGCATGCCGATTCGATTCTGATGGTCCTGGCCGGCGAACGCACCCTGATCGAGCGGTCTGACAAGGGGCACATCGACTGGCCCCGGGCCCGGGAAGGCGGGCTGACCTGCACCGTGCAGGCGGCCTGGACCGACCCGGTCTACTACCCGGTGGCCCCCCGCCGGGCGCTGGAGGCCATCGACGGGCTGCTGAGCCAGATCGAGGGGACACAGGGCGTGCGGCTCGTGCTGCGGGCCGAGGACGTGACCGAGGCCCATGCCGCCGGCGAGCTGGCCGTGCTGCTGAACATCGAGGGGGCCGAGGCGCTGCAGGGGTCGCTGGCGCTGCTGCGCAGCTACTACCGCCTCGGCGTGCGCATGATGGGCCTCGTCTGGAACCACCGCAACGAGGTGGCCGAGGGCGTGGGCGAGCCGGAGTCCGGCGGCGGCCTCACCCGTTTCGGCCGCGAGGTGGTGCGGGAGATGAACCGGCTCGGGATGCTCATCGACCTGGCGCACATCACGCCAACGGGCTTCTTCCAGGTGCTCGAGCTGTCGGAGGACCCGGTGCTCTTCACCCACGGGAACTGCCACGCGCTGTATCCGCACCCCCGCAACCTGACCGACGAGCAGATCAGGGCCCTGGCGGCGAGCGGGGGCGTCTTCGGGATCTCCTTCGTGGCCAGCTTCATGGGCCGGGAGACCGCCACGCTGGAGACGGTCGCGGACCACATCGACCACGTCTGCCAGCTGCTGGGCAGCGCCGACCACGTCGCCCTGGGTTCGGACTTCGACGGCGCGACGACGCCGCCCGGTCTGGAGGACGTGACCTGCCTGCCCAGGCTGACGGCAGAACTGCTCCGCCGGGGGTATGGCGTGGCCGATCTGGAGAAGCTCCTGGGCGGCAACTACCTGCGGGTCTTCCGGCAGGTGCTGCGGTAGCGTTTCCGGCGCGGGAGATGAATCATCAGAGGAGGCCATGTGATGAAAGTCCAGGTTACCAGACAGGCTCCCACCGAGGTCGCAGTGGACGTGCTCATTCTGCCGCTGACGGAGGGAACCCCTGCTCCGGCCGATGTGAACGAGGCCCTGGGCGGGCTCTGCGCGCAGGTGGTCGGCGCGGACTTCAAGGGTGAGCTGGGTGAAACCACCCTGCTGTACACAGGCGGCCGGCTGCCGGCGCGCAAGGTGCTGCTTCTGGGGCTCGGCAAGGCGGCAAAGGTAACCAACCGGTCGCTGCGCCGCGCCGCGGGCATCGGGGCCCGGGCGGCCCGCTCCAGCGGTGCGCGCTCCATCGCCTTCGCCCAGCCGCGCACCGTTGAGATGAAGGCGGCCACCGCGGCCCGCTTTGTGACCGAAGGCGCCCTGCACGGCCTCTTCCGGCTGCCCGACTGGAAGTCGGAGAAGAAGGAGCGGCCCGAGGTGGAGGTCGTGCACATCCTGGGCGGCGACGAGGTCGCCGAGGGTGTGGAGCACGGGCGCACGGTGGCCGAGGGCGTGAACCTGGCGCGGACCCTGGCCTGGACCCCGGGCAACCACATGACCGCGACCAGGCTGGCCGAGCGGGCCGCCGAGATGTGCCGGCAGAACGGCATCGAGGTGGAGGTCTACGACAAGAAGGGCTGCGAGGAGCTGGGCCTCGGCCTCCTGCTGGCGGTGAACCAGGGCTCCCGGGAGGAGCCGCGCTTCATCGTGATGCGGTACAAGGGGGGCGGCGGCAAGGGTCCGTGGCTGGGCCTCGTGGGCAAGGGGCTCACCTTTGACTCCGGCGGCATCTCGATCAAGCCCACCGAGGGCATGTGGAACATGAAGATGGACATGGGCGGCGCCGCGGCGGTCATCGGCGCGATGCAGGCGATCGCCCGGCTGAAGCTGAAGGCCGACGTGCTGGCGGTCATCCCCTCCACGGACAACATGCCGGACGGCGGCTCGTACCGGCCGGGCGACGTCGTCGTGGGGCTCTCGGGCAAGACGGTCGAGATCCGCTCCACCGACGCCGAGGGGCGGCTGATCCTCGCGGACGGGCTGGCCTACGCCGCCAGCCAGGGGTGCCAGAAAATCATCACCGCCTCCACGCTCACCGGCGCCGTGAACATCGCCCTGGGGCCGATCCGGTTCGGTCTGGTGGCCAATGACGACGCCTGGGAGGAGGAGGTGTACCAGGCCGGCGAGGCGGCGGGCGAGCGCGGCTGGAAGCTGCCCCACGACGAGGAGTACTACGACCTGATCAAGTCGCCGATCGCGGACATGATCAACGGCACGAAGAACCGCGCGGCGGGCACGGTGGCCGGCGGCCTCTTCCTCATGCGGCATGTGGGCGACACCCCGTGCGTGCACATGGACATCGCCGCCCTGGCCTGGAAGAACAGCGGCGACAAGTACGAGGACGAGGGGGCCACCGGCGCCGGAACCCGCACCTTCGTCGAGGCGGCGCGCCGCTTTGCGGAGGGCGGTCGCTAGATGGTGCGGATGCCGATGCCCCCGCCCGCGGGGCGCGCGGACCTGCACAACCACACCACGGCCTCGGACGGGACGCTGAGTCCCGCGGAACACGTGAAATGGGCGGCCAGCCAGGGGCTGGCCGCCGTGGGCATTACCGACCACGACACCATCGCCGGCTGGGCGGAGGCCCGGGCCGCGGCTGAGGAGGCGGGGATCGATCTCGTCCCCGGGTGCGAGCTCTCCACCGAGGTGGGGAAGACCGAGGTGCACATCCTGGCGTACTACTTCGACCCCACCGAACCGGCGATGGCCGACCTGCTGCGGCGCATGCGCGGCGGCCGGCGCAGGCGCGCCGAGGAGGCGGTGGCGAAGCTTCACCAGCTGGGCTACACGGAGGTCTCGCTGGAGCGGATCCTCGCCCGCGGCGGGGAGTCGGTCGGCCGGCCGCACATCGCGGCCGAGCTGGTGGAACTGGGTGTGGTGCGCACTATCGCCGAGGCGTTCGAGCGGTTCCTGGCCCGTGGCCGGCCGGCCTACGTCCCTCGGCCCAAGCTGGAGCCCGCCGAGGCCATCGCCATCGTGAAGGGGGCCGGCGGGGTGCCGGTGCTGGCCCACCCGGGCCTGATCGGCGACGACCGGCGGGTGCGGGAGACGATTGCCGCGGGCGTCATGGGCATCGAGGCCTACCACACCGACCACAGCGACCTGCAGCGGCAGTTCTACGCGCGCTGGGGGCTCGACGCCGGCCTGGTCGTGACCGGCGGCACCGACAGCCACGGTCCGCGGGCAACCCGGACGATCGTGCCGGGCACGGTGAGCGTCAGCATGGACGTGGTGCAGCAGCTGAAGGCGCTTTCGCCCTGGTACCGGAGAACGGGCGGTTCACTGGCATAATCTCTCTCCTCAGGCGGTAAACTACCCTGGAGCATACCGCTGCCTGAGGGGTGCGAACGTGGGATACGACGAACTGCAGGCCTTGCGCGATCGGGTCCGCGTGCTGGAGGAGCGGGTGCGGGGGCTCCGCACGAGCCGCCGGATTCTGATGAACCTGCTGGCCGCGCAGGAGCGTGAGCGGCGGGCGCTCATCGCCCGCCTGGAGGCGGAGAACGGCCGCCTGCAGCGGGAGAAGGCCCGGTTCGCCCGGGCGGTGCTGGAGCGGAACATCCGGATCGTACGTCTGGAGGAGTCGCTGCGGCGGCAGAACGACGCCTCTTCCGGTTAGCGGGACTGTGCAGAGGAAGCCCGGCCGGTGAAGCGGGGCGCCCCCGGGAATCTCCCCGGGGGCGCCTGCTCTCTATGTCTGCTGAGGTTTGCTCTGCTTAACGCCGAAGCGAATCTGGCGATCTGGATGAGGAGGTTCGGGGCGGGATTCCCAGTCGAAGAACGGATCGCCGGCGAAGGCCGGGCGTTCATCCCGCCAGCCCTCGGGTACCATCTCCTTGAGGCTCAGGACGGAGCCACCGTTCCGGGTCTGCTTGCGCTTCTCGGTCACGAGCTCCACCTCCTGTTCGCTCCTTCTGAGGCCATTGTACCAAGCACTTCGCACCAAGTGAAGGTTCCAGGCGAAACCAGCCGCCTGTGTTAGTCTTCACTTTCCCTGAACGATTCATGCCACCCACACGTCCTTTGGAGTAAGTACAGGCATGGGTACAGCCAGGGAGGCAGCGAGATGGAGCAGATGGCAGAGCTGGCAGCACGCATTCGCGCCAACATGGAGAAGGTGATGGTGGGCAAGGCCGAGGTCATCGAACTGCTGTTGGTGGCCCTGGCGGCCGGCGGGCACGTGCTGATCGAGGATGTGCCGGGAACGGGCAAGACGATGCTGGCGAAGTCGCTGGCGCGGTCGTTGGACGTGTCGTTCCGCCGCATTCAGTTCACCCCGGACCTGCTGCCCTCCGACGTGACCGGCCTCTCCTACTTCAACCAGAAGAGCGGCGAGTTCGAGTTCCGGCCCGGGCCCGTGTTCGCCCAGGTGCTCCTGGCCGATGAGATCAATCGGGCGACGCCGCGCACCCAGTCCGCCCTCCTGGAATGCATGGAGGAGCGGCAGGTCACCGTGGAGGGCGTCACCCGGCAGTTGGCGCGCCCCTTCCTGGTGCTGGCGACCCAGAACCCGGTGGAGCAGGAGGGAACGTTCCCCCTGCCCGAGGCGCAGCTTGACCGGTTCCTGCTGAAGCTGCCCGCGGGCTACCCCTCGGCCGACGAGGAGATGGCGATGCTGGACCGCTTTCGGAGCGGCGATCCCTACCGGGAGCTGGCGCCGGTTGCAAAGGCCGGGGAGATCATCGCGCTGCAGGAGGCGGTGCCGCGTGTGCACGTGGCCCGGCCGGTGCAGCAGTACATCGTGGACCTGGCCAGGGCCACCCGCACCGCGGAGGGCATCGAACTTGGGGTGAGCCCCCGGGGCACCCTGGCCCTGCTGCGCGCCGCACAGGCCCTGGCGGCGGTGCGCGGGCGCGACTACGTCCTGCCCGACGACGTGCAGCACCTGGCGCGGCCCGTGCTGGCTCACCGGCTGGTGGCCTCGACCCAGCTCAGGCTGCGGGGGCGGGGCGCCGCCGAGGCGCTCGATCAGATCCTCGCGTCCACGCCCGTGCCGGCCGAGCCCGTGCCGAAGGGGGCGGTGTAGGTGGGCGCAGGCGGCGGGTCCGGGCTCCAGTGGCTCGGGGTGGGCGCCCTGCTGCTGGCGGCCCTGTGGCTGCGGAGCGGCCTCCTGCTGCTGGTGGCCGGCCTGGTGGCCCTGGTCCTGGGGGTGGTGGCCCTCTGGAGCCGGTTCGGGCTCAGCCGGCTCAGCTATGAACGCCGCTTTGAGCAGAGCCGGTGTTTCGCCGGGGAGACGGTCACCCTGAGCGTCGCGGTGACCAACCGGAAGGTGCTGCCGCTGACGTATGTGGTGGTGGACGAGTCTGTCCCCGCGGCCCTGCACGTGGAGGCGCAGCGGCTTCATTTTCAGGGGCGGGGCCGGGAGCGGCTGCGGCTGCGCTTCAGCCTGGGCTGGTACCAGCGGGTGGAGCGGCGCTTCACCCTGCGCGCGACGCGGCGCGGCGCGTACCGGCTGGGGCCGGCGGTGGTGAGCGCGGGCGATCCGTTCGGCTGGGCGGAGCAGCGCATGGAGGTCCCCTCGTCGGACGTGCTGCTGGTCTACCCCCGGGTGCTGCCGCTGGAGGCGGTGGGGCTGCCCTCCCGGCGCCCCTTCGGCGACCTGGCCTCCCGCGACAGGCTCTTCGCCGACCCGCTCCGATTCGCCGGGGTGCGCGAGTACCGGCCGGGCGACCCGCTGAACCAGGTGCACTGGAAGGCGACGGCTGCGGCCGGGGAGCTGCAGGTGAAGCTGCTGGACCCCTCGGCCAGCCTGGGGCTGGCGGTGTTTCTGAACACCTGGTCCTACGAGCGCTTCTGGGAGGGCGATGACGCGGATGCGCTGGAGGCGGGGGTGAGCGTGGCCGCCTCCGTGGTCAACTGGGCGCACGAGCAGGCCCTGCCCGTAGGCCTGTACGCCAACGGCCTGGTCTACGAGTGGGGCTTCAGCCTCCGCCTGCCCCCGGCCAGGGGGGATGGGGTGCTGGTGCAGGCCCTGGAGGGGCTGGCCCGCCTGCAGACCGGCTCGCCCCAGCCGCTGTGGGAGTTGATGGCGGTGGAGGTGCCTGCGCTGCCGTACGGCACCTCGCTGGTGGTGATCAGCCGGCAGGTGGGGCCCGAACTGGCCGGCGCGATCCTCCGCGCCCAGCGCTCCGGCCGGCCGGTGACGCTGGTGCTGACGGGCGCGGACGCACCCCCGGCGCCGGAGCTGCCGGGCGTGCGGATCTACCGTGTGGGCGGAGAGGAGGGGCTGCATGGCGCGGTTCTGGCGGAGTAGCGGCCGGGCGCTGCGGTGGCTACTGGCCGCGCTGGTGGAGACGGCGGCGGCCCTCCCGTGGATGCTGCTCTTCTACGCCGCGGATGGCGCGGCGGACTGGTTCGCGGCTGTGCCCGGGGCCTGGCTCCCGCTGGCGGTCTTCCTTGCGGCCGCCGTGTGGACATCGGGCAGCCGCGCCGAATCGCGCCCAGCACGGCTGTTGGCCATGCTCGCGGGCACCTTCCTCGGCTACCTGGCTGCGTACGCGGTGCAGCCCGGCGACCTGCAGACCGGACTGCTCAGGCCCAACCCGGCCGTGGCCTTCGTGCCCGCGGCCGCGTACCTCTGGTACGCCGGGGCCCGCCATGCCCTGGAGGGGCTGGAGTACGGCCGGCTGTTCAGCCGTGCCTGGGTTCCCTTCGGCGCGCAGCTGGCCGGCATCATCCTGCTCCTGCTGTTGGGCGAGGGCCGGTCGGGGCCGGTGCAGCTGGTGCTCGCCTGGGCCGTCGTGCTGCTCTTCGCGGCGGGCCTTTCGCTCCTCATCCTCACGCGTGAAAGGGCCCTGCTGGGCGCACAGGAGGCCGGCGAGCAGGCCGCAGAGGCCGCCTCCCCCGCCGTGACGGGCTTCGTGCTCGCCCTCGTGGCGGGAACGGTGGCCGCGTCGGCAGTGCTGACGGTCGACCGCGTGACGGCCGCCCTGCGTGCCGTCGGCCGGGCTGTGGCGCCGGTCTACCACTTCATCGCGGAGGCCGTTGCCACCGTGGCGATGTGGATCGCTCTGCTGCTGGAGCCGCTGTTCCGCCTCCTGCAGCGCATGGCCGCCCGCGTGGAACCGGTGGAATCCGGCGGCGGTGAGGAGGTCGAGCTGGGCGCCCCGGACCTGCTGCCGGACCCCGGCCCCGGTGTTGACCTGGAACCGTTCCTCAGGGCCGGACTGCTCCTGCTGGCATTGGGGCTTCTGGCGGTCTGGCTCTGGCGCGCCACGGCCGGCGGGCGGCGAACGGTGGAGGTGGAGGAGGAGCGGACCAGCCTCGGGTTCTGGGCCTCTCTCTGGCAGGACCTGCGTGGGCTCCTGCAGCGCCGGTCAGAAGGCGGGCCGGGCGGGGGTGCGGCCGGCGAGGAGCCGGTACCGGCCGGCAGCGCCCGGGCGCTGTACCGGCGGCTACAGCGCTGGGGAGCGGCGAGGGGGCGACCGCGCCGGCCGGCGGAGACCCCGAACGCGTACCGGACGGCTTTGGCGGCGGCGGAACCCGGGGCGGCCGAGGCCGTGTCCGCCGTGACGGCGGTGTACAACCAGGAGCGCTACGGCGCCCGCCCGCCCGATGCGAAGGCGGTCGCGGCAGCGGCTGCGACTTGGCAGGAGAGTTGCGACGAGGACTTCACTATGTAATCGCCTTAACCTATAATGAGCGGGAAGGCAACATCTGCCTTCCCATTCCTCATTTGAATCGGATTCCGCGCAGGCTGCGAGAGCCGACCAGAGGAGGAGTTACATGCTGCTTCAGCACCTGACCACGTTCTGCCGCGTGGTGGAGGAAGGCTCGTTCACCCGCGCGGCGCATCTCCTGAACCTGACGCAGCCCTCGGTCACGAAGCAGGTGGGCGCGCTGGAAGACTATCTGCAGGTGCAGCTCTTTACCCGGCAGGGAAAACGGGTGCACCTGACTCCCGTGGGAGAGCTGGTCTACGATTACGCCCGCCAGGTCATCCACCTGGTGGGGCAGTGCGAGGCTGCGGTTCAGGAGTTCCGCTCACCGGGAAGCGGCAGTGTGACGGTGGGGTGCGTGCACACCATCGGCCTCTTCACCCTGCCGGATCTGCTGGCGGCCTACGTGCGGGAGAACCCGCGGGTGAAGATCAACGTGAAGACCGGCAACAACCGTGAAACGGTGACGATGCTGCTGCACGGCGAGGTGGACGTGGGCCTGGTCACCACCCCGCAGGTGCACGAGCGCATCGACGTGGTGCCCCTCTTCGAGGACCCCCTGGTGGTCGTGGCCGGCCCCTCCTTCGCGGCGGACCTGCCGCCGGTGCTCAGTAACGCCGACCTGGCGCAGCTGCCCTTCATCGGCTACGTGCGCGGCGCCCGCTTCCGCATGACCACCGACCAGGTGCTGGAGGAGATGGGCATCCAGCCCAAGTTCGTCATGGAGTTCGACAATCACGAGGCGATCAAGACCATGGTGGCCCTGGGTTTCGGCATCGCGCTGGAGCCGGTGTCGGCCGTGCAGCGGGAGCTGATCTCCGGCCAGCTGGTGCGGCTCAACGTGCCGGGGCTGCCCCGCTCGAGCCGCACCACCTCGCTCATCCTGCGGCGCGGCGAGCGGCGCAGCGACGCCGTGAAGGCCTTCCTGGGCCTACTGGAACAGCGGTACAGTGTCACCATCCCGTCGCCGTAGCGCAGCAGCCTCCCCCGTGCCGACCGGCTCCCCGCCGGTGGCCACGTTGTGCCTGAGGAAGTGGACCAGGTCGCGGAACTGCCAGGACCGGTGGTGGAACTCGTCGTCGAACTGGTAGAGCCGCGTCTCGCCCCCGGCGCCGGTGACCTCCAGCTCGAAGAGGGTGTGCGCATCCCGGCCGATGGGGCCGTTCAGCACCTCGGCGTCCCAGTCCACCTGTTCATAGCGTGCCTTCAGCTGCGCACGGTCGGCCTCTGAGAGCCGACCGTGCGCACTCGCGATGGCGCGGCTCTGGTAGTGCCAGTTTCCGTCTCCGTCCACCGATAGCTCGAAGAGCGACACGCCCGACACCGCCCCGCGGGCCCTGAGAGTGAAGTGCACCGCTTCTCCGACCTCCTGTCGCGCTGTGGTTGCGCACAGTAGTCTTTACCGGCCGCGCCGCCGTTATGTAGCGCGCGGGCAGGGAAGACTACGGCATGAGGAGGTGTGCATATGCCGGGCAACAAGATCGGCAAGCTAAAAGCGGGGCAGGGGTTGCGGCGGATTCTCGCCCAACGGCGGGGCGGCTGGCGCGACGCAGACGCCAAGGCTAACTACGAGATCGGCTCCGAGCTGGAGCCCGGTGTCGGAAGCCCCGGAAGGCCGATGCGGAAGAGCCGCTGGGGAGATCCGCACCGATAACGAAAAACAGGGGTTGCATTTCGCGAGGAAAAGGCGTACCCTGTCATTGGTTAGCGGCTTGGTGAGCGGTGCGCTGGTTTGCCGAACTACGGGCGAATTCCTCGCGTCTCCCTCCCGAACGCGAATCCAAATATCATGAATGATGGGAGAGAGAATGCGAATGACCAAGACCCTGTACTTCGGCAACCTTCCGTGGGCCGTTACGCCGGAGGACCTTCAGAACGCCGTGTCGCAGCATGCTGAGGTGCTCGGCGCCCGCATCGCCACCGATCGGGAGACCGGCCGCAGCCGCGGCTTCGGCTTCGTTGAGGTTCCGGCCGACCAGGCTCAGGCCGTCATCGACGCCCTGAACGGTGCCGAGTGGGCCGGCCGTGCGCTCACCGTGAACGAGGCCCAGCCTCGTCCGGAGCGCGGCCCTCGCCGCTAAACAGCGGAGCAGACCCCAGCGCCCGGTGCACATGCACCGGGCGCTTTTTTCTGTATACAGGTACGTCTTGCTCCGGCGATCGGCACGCTGTAGAATGGCGCTTGCCAGAATGGTGCCGCAAGCGCGGTGGTCGTGCGGCGCCCCCGGAGTCCCCGGTCGCGGGCTTCAGCAGCATGATGCGGGGCGTTACGGCGCAAACCTGAGCCTGCCGGGGCCGATCCGGCGAGGACACAGAAGAGGAGACCGCAGATGCGCACAGTATCGGTTCAGGAGTACAAGTACGGCGGCAGAAGGCACTACAGCTACCCCGTCCGGCTCATCGAGGAGCGGCCTGACGTGGTCATCGTCCACGGCCCGTACGGACGCCCCCTGACCCATCCGGGGCGGGGGCTGGTGGACTGGCCGGTGCCCAACGAGTCCATCGAGTTTCACTTCACCACCCGGCCCTACAGCGTGAGCGCCGGCTGGCACGCCGACGGCTCCTTCCTGCACTACTACTGCAACATCACGACGCCGGCCGCGCTGTCGGACGATGTGCTGTCCAGCATCGACCTGGACCTGGACCTGATCGTGTGGGAAGACCTCTCCTATCGGGTGGAAGATGAAGATGAGTTCGAGGCGCACCGGCGGGAGTGGGGCTATCCCGAGGAGCTGGTGCAGCTGGCCCGGGAAGGGCTGGCCGAACTGATCCGGCTCGTGGAGGAGCGCCGGTTCCCGTTTGACGGGTCGGCGCCGCGGCTGCGTGAGCAGGTGGCTGGCCGGTAGGCCTGTCACAGGCTCAGGGCGATGCGCTTCGCCACCGCCATGGCCTGCCCGCCGGCCATGACCAGGCTCTGGTAGGCGGGCGGGGTGCAGACGTCGCCCACCGCAAAGACGCCGGGGACCGAGGTCTGCCCGTACCGGTCGGTGAGGATGTAGCCCTCGGGGTCCAGTTCCACCTGCCCCGCCACGAGCTGGCTGTTGGGCTGGTTGCCGATGTAGATGCACACGGCGTCGACCTCCAGGCTCCACTGGCGGCCGCTCTGCTCCACATCCAGCGTGACGGCGTCGGGCCGGGTCCGGAAGCGGGCCACCGTCGCCCCTTCGTGGTGAACCAGCTTCTCGCTGGAGAGCACCGGGGCCGTGAGGTCCGGGCGTGCCCTGAGGGGGCTGCGGCTGAGCAGGTGCACCCGCCTCACCACCGGCAGCAGGAGGCCGGCGTTCTCCACCGCCCGGTCGCCGCCGCCGATCACGGCGACCCGCCTTCCCTGGAACCAGGGAAGGTCGTGGGACGGGCGGCGGACCCATCCGCCCCGGTAGAGGTCCTGCTCGCCGTCCACCCCGAGCCTCCGGGCGCTGAGCCCTGTGGCAATCACCAGGGCGCGGCCGGTCACCGGCCCTTCGGGGGTCACGCAGGTGCGGTCTGCGGCTGACACGGCGGAGACGGGCCGGCCGAGCCGGAGGGTGGCGCCGGCCTCCTCGGCCTGGCGCACCAGGCGCTGGGTGAGGGCCTCACCGCTCGGCAGGTCCAGACCGGGGTAGTCGAAGATCCGCCCGCCGATCTGGTTGAGCTGTCCGCCGGCACGGCCCTCCCGCTCCAGCACCAGCGGCTCCAGCCCCAGCCGGCGGGCCCAGATCGCCGTCGCGAGGCCCGCCATCCCGGCGCCGACGATGACCACCGCGTTTGCACTGGTGCCGCGATCCGGTCCACTAGTCAAAGAGCTTCCGGAACTGACCGTAACCTTCCTTCTCGAGATCCTCCTTCGGGATGAAGCGCAGCGCCGCGGAGTTGATGCAGTACCTGAGGCCCGTGGGCGCGGGGCCGTCCGGGAAGACGTGGCCCAGGTGGGAATCGGCCCCCCGGCTGCGCGCCTCGGTGCGGACCATGCCGTGGCTGAGGTCCAGCCGCTCGACGATGTTGCCCTCGACCAGGGGGCGGGTGAAGCTGGGCCAGCCGCAGCCGGCGTCGAACTTGTCCTTCGAGCTGAAGAGCGGCTCGCCCGAGACCACGTCCACGTAGATGCCCTCTTCGAAGTGGTTCCAGTACTCGCCGGTGAACGGCGGCTCGGTGGCGTCGTTCTGCGTCACCGCGTACTGGATGGGCGTCAGCCGGCGGCGCAGCTCCTCCTCGCGCCGGGGGTCGCGCCAGTGCCGGCGGATGAACTCGTCGCGGCCGGACGCCGCACGGTAGCGCTGGTAGTGGAGCGGATTCTTCCTGTGGTAGTTCTGGTGGTACTCCTCCGCCGGGTAGAAGGGGCCGGCGGGGAGGATCAGCGTGGCGATGGGCTTGTCGAACCGGCCGCTGGCCTCCAGCTCGGCCCTGGACTGCTCGGCCAGCCGGCGCTGCTCCTCGTTGTGGTAGAAGATGGCCGTCCGGTAGGATTCACCCCGGTCGTGAAACTGCCCGCCGGGGTCGGTGGGGTCGATCTGGCGCCAGAAGATCTCCAGCAGCCGCTCGTAGGGGAAGACCTGCGGGTCGAACGTGATCTGCACGGCCTCGAAGTGGCCGGTGTTGCCGGCGCAGACCTCCTCGTAGGTGGGGTTTTCCTTGTGGCCCCCGGTGTATCCCGAGACCACCTTGTGGATGCCGGGCTGCTCCTCGAAGGGGCTGACCATGCACCAGAAGCAGCCGCCGGCGAAGGTGGCCAGTTCCAGCTTCTTATCGCTCATTCGTGATACCCTC
>JAMNXV010000195.1 GCA_023623185.1 Bacillota bacterium
GCGGGTCTGGTGACCAGGTAAAAAACGAGAACGGTAGTCAGCGTCCGTTCAAGAACCAGATTTATACAGAACACTTTTGGAAGTGAGACGTACCCACTTTGGCTTGACAGGCCCTCTGTGATCTGTCGGGTTGACATCCTCTTTGCCGCGATGGTACGCTGTCCGCGAAGTTACATATTGGGCTCGGTCCACTAGGGGAGCCTTTTGGCTGAGATCAGGTCATTTGGGACCTGGACCCTTAGCACCTGAACTGGGTAATGCCAGCGGAGGGAAGTGGACGGCCGGCCGTTCTGAGCCTGTGCGGCCGCCTCCACTTCTTCGTGGAGGCGGCCTTTCGAGTTTCGTGAAGACTGCGCACAGAAAGGTGTGATCCATCGTGACCCAACCCCGCGCCCTGACCATCGCCGGCTCCGACTCGGGCGGCGGCGCCGGCATCCAGGCTGACCTGAAGACCTTCACCGTCCTCCAGACGTATGGCACCTCCGTGATCACCTGTGTCACCGCGCAGAACACCCTGGGGGTGACCGGGGTCTATCCGCTCACCCCCGAGCAGGTCGGGGCCCAGCTGGACGCCGTGCTCTCCGACATCGGCACCGACGCGGCCAAGACCGGCATGCTGTACGACGCCGCCATCATCGCCGCGGTGGCCGACCGGGTGAAGCGGTACGGCGTCAGCAATCTGGTCGTCGACCCGGTGATGATCGCCAAGAGCGGACATGCCCTGCTGCTGCCCGAGGCGCAGGCCGCCGTGCGGGAGCTGCTGCTGCCCCTGGCGCGGGTGGTGACGCCCAACCTGCCCGAGGCCGAGGCCCTGACCGGCATGGCCATCCGCACCCGCGCCGACATGGAGGCCGCCGGGCGCCGCCTCCTGCAGATGGGGGCGCGGGCGGCCGTGGTGAAGGGCGGCCACCTGGGCGGCGAGCCGGCCGCCGACCTGCTCATCGCCGCCGACGGCAGCGAGCAGTGGCTGGAAGAGGAGCGGGTGGAGAGCCGGCACACCCACGGGACGGGCTGCACCTTCAGCGCCGCCATCGCCGCCGGGCTGGCCCGGGGCCTGGATCTGCCGGAGGCCGTCCGCCTGGCCAAGGCGTTCATCACCCTTGCGATTCGGAAGGCGCCGGGGATCGGTGCTGGCCACGGGCCCACCAACCACCTGGCCTGGCTGGAGGAAGGGCGCGGGCTGCCGGGAGAAGGGGAGGAGAGGCGATGAAGGCGCTGCCGGAGATGGTCCGGAATCGGCGCCCCCTGGTCCACGCGATGACCAACTACGTGACCATGGACTGGGTGGCCCGGGGGCTCCTGTCCGCCGGCGCCCGGCCGGTGATGGCCCGGGACGGGGCGGAGGCCCATCTGGTCGCCGCGGCGGCCGACGCCCTCGTGCTCAACCTGGGCACCTGGAGCCCCGGGCTGCAGCAGGCGATGCTGGAGGCCGGGCAGGTGGCCTCCCGGCGCGGGATTCCCGTGGTCCTGGATCCGGTGGGCGCAGGGGGGATCGAAACCCGGACCCGCGCGGCTCTGGAGCTGCTGGAGCGGGTGAAGGTGACGGCCATCCGGGGCAACGCCGGGGAGATCATGGCGCTGGCGGGCGAGCAGGGGCTGGTGCGCGGGGTCGACGGTGCGCAGGAGGCGCTCGGCCTGCGGCTGGAGCGGGCGGCCCGGGCGGTGGCCCGGCGCTCCGGCTGCGTTGTGGCCGTCACGGGGGCGGTGGATCTGGTGACCGACGGGCGGCGCACCCTCACGGTTTGTGCGGGTCACCCGCTCATGGCGCAGATCCCCGGGGCCGGCTGCCTGGCGACCGCCCTGGTCGCGGCATCCCTGGCCGCATCCCCGGCCGCACAGGGCGACGCCGCTGCTACCGCACAGGGCGATGTCGCCCCGGCCGTGGACGTGGTGGCGGAGGCGCTCCTCTGGGCCGGGTGGGCCGGCGAGCAGGCAGCGTCGGACGCGCCGGGGCCCGGCAGTTTCGCCCTCGCCTATCTTGACCGTCTGGGCCGGGCCGGTTCCCTGCCGGCAGGGCGGATCGCACCGCCCCTCTCCGAACTGCTCAGCCTGTACGTGCTGGTCAGCGGCGCCACGCCCCCGGAGGTGGTGGAGGCGGTCCTGGAGGCGGGCTGCCGGATGATCCAGTTCCGGGAGAAGCATCTCCCGCTGCCCGCCCAGGTGGAGGCGGCGGGCCGGGTGCGGGAGGCGTGCCGGCGGCACGCTGCGCTCCTGCTAATCAACGACCGGGTCGACTTGGCGCTGGCGGTCGGGGCCGATGGGGTGCACCTGGGTCAGGACGACCTTCCGGTCGCGGCCGCCCGGCGGATTCTGGGGCCGGCCGCGATCATCGGGGCGACCTGCGAAACCGCGGAGGAGGCCCGGATCGCCCAGGCGGCCGGTGCGGACTACATCGGCGCCGGCCCTGTTTACGCGACCCCGTCCAAGGCGGATGCCGGGGAGCCCTACGGCCCTGCGGTGGTCAGGCGGGTGAGCGGGGCGACCCATCTGCCGGTGGTCGGCATCGGCGGCATCGGCATCGGCGGTGCGGCGCCAGTGATTGAGGCAGGCGGCGTCGGGGTGGCGGTGATCTCCTCCGTGGTAGGGGCGCCGGACCCCGTGGCGGCCGCCAGGGCCATTCTCGACGAGGTGGAAGGCGCAAAGCGGGGGGTGTTGGCATGAACCGAGTCGAACTGCTGACCCGGATGGCGATCCTGGTGGCGCTGGGCGTCATCTCGTCCTACTTCTCGGCGATTCCGCTGTTCGGGGCGAAGCTGTTTCCCGCGCAGCACGCGATGAACGTCGTTGCGGGGGCCATGCTGGGCCCGGTCTATGGCGGGATCGTCGGACTCGCCATCGCCCTGATCCGCATCATGCTGGGCAGCGGCACGCTGCTCGCGATTCCGGGCACGCTCTTCGGCGTGGTGCTGGCGGGCCTTCTCTACCAGCGCACCGGTTCCCGGCTGGCGGCCATGGTGGGCGAGGTGATCGGCACCGGCGTGATCGGGGCCGTGGCGGCCTATCCGGTGGCGGCGCTGCTGCTGGGCAACGCCAAGGCGGCTGCGGGCGGGATCGGCTTCTTCATCCCCGGCTTCGCGGCCAGCAGCGCAGCAGGCGCCCTGATCGGGGGGCAGGCGCTGGCCTTGCTGCAGCGGTTCCGCCTGATGACGGCGGGCCGCCAGGTTGACGGCGGGCCGTCCGGTTAACGGATGCCGGGGCTGCCACAGTGGGGCCCGCCCCGCAGGGGGCCTTGTCCTGCCTGGTGGGATGCTCTGCCGGTGTTCAACCTACGGCGGCGGATGTATGCGCGCCGTCTGGTGCCCGACTCCCACCTGAACTCTAGGGACAAATAATAGACGCATAATTTAGGAACGTTGACCCATAGGACTGCACGCTCGGGCCGCCTATACTCAGAGTGGAATCACAGGCCCCACCGTTGGCGCGCATTCGCAACCTCCAGCAGGGGCGCACGCTGTACGTCACTAAATATCAACAGGTATGTTTTTTATGGAGGCGCTGCACAATGGAGAAAACGGCGGTCTTGCTCGTCAATCTGGGAACGCCCGCCGCCCCAGAGCCCGCGGCCGTGCGGTCCTACCTGGCCGAGTTCCTGGGCGACTGGTGGGTCATCGACAAGCCCCGGTGGCAGTGGCTGCCCATCCTGCACGGAATCGTGCTGCGCACCCGGCCGCCGAAAGTGGCCAGGCTCTACCGGGAGATCTGGTTGGACGAGGGCTCTCCGCTGATGCACTACTCGCGCCTGCAGCAGGCCGCGCTCCAGGAACGGCTGGACGCTGAGGGCATTCGGGTCGCCCTGGGCATGACCTACGGCGAGCCCTCCGTGAAGTCGGCCCTGGACGAACTGCGCAAGTGGGGCGTTCGCCGCCTGCTGGTCCTGCCGCTCTTCCCGCAGTACTCCTCGACCACGACGGCGCCGATCTGGAGCAAGGTGCAGCAGGCGCTGGCCGACTGGCGCGACATGCCCGAGCAGATCTTCATCCGTGACTTCCCGACCCATCCCAAGTACGTGGGGTTGCTCGCGGAACGGATCAGCGTCTACATCGCGGAGAACGGCGCCCCCGACGCTCTGGTCCTCTCCTACCACGGCATCCCGGTGTCGTATGCTGAGGCCGGCGACGATTACCCGGCCCAGTGCGAGCGCACCACCGACGCCGTGAGGGCGCGCTTCCCCGATCTGAAGGTCGTGCTGGGCTATCAGTCCAAGTTCGGGAACGACCCCTGGCTGGAGCCGGCCACCGACGACGTGCTCAAAGAGCTGGCCCGCACGGGTCACAAGCACGTGGCGATCATGGCTCCCGGTTTCGTCGCGGATTGTATTGAAACGCTGCACGAACTGGAAATCGAGTACGCCGAGGAGTTCGCCGCGGCCGGCGGCGAGCGGTTCGGCTACCTCCCCGCGGCCAACGATCACCCGCTGTTCATCGACTGCCTGGAAGATCTGGTGCGGCAGTACCTGCCGTAGCGCGCCCTGCCGAGTCCGCCGCATGACGGCCACCCTGAGCCGGCACACTATGGCAGGCGCGCCTCCGCCGGCCATTACGGGGCGCGCAGCGCGTACGTCGAAAGGGTACGGCGACCGGCCCGGACGAGGCGCTGTCCGGGCCGCAGGGGAGGAGATGCGCATGGCGATTCGGCTGACCATCTTTTCGGACTTCGTGTGACCCTTCTGCTACATCGGCGAGGGACTCGTCGAGAAGCTGAAGCAGGAGCCCGACCTGCAGCCAGAGGTTACCTGGATGCCCTTCCAGCTGAACCCGGCGATCCCGCCGGAGGGCATGTCGACGGCGGAGTACTTCGGGGGCCGCATGCCGCCGGGCCGCCTGGACATGATGCGCGCCGAACTGAGAGCGCGTGCGGAGACCCTGGGGCTGCCGATGGACCTGCCGGACTTCATCTGTAACACCGGCCGGGCGCACCAGCTGGCGGAATACGCGCGCGCCGAGGGGCGGCTGGACCAGGTGATTCTGCCCCTGTTTCAGGCCTACTTCGTGGAGGGGCTGAACCTGCACGACGAGGCGGTGCTGGCCGAGGCCGCCGAGGCGGCCGGGCTCGACCGCGAGAAGGCCCTCAGTGCGGTGCGGACGGGGTCGTATGCGCAGCGGCTGGATGAGCACCTGGCCCTAGCCGGCCGGTACGGCGTGGGCAGCGTGCCGACCTTCATCGTCAATGACCGGTATAAGATCGTCGGGGCTCAGCCTTACGAGCCCCTGCGCGACGCCCTCCGCCAGATCGCACAGGAGGGGTAGACGGAACACTGCGGGCAGCCTTCGGGCTGCCCGCTTTTTTCG
Organism: Bacillota bacterium; assembly: GCA_023623185.1. Classification (GTDB taxonomy): domain Bacteria; phylum Bacillota; class Sulfobacillia; order Symbiobacteriales; family Symbiobacteriaceae; genus Symbiobacterium. The sequence goes on from JAMNXV010000195.1 coordinate 5,289, forward strand.
ACGCAGGGTTTGTCCCTTACCGGCACGAATTCTCTCCCTGTATGCCGATACTGGAAGGGGGAGTTTTGTGCACCTGAAGCGCTTGAATAGTTGGCTGCGACGCTGCCTGGCCGCCGGCCTGCTGGCGGTGATGACCATCGCTCCCGAGGTCGCGTGGGCGGCAGGAGCCGACCTGGTGCCCCTGCGGTTCCTGGCCGAGGAAGTGGGGGCGACTGTGGAGTGGGACGGCGAGACCCGCATCGTCACCCTCGTGACGGAAGATGGCGTGACCGCCACGCTGCGGATCGGCGACACCGAGGCGCTGGTGGATGGAGAGGCCGTTCCCCTCGGCGCCGAGGCTGTGATCATCAACGACCGCACCATGGTGCCCCAGGCGTTCATGGATCTGGTGCTGGGCCTGCCGGTCGCCTGGGATTCTGATGCAAAGAAGGCGGTTGTTGACCCCTACATGCTGAAGGCGTTCCGTCTGGTAAACGCCCTGATGCACAACGACCTGGACGCCGTAAATGCGCAGCTCAGCCCGGCCCTCCGGGAGGCGATCCCGCAGGAGGCCTGGGTGCAGCTGGCCGTCTCCCTGGCGCCGCTGGGTGAACCCGGCCGCCCGCAGGTGCTGGGCGCCGGCGCCACCGCGGTGCACTACAACGTCGATATGCTCGTGCCCTTCACCAACGCACCGCAGAAGGTGATCATCCGCTTCGACGGCGAGGGCCTGGTGGATGACTTCCACATGAACACCTACATGCCGCTCGCGGTGGCAGGCCCCCCTGCGTACGCGGACCCGGCGGCCTTCACGGAGGAGGAGGTCGTGGTGGGCGAGGCCCCCTGGGCCCTGCCCGGTACGCTGACCCTGCCGGCCGGTGAGGGTCCCTTCCCCGCGGTGGTGCTGGTCCACGGCTCGGGCCCCAGCGACCGGGATGAGACGGCGTATGCGGTGAAGCCCTTCCGCGACCTGGCTCACGGCCTGGCCGCCGAGGGCATCGCCACGCTGCGGTTCGATAAGCGCACGTTCGTCCACTCCCAGAAGTTCGGCGTCAACCCTGCATTTACAGTGCAGGAGGAATCGGTGGAGGACGCGCTCGCCGCCGTGCGCCTGCTGGCGGCCGACCAGCGCATTGCCGCCGACCAGATCTACGTGCTGGGCCACTCCCTGGGCGGCGTCGTCCTGCCGCGCATCTTCGATCAGGATGAGGACGGTCTGATTCGGGGCGGCATCGCCATGGCGGCAGCCAACAGCATGCTCGATACCATCTGGGCGCAGAACCAAATCATGGTCGAGACCGGGCAACTGCCGCCCGAGCAGCTGGTGTTCATCGAGGCGCAGCTGGAGATCCTGCGCGATCCCGACTTCGACCCGGACAATCCGCCCGTGGGCTATCTGTTGGGCACGCCGCACTACTGGCACGACCTGGTGCCCAAGGCGTCGGAGCTGTTGAAGGAGCAGGAGCAGCCGGTGCTCTTCCTGCACGGGGCCCGGGATTTCCAGGTGCCGGTGTCCGAGTACGAGAGCTTCCAGGCCGACCTCTCCGGGAGGACGAACGTCACATTCCAGCTCTTCCCGAAGCTGAACCATGTGTTTTCCGAGGGTGAGGGTGAGATCAGCACCCTGGCGGAGTACATGGTTCCGGCCAACGTGCCTGAGTATGTGATCGACGCCATCGCAGACTGGATCAAGTCGATGCCGTAGCCGCGCCGGTCTGGGGTGGCTCCGGATCATATGGACCTGTGGGACCAGGGCCGTCACCGCCCTGGTTCCCTGTTTTTGGCGGGTCCGGCATTTGCGCCCGTGTGGCGCCCGCATGCAGCCCGGTACGGCCACTGGCAACCATTCCCCCCAGTTCCTGCAAGCTTCTGCGGAAACCGGTTCACTCCTGGCACCGTCAAAGGTTACAGGTTACAGAATACCCGTCCAGGAGGAAACCACCTACATGAAGAGGATGGCCTGGCTCATGATCCCGGTGCTGGCGGCGGCCCTGGCGGCGCCCGCCGCCGCGGCGCCTTACGATACTTTCCCCCCGAGCTATGTGAGCGCTCGCCACGAGATCACCCCCGTCGCCCAGGGGCTGACCCTGACCCACTTCGAGCGGCTCTACCCCCACGGTTGGGTGAACGGCTGGCTGCTCACCGCCGACCTGTCCCACCCGACCCTGATCTCCGACGTGCTCACCGCGCCCGGCGTGACCGAGCGGGAGCCGCTGCTGGAGATGGCCGCCCGGGCCGGGGCGGTGGCCGCCATCAACGGCGACTTCTTCGCGATGGGCGGCAGCGGCATCGCCCTGGGCACCGTCGTGCGGGGCGGGGAGTACCTGCAGTCGCCGCTGCCCGACTGGCCCAACGGCGCACTGGTGGGGAAGGACCGCATCGGCCGGCTGGCGACGGTGGCGCTGGAAGGCACCGTCACGACGCCCTACGGCGAGCACCCCCTCACCGTGGTCAACACGCCGGTGGTGCCCGAGGGCGGCCTGGGCATCTTCACCCCGCTCTGGACCATTGACCGGCCCTGGGCCATGGGGGATGCGGAAGAGGGGCGGGAGGTGCTGGTGCGCGCGGGGCGGGTCGTGGCGATCAACGCGCGCGTGAACGGCGACCCCGTGCCGGAAGATGGCTTCATCCTCGTGGGCACGGGCGATGCGGCCAGGTTTCTCGACGCCCTGAAGCCCGGAGATCCGGTGGACGTGTCGTACCGGCCCAGCCCGGCGGTGGCGTGGGCCGTGGGCGGGCAGAACCACCTGGTCCGGGAGGGCGCCGTGGTGCCTGACCTGGACAATTCCGCCCGCCGCCCCCGCTCGGCCATTGGCTTCTCCGCCGACGGCTCCCGCATGTACCTGCTTACCGTCGAGGGCGACTCGTCCCGGAGCGCCGGGGCGACCCTGGCTGAACTGGCTGAGCTCATGAAAGCGTTCGGCGCGGCCGACGCGCTGGAGCTGGACGGCGGTGGCTCGGCCACCATGGTGGCCCGCCGCCCCGGCGAGCCCCTGAGTGTGCTCAACCTCCCCGCTGCGGCTCAGCGGCGCATTCCCAACGGCATCGGCCTGTTCGCCATGCCCGGGTCGGGGCGGGCGCACCACCTGCAGATTGACGGCGATCCGCGGGTATTCCCCGGGCTCTCCCGCACGTTTGCGGTGCGGGCCTTCGATGAACAGTACGAGGCTGTAGACGTGAAGCAGCCCCGGTGGGGGCTGCAGGGGCCGGGCGCGATGGCGCCGGAAGGCCGGTATACGGCGGTGCAAGGGGCCGGTTCACAGCCCGTGGCACCGGGCGCGAAGGCAACCGTCACGGTGGCGGCGGAGGGGTTGACCGCAGACCTGCAGCTCCGCGTGCTGGGGCCGCTGGCCCGGATCGAGCCGCAGGTCCCGGGCGGCCTGGCCCTGCTCGATGAGGGCGGGCGAACCTTCACCGTCGTCGGCTACGATGCCGACGGCTACAAGTCGGTGATCGACGCCGCCGATCTCGACCTGGAGTACGACGAGAACCTCGTCCGGCTTGAGCGGGAGGGCAGCGCCGTGCGGGCCGTCCCGGTCGCAGCGGGCTCCGGGCTGATCACCGTATCGGTGCAGGGGCACAAGGCCGTCATTCCCTTCGTCTCCGGCATGCGCACGACCCCTGTGGAGGCCCTGGCCCAGCAGACCTTGTGGACGTTCGAACGCCACCCTGCGCAGGTAATCGGATCGGTGGCCCCGGCAGCGGGTCCCGACGGCGGCGCTGCCGTGGCTCTGCACTACACCTTCGGCCCTGCTGAGGGGAACCGGGCCGCCTACCTGCAGGCGGTGACGCCGATCCCCCTGCCCGGCCGGCCCGACCGTATCGGGCTGTGGGTGAAGGGCGACGGGCAGGGGGCCTGGCTGCGGGCCGTACTGCAGGACGCGGCCGGCGCCAGCCACACGGTGGACCTGGCCCCGGCGGTGGACTGGACCGACTGGCGATACGTGGAGGCGGCGGTGCCCTCCGGCGCCGCCTACCCCCTGAGCCTGTACCGGATCTACCCGGTGGAGACCGACGCCGCGCGGTCCTACTCCGGCACGCTCGCCTTCGCCCACCTGACGGTGAAGTCGGCCCTGCCGATGCCTGAGGTCCCGGAGCCCGAGCCCGAGGGGCGTGACGCCATCCTGAACCCGGCCGCGCCCGCCGGTGAGGAGAGCTGGTCCTTCGCAGTGCTGGCCGAGCTGCCTCTGGCAGCGCCGGAGATCGCCGTGCAGGAGGCCCTGGAGGGCAGTCCGACGTTCTTCCTGGTCAGTGCCGGGCTGCGGGAGCCGGTGCGGGCGATTCTGGCGGACCTGGGCGCGGCGGACATTCCGGTATATGAAATGACGCCGCCGGCGCGCTACTTCGACGCCGGCGGGGTGCGGTTCATCCTGTTGGGCACGGGTCAGGGCGGGCTGCGGTCCACCGCCTTCCACCAATGGGAGGGGCTGGATGCCCTGCTCTACCTGACCGAGCAGGCCACGGCGATCCGCCAGGTGGTTGTGGTGGGCGGGGAGAGCCCGCTCCACTTCGCCGACACCCGGGAGGGGCAGCTCCTGCAGGAGCGGCTGACGGCCTTCGAGGAGCGGTCCGGGAAGGCGACCGCCTACCTGAGCGCCGACGGCGTCACCCCGGCTGTGACCCGGGTGGAGGGCATCCCGTACATCAGCGCCGGCACGCCCCGGGCCCCCCGGCTGTTCACCGTCGATCCGACGCCGGGGAACCCGTGGATCAGGCTGGCGCCATAGGAATCAGCCCCCGAACTGCCAGAGGGCGTGGCTGAGGTTGCCGTAGCGGTAGCTGCGGTGCAGCTCCCGCACGGTGCGCTGGTCGTCGGCCGCCCCGAGTGCGTAGAAGAGCGGTATGAAGTGTTCGTTGCCCCCCGGCGGCACCGCGAGACGGGCGCCGGGGGCTTGCTGTTCGTAGTCGAAGAGCGCCGGCAGGTCCCACGCGGCGATGCGCTCCAGGAGCCAGTCGTCGAAGGCGACGGCCCAGGCGTCCGCCTCCGGCGGATCGTCCCAGCGAATCGTGCGGAAGTTGTGGATGGTGCCGCCGCTGGCGAGGATCATGACCCCTTCGCGGCGCAGCGGGGCCAGGGCCTGGCCGATGCGGTACTGCTCCGCCGGCGGCGCCCAGGGGTTCACCGACATCTGCACGACCGGCACGGTGGCCTCGGGGTAGATCAGCTTCAGGGGCACCCACGCCCCGTGGTCGAGGCCCCGATGCCGGTCCACGTCGAAGGGAACGCCCGCTTCCTTCAGGAGGTCGGCGATGCGCGCGGCCGTGGCGGCGTCGCCCTGCGCCGGGTACTGCATGCGGTACAGCTCCGGCGGGAAGCCGCCGAAGTCGTGGATGGTGCCATAGTAGGCCACGTCGCTGATCATCTGCGGGTCGGTCTCCCAGTGTGCGGTGAACACCACGATGGCGCGCGGGCTGTATTGCTCGCCCAGCGCCCGGAGGGCGCGGGTGTACTCGTTCTCTTCCAGGGCCAGCATCGGCGAGCCGTGTGCAGCGAAGATCGCAGGCTGCATGGACAGCCCTCCTTTTTTCGATTTCGGTTAGCCTGGTTACGATTTGTAACTAAGTATATGAAGGGTAGTTGCTGTTGTCAAGGGAACTCCTTCTGTTATAATACGAACGAGGAGGTGATGAGCCATGGCTGATTTCCAGCTCTGCCCGAAGTTCGAGCGCGCCATTCACCTGCTGGGGAAGCGCTGGACGGGCCTGATTCTGTGGACGCTGCTGAGCGGCCCGAAGCGGTTTTCCGAGATTGAGTCGGCGATTCCCGTGAGCGGGCGGCTGCTCTCCGAACGGCTGAAGGAGCTGGAATCGGAGGGGCTCGTCACCCGGGAGGTCTTTCCCGAGGTGCCCGTTCGGGTGGTTTACTCCCTCACGCCGAAGGGGCAGGCGATGGAGCCCATCCTGGCCGCCGTCCAGCAGTGGGCCGAGGACTGGGGCTGAGCGTCCACAGCACAGAAATGCAGGCCGGGCTGGCAGCCCGGCCTGTGTGCAATATTAGAGGAGAAGATCCGTGGAGCCACTTCAGTAGAGCGACTTCCGGCTGACGGGCTCCGCCTGGAGCAGCCGCACCAGGCGGGCGTACCGGAAACGCGCAGCCGGGCCCGACTGGTCGGCGGGCACCGGCTCCGGGTCGGCCAGCGCGGCGGCGCCGGCGGACAGGTGGCGGCCCGACAGGATCAGCTCGGGAACGGGCGCCGGGCGGCCCATCTGGCGGGCGAACTCCGCAGCGTCCATGTCGCCCCGCCGGCCGTTGCACTCCTCGCAGGCGCAGATGCAGTTGGCCATGGTCGTGCGCCCGCCCCTGGACCAGGGGATGACGTGGTCCATCGTGAAGCCCGGCCGCCCGCACCAGTAGCAGGTGTAGCGGTCGCGGGCCAGCACCTTCAGCCGGATGTACCGGTAGGCGAAGGGGTCGAAGCGCAGCCGGATGCGGCTGCGGCCGATCCACTTGGCCCGGCCCAGCCTGACCTCCCGGTCGGCCACCTTGCGCCTGCAGGGGGTGAGGGTGCGCCCCCGGCTGTCAATCACTTCGATCAGATTCGCGTCTGCCGTATCCATACCTCCATGGGGCACCACACGTCTCGCCCCCTTCCATTAGTCTGGCCGCGTCCGGGGACGCAAATCCTCCCGCCCGGACGCTAACCCTTATATTATAGCACAGAACCGAACATACGCGGTGTTGCAAACAGGCGTTCGGCGGGGTATGATTTACCTGGCGCCACACGCGCGCCTGCTGTGGTAAGATCTAATGTTGAGACTGCTGTGGGGGGCGTTTGGTTGTGTCAAAGGACCGGCTCGTGATCAGGGGTGCACGTCAGCACAACCTGAAGAACATCGACCTGGAGATTCCCCGGGACAAGCTGATTGTGTTCACCGGCGTCTCAGGGTCCGGAAAGTCGTCCCTCGCGTTCGATACCATCTACGCGGAGGGCCAGCGGCGCTACGTGGAGTCGCTGTCTGCCTACGCGCGCCAGTTCCTGGGCCAGATGGACAAGCCCGACGTGGATTCCATCGAGGGGCTCTCGCCGGCCATTTCCATCGACCAGAAGACGACCTCCCGCAACCCGCGGTCCACCGTGGGCACGGTGACCGAGATCTACGACTACCTGCGGCTGCTCTACGCCCGCATCGGCCGGCCGCACTGCCCCAAGTGCGGCCAGCCCATCGCCCAGCAGACGGTGGACCAGATGGTCGACACGCTGATGCAGATGGATGAGGGAACCCGCATCCAGGTGCTGGCGCCGCTGGTGCGGGGCCGCAAGGGCGAGCACCAGAAGGTGTTCGAGCAGATCCGGCGCGGGGGCTACGTGCGCATGCGGGTCGACGGCCAGGTGATGGACGTCGCCGACGAGGCGCCGAAGCTCGAGAAGAACCGCAAGCACACCATCGAGGTGGTGGTGGACCGGCTGGTGATCCGGCCGGACATCCCGCGCCGGCTGGCCGACTCGCTGGAGACGGCCGCGGGACTGACCGGCGGCATCGTCACGATCGACGTGGTCGGCGGCGAGGAACTGCTGTTCAGCCAGAATTTCGCCTGCCCCGACTGCGGCGTCTCCATCGACGAGCCGCAGCCCCGCAGCTTCTCCTTCAACTCGCCCTTCGGCGCCTGCCCGGTCTGCACGGGTCTGGGCTTCCAGACGGAGTTCGACCCGGAGCTCATCCTCGACCCGTCGCTGTCCCTCGATGAAGGCGCGCTCATCCCCTGGGCGACATCCAGCCAGCAGTGGTTCCTCCACCAGCTGGACGCGCTCTGCCGGCAGCTGGGCATCCGGAAGGATGTGCCCCTGAACCAGCAGGATCCCCGGTTCCAGGAGGTACTGCTCTACGGCTGGCCCGAGGAGAAGGTCCGCTTCGAGTACGAGAACATGTACGGGCAGCGCAAGTGGTATGAGGTGACGTTCGAGGGCGCGATCCGGCAGCTGGAGCGGATGCACCGGGAGACCTCCAGCGAGGCGATCCGGGAGCACCTGGGCCAGTACATGACCAGCCGGCCCTGCCCGGCCTGCGGCGGCGCGCGGCTGAAGCCGGAGTCGCTGGCCGTGAAGGTGGGCGGGCTCTCCATCTCCGAGATGACGGCCATGGACGTGGCCGCGATGCGCGACTTCCTGGGCCGCCTGGCCCTGACAGAGAAGGAGCGGGCCATCGGCGCGCAGATCCTGAAGGAGATCGACGCGCGGCTGGGCTTCCTGATCAACGTCGGTCTGGACTACCTGACCCTCGACCGGCCGGCGGGGACCCTGTCGGGCGGCGAGGCGCAGCGGATCCGGCTGGCCACGCAGATCGGCTCGCACCTGGTCGGCGTGCTCTACATCCTGGACGAACCCTCCATCGGCCTTCACCAGCGGGACAACGCGCGGCTGATTGAGACGCTGAAACACCTGCGGGATCTGGGCAATACCCTGATCGTCGTCGAGCACGACGAGGACACGATCCTGGCGGCCGACTGGGTCGTCGACATCGGGCCGGCCGCGGGCGAGGGCGGCGGCCGCATCGTCGCCTCGGGCCCGGTGGAGCGCATTCTGAACACCCCCGAGTCGCTCACCGGCGCCTACCTCTCCGGCCGGCGGCAGATCCCGATTCCGGCGGAGCGGCGAAAGCCCAACGACAAGTGGCTGGTCGTGCACGGGGCCGCGGAGAACAACCTGAAGGACATCACCGTGCGGATCCCCCTGGGCACCCTCACCGTGGTGACCGGCGTGTCGGGTTCCGGCAAGTCGACCCTGGTCAACGAGATCCTCTACAAGCGGCTGGCGGCCGACCTGAACCGCGCCCGCACCAGGCCCGGCAGGCACCGGGCGGTGGAAGGGCTGGAGCACCTGGACAAGGTGATTGAGATCGACCAGTCGCCCATCGGCCGCACGCCCCGGTCGAACCCGGCCACCTACACCGGGGTCTTCGACCTGATTCGCGAGCTGATGGCGCAGACCCCGGAGGCGAAGATGCGGGGCTACAAGCCGGGCCGCTTCTCCTTCAACGTACGGGGCGGCCGCTGCGAGGCCTGCAAGGGCGACGGCATCATCAAGATCGAGATGCACTTCCTGCCCGATGTCTACGTGCCCTGCGAGGTCTGCAAGGGCGCGCGGTACAACCGGGAGACGCTGGAGGTGCGCTACAAGGGGAAGACCATCGCCGACATCCTGAACATGACGGTCGACGAGGCGGTGGAGTTCTTCCGGCCGCTGCCCCGCATCTACCGGAAGATGCAGACCCTGCAGGACGTGGGGCTCGGCTACATCAGGCTGGGCCAGCCGGCCACCACCCTTTCCGGCGGCGAGGCCCAGCGGGTGAAGCTGGCCACCGAGCTTTCCCGGCGCGCGACCGGCCGCACGATCTACATCCTGGACGAGCCCACCACCGGCCTGCACACCGCCGACGTGCACCGGCTGCTGGAAGTGCTGCAGCGGCTGGTGGATGCCGGCAACACGGTGCTGATCATCGAGCACAACCTGGACGTGGTGAAGCAGGCGGACTGGATCATCGACCTGGGTCCGGAGGGGGGCGAACGCGGCGGCCGCGTGGTGGCCGAGGGCACCCCGGAGGCCGTGTGCGAGAACCCCGACAGTTACACCGGCATCTTCCTGAAGCGGCACATGGCGCGGCAGCGGGCCGGCGCGCCGCTGGAGGCCGCAGCGGGAACCGACTGAGCGGCAGGTGGGGCCGGCCTTCGGCTCGAACTGATTGAGGGGCCGCGCCCAGCGGCAGACAGGAGAGAGGACTGGTGAAGAACTCCAGCAGGTGCCCGTACTGCGGAGCGGCCGTCTCGTCGTCCGCCAACTACTGCGACAGCTGCGGCACGCCGCTGAAGGCGGCGGCCGGCGCGCCCGCGCGGCGGCGCGGCCGGACCGCCGGCCGGGTGGCGGTGTGGGTCTTTGCGGCGGTGCTGATCGCATTCTTCGGTACCGGGGTGCTGGGCGGCTTCCGCGTGCACGCGGGCCGGTGGCCCTGGAACCCGCAGGAGGCGGCGCCGGCCGAGCCGGCCGACCCGAACCGCACGCCCGGCGGGCCCGAGCCGGAGCAGCCGCAGGGCGAGCAGCCGTCGGCCCCGCTGGAGCGCTACCTGCGCTCCACCGTGACGATTCACGTGCGCGGCGAGCAGGGCAGCCGCGTGGGCACCGGATTCATCATCGACACCGGGGGCCACATCGTGACCAACGCGCACGTGGTCGAGGGGCACCGGGAGTGCGTGACCGTCATCGACGACAACGGCACCACGCACCAGGGCAGCGTGGCGGGGTCCGACCGCAACCGCGACGTCGCCCTGATCACGGTGCCGACCATGGCCAGGTGGCCCGATGTCCTTTCGCTTTCCGACCGGAGTGTGAAGGCCGGCGAGCCGGTCTACGCCTGGGGGCGCACGAAGGGCAGCCCGAGCAAGTCCGTGCTGCCGGCGGAGGTCGTCGAGACGGGCCACGCCCGTCGCATCGAGGGGCGCTACTACGCCGATCTGGTGGTCTTCCGGGGGGCCGAGGTGACGCACGGCTCCAGCGGCGGCCCGCTGCTGGATCCCGCGACCGGCGAGGTGGTCGGGATCGTCACCGCCGGGTCCGATAACGGCCTGGGTTACGCGATTCCCATCGCCGGCGAGGTCGCCCGGCTCATCGCCCAGTGGGCGCAGCAGCCGCTGCCTTCCGGGTGCGGCGAGGTGCCCGCGGGCGACGCGACGCCGGTGGTCCTGGCGGCGGTGGCCCCGCTGTCAGGCGCCCACGGCGCCTGGGGCATCGACCTGGCCAGCGGCGTCGAACTGGCGCTGCGGGACATGGAGGCCGACCTGCTGAAGGCCGGCTACCAGGTGTCGCTGGCCCGGTACGACGACCAGGGGCAGCCTGAGGTGGCCGCCGAACATGCCCGGAGCCTGGCGTACGATCCGGGCGTGATCGGGGTGGTGGGCAGCTTCACCAGCGAGGCCACCCGGGCGCTGGCGGAGGCGCTGAGCGAGAGCGGGCTCGTGCTGGTCGCGCCCACGGCCCGTGCGGAGGACCTGCTGCAGGCCGGCTGGCCGCACGTCAACCGGCTGGTGGCGCACCAGGCCCGGCTCGATTCGGCCGCGGCGGCCTTTGCCAGGGCCAGGCTGAATGTCGGCGCCATCCTGCTGCTGCTTGACGGCAGCGAGGAGGCCGAGCGGCGGGCGGCCTCGTTCACCACCGCGGCGGAGATCATGGGCCTTCCGGTCGCGGGCCGCGTCGTCGTGTCCGGTCAGGTGAACGGTTCCGCCCTGGCGGCAGCCGTGAGGGCGTACGCGCCCGACGCGCTCTTCTACGCCGGCAACAGCCAGACCGGCTACCAGGCGGTAACGGCCCTGCGCCAGGCGGGCGTTGACCTGCCCGTCATCGGCGGCGTCGAACTCTACAACCCCGCGTTCGAGAGGACGGAAGGCTCCGGCTGGCGGGACATCTACTTCGCCCACTTCACCCAGGGGAACGACGCCCGGTTCATGCGCCACTTCGAGGCCATTCTGGGCAAGCCGACGCGCGGCTACGGCATGTTCGGGTACGATGCGGCACGGGTCATTCTGGAAGCGCTGGTGAGCTACGGCGAGGCGCATCCGGGCCAGGTGCCGGACCGGGCCGAGCTGGCCGAGCGGGTGCGGGCGACCCGGGGGCTGAAGGGCTGGTCGACGCGGATCAGCTTCGATCCGGCCACGGGGGAGAACCAGGCGGCGCGTGTCTACTTCTTCGAGTGGGTGGACGGGCGTTACGAACTGCAGCACTAGCAGGAAAAAGGCTCTGGCGCGGAGAACTAGGAACAACCTCTTTCCGCGCCGGGGCCTTTCGGACATAGGAAGTATCGTGGTATAGTAAGTTATATGTGTACGTGACGGGGAGGTGAGCGGCCATCGCTGAGTTGGAGCCCGTGCTTGACGCGGAACTGGATTTGATTGAGCGTTGCCAGACGGGAGATCGAGAGGCGTTCGAGGAGCTGTTCACCTTCTACCGCGACGATGTGTTTCGCTTCGCCTACCTGGTGGTGCGGGACTCGACCCTGGCGCAGGACGTGGTGCAGGAGACCTTCCTGAAGGTCTTCCGCTCCATCGCCAAGTTTCAGTTTCGGTCGAGCTTCAAGTCCTGGCTCTACCGAGTCGCCGTGAACGAGGCGATCACCCTTCTGCGCCGGCGCAAGATCAAGGAAGAGCTGGACCCTGCGCCGGGCGCGAGCCAGGAGCATCAGCGCGACCGGGTCGAGCGCGCCTGGCAGCCGGAAGAGGCCGTGCTCGACAGTGAGGAGCGCCACCTTCTGCATGTCGCGATCGGCCGCTTGGACCCCGTCCACCGGTCTGTGATCGTTCTGAAGTACTTTCACGAGTTCTCCGATACCGAGATCGCGGCCGTGATCGGCTGCCCGCCCGGTACGGTGAAGTCGCGGCTGCACCGGGCGCGGGAACTGCTGCGCCACCAGATGGCGCGCCAGATGGGCAGGCCGGACCTGATCGCCCTGTCCTACCACCGCCTGTCGAAGACGTCGCTTGTGCCCTGCGAGGAGTGAGACCATGCGCGTCAACGAACGGACGATTCGGGATGTCTTGCGTTCGGAGGCGGCGCGTGTGGTGCCGCCGCCGGATTTGTGGGAGCGCATCGAGCGGGAACTGGATCGTGACCGGCTGGGGCGGACAGCGCGTGCGGCCCGCCGTCGCGCCTTCGGCCTCCGCCAGGTGGTGGTCGCTGCCCTCGCGGTGGGCGCCCTCTGGTTCGTGATCGCGCCGGCCCGGCCCGCTGTGCGCCAGGTGGCCCTCTCGCCGGGGCGCTGGGCGGACATCGACCGCACCTGGGTCGCCGTGGTGGTCCCGGTGGCACGGTCAGAGGCCGGCCGGCCGGCTGTGACCGACCTGCGCTGGTCGTCGCAGGAGATCACGCTCCTGCGCTGAGTTGGATCCGGTCGCCCCGCTCCGGCGGGGCCTTTTCTGTGGCGGCGGATGCTAAACTATAGGGACAGGGGAGGTGAGTGCGCTTGGGCCTGGAGGAGCAGATCAAGCTGCTGCCGGACCGGCCGGGCTGCTACCTGTTCAAGGATGCCTCCGGCCGCATCATCTATGTGGGAAAGGCACGGAACCTGAAGAACCGTGTGCGCCAGTATTTCCAGTCGTCCCGCAACCTGACGGCCAAGGTGCTCGTGATGGTCAGCCAGATTGTGGAGATCGAGCACATCGTGACGGATACGGAAACTGAGGCGCTGGTTCTGGAGTCTAACCTGATTAAGAAGCACAAGCCCAAGTACAACATCCGCCTGCGGGATGACAAGCACTACCCCTATCTGCGCCTGACCCTGACCGAAGAGTGGCCGCGGCTGGTGGTGGCCCGCTCGATGAAGAAGGACGGCTCCCGCTACTTCGGCCCCTACACCAGCAGCCAGGCCATGTGGGAGACGATGAAGCTGGCCCGCCGGCTGTTTCCGCTGCGCACCTGCAGTGACCCCGCCCGGTATCCGCGGGGGTGCCTGCAGTACCACATCGGCCGCTGCCTGGCCCCGTGCCTGCCTGACTTCGACCGCCACGAGGCGTATGCCGAGGCGGTGCGCGACCTGCAGGCCTTCCTGGAGGGCCGCACGCAGGACGTGGTGGCCCGCCTTCACGCCCGCATGGAGCAGGCGGCGGAGCGGCTGGAGTTCGAGCGGGCCGCCGAGTTGCGCGACCAGATCAGGGCCATCGAGAAGGTGACCGAGAAGCAGAAGATCATCGCGCACACCATGGTGGACCTGGACGCCATCGCCTATGCACGGCTGTACGACGAGGCCGGCGTGCAGGTCTTCTTCGTCCGGCAGGGGAAGCTGGTGGGGCGCGATCAGTTCATCATGTCGGGAGCCGATGAGATGACGGGAGGCGAGATCCTCGCCGCCTTCATCCAGCAGCATTACAGCCAGACGGACTTCGTGCCGAAGGAGATTCTGGTCAGCGAGGAGATTCCGGAGGCCGACGTGATCACGGAGTGGCTCTCGGCCAAACGGGGCTCGCGGGTGGTGCTGCGCCGCCCGAAGCGGGGTGAAAAGCGCGGGCTGGTGGAGATGGTGGAGCAGAACGCGCAGGAGGCCATGGCCGAGCGCAAACAGCAGCGTGAGCTGGAGCTGGCCGCGACCGAGGGCGCGCTGCACGAGCTGCAGGAGGCCCTGGACCTGCCGCGGCTGCCCCACCGCATCGAGTGCTTCGACGTGTCGCACGTGCAGGGCTCCCAGGTTGTGGCCGCCATGGTGGTCTTCGAGGGCGGCAAGCCCAAGAAGGCGGACTACCGGCGGTTCAAGATGAAGGTCGACCAGAACAACGACTTCGCCAACATGGCCGAGGCCGTCACGCGCCGCTTCCGCCGGGGGCTCGCCGAGCGGGCCGCGCAGGTCGAGGGGCGCGTGAGGGACCTGGAGGAGAGTCGGGTGGCTGAGGGCGGGTCGGCGTACGGCGGCAAGTTCGCCGACTTTCCCGATCTGCTGATCATTGACGGCGGCAAGGGCCAGCTCTCCTACGTCCGGGCTGTGATGCGCGATCTGGGCGTCGACCACATTCCCACCTTCGGTCTGGCCGAGGCGGAGGAGCGGCTCTGCGCGGAGGACCGCCCGGGCTGGATCGAACTGCCCCGGGGTTCGCAGGCGCTCTTCCTGCTGCAGCGTCTCCGGGACGAGGCGCACCGCTTCGCCATCACCTATCACCGCAAGCTTCACCGACGGGCGAGCACGCAGAGCCGGCTCGACGAGGTGCCGGGCATCGGGCCCAAGCGAAAGAAGGCCCTTCTCCAGCATTTCGGCTCGCTGAAGGCCATCCGGGAGGCCACGGTGGAGGAGGTGGCGCAGGTTCCGGGCCTGAACCGGGAGCTGGCGGAGCGGGTGAAGGAGGCCCTGGGCGGCCCGATGCGCTGAGCGGCGCCGCATTCGCTACTGCTACACTCTACTGATGAAAGGGTATGAATGACGATGAATAAGCGCTGGGTTGCCATGGCACTGTTTGTCTCCGTCCTGCTGGCCGGCTGCGGCGGCGCCGCCTCAAACCAGACCCCGCCCGGTTCAACGCCGCCTGCCTCCACGGATCCGGCAGACGATCCGCAGCCGGACCCCGGCTCCGGGGCCGAGGAGCCCGGCGGAGAGGCGGATCCCGCAGACCCGGAGGACCCTGCCGATCCGGCTGATCCGGCCGCCTGGCCCGACCCGGCCGACCCGACCGATGCCGAGCCCGGCGGTGCGGCCGGCGACCACCCGACCGATCCCGGGCTGCCTGCGGTCACCTGGAAGCCGAGCGGCATCGGCTACCCGCTGGTGCCCAGCGACCCGTCGGTCCAGCAGAAAGTGGCCATGCTCACCTTTGACGACGGCCCCTCGAACTACACGCCCGAGGTGCTGGACCGGCTGAAGGAGGCCGGCGTGAAGGCGGTGTTCTTCATCACCGGCTACGGCGCCGCGGAGCACCCCGAGCTGTTGAAGCGCATCCACGAGGAAGGGCACCTGCTCGGCATCCACACCATGACCCACCCCAACATGACCGAGCTGAGCCGCGAGGAGCAGATCGAAGAGATCCAGCCGCTGATCGACCTGATCACCGAGGTGACCGGCGAGCGGCCGAGGTATTTCCGCCCGCCCTTCGGCGCCTACAACGGCACGCTGCTCGCCACCCTGGACGAACTGGGGCTGGAGCTGATCAACTGGAGCAACGGCTCGCTCGACTGGGAGGGCGTCGTGGACGGGTATAAGGACCCGAACCAGGTGGTCGCCGACGTGCTGGATCAGCTCCACCCGGGCTCGGTCATCCTGGCGCACGACACCATGAAGCACACCGCCGAGGCCGTGCCGCTGATCATCGAGGCGCTCCGGGCCGAGGGTTACGAGTTCGTGGTCCTGCCCTGACAACAGGAGCCATGAGATGAAGAAAGAAGGGGAACGCTCCCCTTCTTTCCGGCTTTATGGGACCTTCTCCCGCCGCCGCCACCAGAGCCAGGCCAGCGTGGCCGCCAGCGCGGCGGCCAGCTGCACCGCGGTCACGCCGGCCGGCGCGCCCGACGGGCGGGCCAGGTCGGCAAGGGCCACGGCGAGGGCGCCCAGCAGCAGGGCGGTGACCGTCCCCTGCCCCGCAGCAGGGGCGGAACGGGTCTGGGCGAGGAGGCTCAGCAGCCCCGCAGCCAGGAGGGCCGGCCCCAGGGCCCACTCGGACGGCGCGGGCGAGCCCAGGGCGGCGACCCCGACGCCGAGCAGCAGAGCGGGCAGGGTGCGATCCCACACCTGCAGCCGGTCCGGCACACGGCGCAGCCCCCAGAGGCCCAGCGCCAGGCCGCCGGCCAGGGCGCCCGGCAGCGCCAGGGCGCCGTAGGGGAAGGTGAGCAGGAGCGCGGGGCTGCGCACGTAGGCGCCGGGATCCAGCAGCACGTAGAGCAGCTTCGCGCCGAAGGCGCCGCCGACGGCCAGGTTGAGCACCAAGTCGCGGGCGGACTCCGCGACTGCGGGCACGGGCCCCGCGCGTCCCGCCAGCACGTAGGCCAGCAGGAGGCCGGCCAGCCAGAACACCGCCCGCGTGGGCAGGACGGCCGGGCCGAGGCTGACCGCCTCGGGCAGCAGGCTGCCCAGGCCGCGCCCGGTCTGGGGGGCAGCCGGGTTTGCAGCCGCTGCCGCCAGGTACTCCTGCATCGCCCGGTAGGACAGCGGCCCCGCCACGCGGGCGGTGATCACGCCCTCAGGACTGATGAACAGGCTCGTGGGCATGGAGGCCACCTGGAAGCGGGCGCCGGCCTCGTCTGCGGGGTCCAGCAGGACGGGGAAGCTGTACCCGTGCTCGGCCAGGTAGGCCAGCGGCGCCGAAGGGCTGGCCTCCCGGGCCGTGAGGTTGACCGTGAGGAGGGCGGTTCCGGGTGGGAGCGACGCCGCGAGCCGCTCGATCTCCGGCATTTCGGCGCGGCACGGCCCGCACCAGGAGGCCCAGAAGTTGAGGAAGACCGCCCGGCCCTGATAGTCGGCCAGGCTGACCGGCCGGCCGCTGAGGTCCGCCAGCTCCAGCGCCGGGGCCCGGTGGCCGACGGCGGGGCGCGGCGGCCCCTCCGGTGCAGCGCCCGCCGGCCGGAAGGCGCCGCCCAGGAGCAGCACAGCCCAGATCAGCAGGAGGATCGCCCCGTGTGCGCGCCGCAGCCTGACCGCCTCCCTTTCTGCGTCGTCCAGCTCTCATATCCTTTGGACGACCCGGAATTCTGCACAGGTATGTACCGGCTTGTTGAGGTCGCCCTTCACGAATGTTAAACACGACCCTCAAAAACATTGATAAAGAGCCTTGACACGAATGAGGGTTCGCGGATATCATCAACGTAAAGGTGGTGCTTTAGGAAAGTTAAGGGTCAGCTTTAACTTTGGGATCGCACTGACGAAAGGGTGAGGTGATGGGGTTGAGGAACTGGCGAATGCCCAGTCAGTGCCCGGTCTGCAGCGGGGAACTGACCGTGACGCGCCTGGAGTGCGGCCACTGTGCCACGAAGCTGGAGGGCCGGTTCGACGCGACGCCGTTCGCCCGGCTCACGCCGGAGCAGCAGGAGTTCGTGATCACCTTCCTGCGGGCCCGGGGGAACATCAAGGAGGTCGAACGGGAGCTCTCCATGTCGTACCCGACGGTGCGCGCCCGGCTCGACGCGGTGCTGGAGGCCCTGGGCTACCGGGTGGACCGCAGCGCGGCGGAGGAGGAGGAGGCCAGGGCGAAGCAGGCCCGGCGCAAGGAACTGCTCGACCGGCTGAACCGCGGCGAGATCACCGCCGAGGAAGCGGTGGCGGCGCTGAAGAGCCTGTGAGGGGGTGGCAGCGGTGAACGAAGAACGGCTGATGATCCTGCAGATGCTGGCCGGCGGCAAGATCTCGGTCGAGGAGGCCGACATCCTGCTCCGGGCCCTGGAGGAGACCGCTGCCCCTGCCGGAGAACCGCAGGCGGACCCGGCCGGAACGGCAGCCCCCCGGGCGGAGCGGGCCGACCTGGGGGCGCGGCTGAGTGAACTGGTGCGGCAGTCCCTGGAGGAGGCCGACCGCGCGCTCGACGAGGCCGTGCGGACCGTGGAGGAGAAGCTGGCGCAGCAGGAGCGGCGGGAGCCCTACCGGCAGATTCGCCGCCTGGCCGACTCGCTGGACATGGCCAGGGGCAGGACAGCCAGGGTGACCGTGAAGCTCAGTGACCAGAGGGAAGAGAAGACGAGGAGGGTTGATTGAATGTCCCAGGAGGAACGCCTGCTCATCCTGCAGATGGTGGCAGATAAGAAGATTACCGCCGCCGAGGGCGCGGAACTGCTTCGGGCCCTGGAGGGACAGCGGGAGGAGGAGTCCTTCGCCGAAACCTCCCCGCCGCCCCGGTCCCGGCGCAGCGGGACATCCGCGACGCTGGCCTCCGGCCTCTCCAGCCTGTTCGAGGAGGTCGTGGAGCGGGTGACGGGGGCGCTCACCGACTTCAAAGGGCAGCGGTACGAGTTTCCCACCGAGATCAGCGGGGTCTTCACTGCGGACCGGGTGCCGCTGAAGATCTTCAGCGGCAACGGCCACGTGGAGCTGAGGGGCTGGGACGAACCGGGGTACAAGGCGCAGATCCTCGTGAAGGCCCGGGGGGCCAGCGAGGACGATGCCCGTCGGCGGGCGGAGGAGGCCTACCGGGTGACGGCCACGGAGACGGGCTTTCACCTGGAGACCGACCGGCGCTTCGACTGGACGGACGTCGGTGTGCACGTCACGCTGTTCCTGCCCAGGGAGCATACCTATCACGTGGACACGCGCACGGGCAACGGGCACATCCGGCTCGAGGGGATCGCGCTCTCCGAGGGCAGCGCGAAGAGCGGCAACGGCCGCATCACCGTGCTCGGCGTGACGGCCGACCGCCTCTACCTGAAGTCGGGCAACGGCTCGGTGGAGGTGGACGGCGACGTGGCCGACCTGGAGGCCACCACGGGCAACGGCTCGCTGCGGGCGATCCCCATGGGCCGCCGCTCCGAGCGGATGCAGCTGAAGACCGGCAACGGCTCGGCCGCCATCGACACCGGACGGCTGAGCCGGGCGGTGGGCGTCTTCATCGACGCGCACACCGGAATGGGCAGCGTCTCGGTGAGCCGCTCCGACATGGTGTACGAACTGGATGAGCGGAACCTCGGCTACAAGCACGTCATCGCCCACAGCGAGGGCTACGACCAGGCCGAGCAGAAGGTCGATATCCGCGTGCGCACCGGGCTGGGCTCGATCTCCGTCGAATAGGCCGGACTAAGGGAAAAACTGGGGGGGTTCGCTGCGGCCCGTGCCGCGGCGAACCCCCCTCAATGGGGCCGGGACTCACTGCTGGGGCTGCGTGCCCTGCATATAATCCTGGCCGTCCTGCGGCCAGCCCATGGGCGCACCGCCCGGCATCTTGCCCCACGGCCCCATCATCATGCCCTTGCCGAAACCGTCCTTTCCCCAGCCGCCCATTCCGGGATAGCCCATTCCGGGATAGCCCATGCCGGGGTAACCCATGCCCGGGAAGCCCATTCCGGGAAAGCCCATCCCCGGGAAGCCCTTTCCCCAGCCGCCCTGGCCCGGGTAGCCGCCGTAACCGGCGTGCTCCGGCTCGCGGGCCTCGCCCCGCGGCATGCCCAGCAGTTGCGGCTCCATGGCTTCCACGAGCCGGATGGCCTGCGAGGCGGGCATCCCCATGCCCACCAGGGCGCCCATCAGCGCGACCTCGCGCAGCGTATGTTCACGGTTCGCACCTTCCATCCGCAGCTCCCGCAGTCCGTGGGCAACGATGGGCTCGACTGCACGCATCAGCCGATAAGGCATGCTGCACACCTCCACTCCCATGCTATGCCCCGCGGGCGGGTGATGACATAAGCCGGGGGAAGCGGAGGGGCGCCTTTCGGTGTATGATGGGTACAAGAGCATGGTGGAGGGGCCTGCATGAGATTGGCAGCGGCTTTGCGCACTGCGCTCGCGGTCGGTTACGACCTCTTCCTGAAGCTGAATCCCCGCAAGGTGGCCGCCCACGCGGTGATCCCGGACGATGCCGGGCGCGTGCTGGTGCTGCGGTCGCGCTACGCAGACGTGTGGATGCTGCCCGGCGGCGGGCTGGGGGCCGGCGAGCACCTGGACGAGGGCGTCCGCCGTGAGTGCCGGGAAGAGCTGGGTGTGGATGTTGTGGTGGAAGCCCTGACGGGTATGTACTACGTGGAACGGTCGGCCGCCTACGTCGGGGTGTTTCGCTGCCGGCTGGAGGGGCAGCCGATCCGGCTCTCCCACGAACACGAGGCGTACGCATGGGTGGCGCCGGACCAGCTGCCGCCCCCCGCCCGGATCATGGCGCGCGATGCGCTGCGGTTCGACGGCACCACCGCCGTCGCCCGGCTGCCCTGAGTCAGCCGAACACCATGGCCAGCTCCTGCATGGCTGCCCACAGGTAGATGCCCAGGGTCAGCCCGCCCGTGAGCCACGAGGCTGCGCTCAGCAGACGGCGCCGGCGCAGGCGCAGGACGGCCAGTTCGCCGGCGAGCCGCTGCAGTTCGGCGTCGCCCTCGAAGGCCAGGTCCTCCAGGTGGGGCCCCTGCTCCGTCTGTCCCTCGGCCTGCCAGTCCAGCTCCACCTCGAACTCCGCAGGGCGGGCCAGGTGGCGGGGGCTGAACCCGGCGGCCAGGAAGTAGGCGACGGCCGAGAGCCCCGCCGCCATGAGGGTCAGCATGACCATCGACGTCCAGACGGCCGTATCGGGAAGCATCTCAAGCCCCTGCAGTTCGGCAGGAGTTGCCTGGTCCTGCACGAAGAATGTCAGAAGCAGGGCGATGCCGTTGTTGATCAGGTGCATGATCATGCCGGGCAGGATCGAGCCCGAGCGCTGCACCGCCAGGGCCCACAGCATGCCCAGCAGGGTCAGGGGGATCAGCCGGACGATGCTGAGATGGAGCGCGCCGAAAAGCAGGCCGGTCAGGACGACCGCGGCGGTGGGGCCCAGGGTGCGCAGGGCGCCGAGCACGTATCCCCGGAAGGAGAGCTCCTCGCAGATGGCCGGCACCAGGGCCCCGACCAGCAGCGCAAGCCAGGAGCCGGCGTCCAGGAGGATCTGGTAGGTCTGGGGCATCTCGCCGCCCAGGCGCTGCACCAGCAGCACCAGCACGGCGCCCATCAGCTGGGCGGCCAGCCAGCCGACCACGCCCAGCAGCACCGCCCGGCCGAAGCCCCCAGGCGAGAGCATGCGCAGGCGGAGGAAGGGGCGGAGAGGCCGCTTTTCCACCGCGAGGGTGAAGACGATCGGCAGGGCGACGAAGATGAGGAGCTGGGAGAGGACCACCCCTGTGAGGCCGAGCGAGTACTGGAGCGCACCGCCTGCGAACAGCAGCAGGACGAGCGCCGTCAGGTAAAAGGCGAGAACCCGGACCAGGGCCACCTGTTGTCTTGTGGTCACGCGTCTATCCTCCGCTTACCAGATGAATTGAGAATGAAAACTTGTTGAAGGGAACGCACGCGTTTGGTGCGTCTAACGCGCGAGAACCCCTGAGAGGTGTGTGGAAAATCTTGTCTCCCCGTGACGAAACTCTGGCTTTCGCGGCGCAACAGGGGGATATGGATGCCTTCGCGGCCCTTGTGAACCGGCACAAGGGGCGTGTTTACCGCACCCTTTATCAGGTGGTTGGCGACGCCGCCGATGCGCAGGATCTGGCGCAGGAGGTCTTCGTCAAGGTCTTCCGCAACCTGGGGAGCTACCGCGGCGATGCCGCCTTCACCACCTGGCTCCACCGGGTCACCCTCAACATGGCCTTCGACTGGCTGCGGGCCCGGAAGCGCCGTCCGCTCACCGTGCCGCTGGAACCGCCGCCGGGTCAGGAGGAGCAGCGGATGCCTGACCTGCCCAGCCCCGAGGCCGGGCCGGAGGAACTCACCCTGCGGGAGGAACGGCGCCGAAACCTGCGGGCGGCGATCGACCGGCTCTCGCCGGACTACAAAGAGGTCGTGCTGCTCTATCACTTCTACCATCTGAGCTACCAGCAGATCGCCGACAGGCTCGGGATACCGGTGCGCACGGTGGAAACCCGCCTGTACCGGGCCAGGGCGAACCTGAAACGGATGCTGACCAGCTTGGAAGGAGGTGAGCGCGTTGAAGTGCAGCGATGTGCTCCTGCGACTGGAGGCGTACTGGGCTGAAGAGCTGACGGGGGCAGAGCGGGCGGACTTCGACGCGCACCTCGAGGGCTGCGCTGAGTGCCGCTACCTGGTGGAAGGCCGGGAGCTGCTCAGCGATCTGGCCGATCCGGAACTGGCGCGGATGGTGCTGACCGAGCCGCCGCCCCTGCCCGACGACTTCACCGAGCGGGTGATGGCGCGGGTGGAGGCGGAACGGCCGCGGCCTTTCGCCTTCCTCTGGCCCTGGCTGCGCGGGCACTGGTCGATTCACCAGTACGCCAGCGTCGCCTACGCGCTCGCCGCCACTCTTGTGGTAGTTTCGCTGGGCAACCGGTTTTTCCTCTGGAGCCAGGCCACCGACCGTCTGGCGGTGTGGACCGCCAAGGGGCAGGCCTACTGGGCTGCCATCGAGGCCTGGGCGGGGCCCGTCTCCGACCGGCTGCTGAGCATGTGGTACGCGCTGACGGCCTTAGTATAGCGATTCGTAGGAGGCGACACCGATGAGTTGCGCCTACCACCCCGAACGGGAGGTTCGGGGGATCTGCAGCAACTGTGGCCGGCCGGTGTGCGCGGAGTGCCTGGTGGACCTGAACGGGCAGCCGTTCTGCAAGCACTGCCTGGCGGCGCGGATGCAGCAGCCCGTGCGCGAGATCAGCGGGTTCGTGCGCTTCGTGCTCTCCATCGCGCCGGGCGTTGGCCATTTCTATATGGGATTTTTCAACCGGGGCATGCAGTTTTTCCTGGTCACCCTCGTGGGCGGCATGATCCTCAACCTGGCGTTCCCCGGTCTGCTGGGCCTGTACATTCCGGCCGCGATCTTCTTCAGCATCTTTGACGCCCGCGAGATTCACCTGCGGCTGAGCCAGGGCCTCGAGGTGGAGGACCGCGGTTTTTTCGACGTAAGAGCCCTGCCGCAACAGTTCGGCCAGCGCCACGCGGGCATCGCCCTGATCGTGCTGGGCGCGCTCGCGCTCTGGCGCGTGATCTCGACCGACCTGCTGAGGTGGCTCTTCAAGGCGAACTACGTGGTGGTGCAGCGTGCGCTGAACGGCTTCACCTTCGGCATTCTGGCGGTGGGGCTCGGCGTATGGCTGCTCATGCGCGAGCAGCGCCGGCAGTAGCGCCGGCGCGAAAGGAGGCACCGCCATGCCGGCTGGCACCGGGCTGGCTTTGGGGATCGACCTGGGTGGGACGGCGATCAAGGTCGGCGTGGTGAACCGCGCCGGGGAGATTCTGGCCCGGGCCTCCCGGGCCACGGAGGCCGAGACGGGCCCCGAAGGGGTCGTGGAGCGGATCGCCCTTGCGGTGATGGACGCTCTGCACGCCTGCGGCCGGGAGCTTTCAGACCTGGACGGCGTGGGCGTGGGCACCCCGGGGATCTGCGATGCCGCGCGCGGCCTGGTGCGCAGTTCGGGCAACCTGGGCTGGAAGGAAGTGCCCCTGGGTCGGCTGCTGAGCCGGCGGCTGGGGGTGCCCGTGCGGCTGGAGAACGACGCGAACTGCGCCGCCTGGGGCGAGCAGTGGTGCGGCGCGGCCCGGGGCTGCGACGATGTCATCCTCTTCACGCTGGGCACAGGCGTGGGCGGCGCCCTCATTCTGGGCGGGCGCCTCTACAGCGGGGCAAGCGGCTGGGCCGGAGAGCTGGGCCACATCCGGGTGATGCCGGATGGGCCGCCCTGCTCCTGCGGGCTGTCGGGCTGCCTCGAGACCGTCGCCTCGGCCGCGGCCATGGGGCGCGCAGGTCAGGAGGCCGTCGCGGCCGGCCGCTCGCCCGCCGTGGCGCGCATCGCCGCCGCGCAGGGCGGCCAGGTCGATGCCCGGGCGGTCATCACCGCCGCCCGGGAGGGCGACGCCGCTGCGGCTGAAATCTTGCGGCGGGCCGGGGAGTACCTGGGGCAGGCGTCGGCCATGCTGATCAGCGCGCTCAACCCGGCCCTGATCGTGGTGGGCGGTGGCGGCGCGTACGCCGGCGGTTTTCTGCTGGAGCCCATGCGCCGAGTGATCGCCGAACAGGCGATGCCGGGCCCCGCCGGCGTCGTCCGGGTGGTACAGGCGGCCCTGGGCAACGATGCCGGACTGATCGGCGCCGCGACCTCCGTGTGGCGCTGAGGCGCGGAAAAAGGGGCAGGCCAAAGAAAAGGGGCAGGCTTTTTGGCCTGCCCTTCTTGGCTGTGGGCGGTGGGCTGCGAGCTAGTCGCGGCCCGGGCTCGCGGTGGGGGGCGCGTCGTCTGTGCCGGGGGCGATCCAGGCGCCGCAGAAGGGGCAGCGCACGCGCGCGGCGGGCGGGAACGCGCCCAGCCGCTTGCCGCAGCATGACACGGGGTGGAGCGGCAGCGACGGCAGCTTCTGCCTGAGCAGCCGCCGCCGGTCCAGCTCCCGGATGTCGGCTTCCACCAGCGCGAGAAACTCCTTCAGGTCGAGACTGCGCAGCTCGCGCTCGGTCATGGGCTGCCTCGGATGACCTCCCACGGCCTTTCACCTCCCGTGCGGAGCGCCACCGGTAACTCTCCCTGTTCGGAAGGTTTGGCGATCGGATGCTCAATTCCTGCCGGGAATACTAGCGGCTGCGAGGGAGGGACGCGCGTTGAGGATCATTGCAGATCTCCACACCCGGGTGCGGACCGGTCAGGCCTCCGACTGCGTGGAGGCGCAGGTGAGCGCAGCCCTGGCCCGCGGGCTGGAGGCCGTGGCGCTGTTCGCACCCGATTCCAGGACCCTGAAGCCGGTTCTTGAGTCCGTCCGGGCGATCGACCCGCGCACGCCCACCATGCGGGTGCTGTCGGGCGCCGCCTGTCGCATCACATCGCCGGAGGGCGAACTGAGTGCGCCCCGCGCCGTGCGGCGCGGGCACGACCTGGTGCTGGCGGTGGCCACGCCGCAGTTGGCGCCGGCGGTGCAGCGCTGGATCCCCCGGTACCGCCCCGGTCTGCGCCGGGCGCTGACCGATGCCGTGGTCGCGGCCGTGTACCGAAACGACATTGACCTCATCGCCCTACCGGGGCACCTGGAGGTTGACCCGGCGGAGCTGGCCCGCGCGTGCCGGGACCGGGGCGCGGTCCTGGAGGTATGCGCCCGGAGGCCCCGTCCGTCGGCTGCCTTCCTGCGGCAGGCTGCGCGCCTGGGCGTGCGGTTCGCCGTCACGTCGGGGGCCCGCAGGCCGGAGGAGGTGGGCGACTTCGGCGCGGCGGCTGCCCTGCTCGCGGCGGCCGGCGTGTCCCCGGAGCAGGTGGTGAACAGCGACCGGGGCGATCTCGCGGGCTGGCTGGCGGAGCGGCGTCCGTTTCTAGATTATGGCGGATGGGCCGACTGGACCAGCCACGGCGCGCGCGGGCGCGAGGCTCGCCAGAGGCGTGAGGAGCGGCATCCCAGCGACTGGGCGGACTGGTCCGCGCAGGGGGGCGAGATCCACTGATGCCGCGCGCCTGACAGGAGAAGCGCGGGTCGGGGGCGAATGCTGGCGGTGAAAGTCGGGGGGTGATGGGCGTGGATCAGTCCATACGCCTGGTGATCGTGACCGGGATGTCGGGCGCGGGCAAGACCCAGGCCTTGAAGTATCTGGAGGATCTGGGCTTCTTCTGCGTCGACAACCTGCCCCCGTCGCTCATGCCCAAGCTGGCCGAACTGTTCGGTCGGACCGACGGCAAGGTCAGCCGGCTCGCGCTGGGAATTGACATTCGCGGCGGCCGGTTCTTCAACGAGATCATCGGAGCCCTGCGCCAGACCGCGGACATCGGCGTGGCCTACCAGATCCTGTTCATGGACGCCTCCGACGAGGTGCTGGTCCGCCGCTACAAGGAGACCCGCCGACGCCATCCGCTGGCGGTTCAGGGCCGGCTCCTTGAGGGCATCCAGCGGGAGCGGAAGCTGCTCCAGGAGCTGCGCGGCCTCGCGACCTTCATCATCGACACGACGAACCTGACGCCCGCCGATCTGCGCAAGGAGCTCCACAAGCGGTTCGGCCAGGACCCGGAGAGCCCCGACTTCCACGTGAACGTGGTCTCGTTCGGGTTCAAGCACGGCGCGGTGCTGGACGCCGACCTGCTGTTCGACGTGCGCTTTCTGCCCAACCCGCATTACGTGCCAGACCTCCAGCCGCTGACCGGCGAGGATCCGGCGGTGGAGGACTACGTGATGAAGTGGAACACGACGCAGCAGTTCTACCGGCGGCTCACCAGCCTGATCGGCTTTCTGCTGCCGCATTACGTGGCCGAGGGGAAGAGCCTGCTGACCATCGCCATCGGCTGCACCGGCGGGCAGCACCGCTCCGTCTGCCTGGCCCGCCGGCTGGCGGACTGGATTCGCGAACGGGGTTACTCGGTCTCGGTGGAGCACCGCGACATGCCCCGCCGTGCCGCGCGCGCGGAGGAGGGGCAGCCGTGATGCGCATGCTGCGCTGGTTTGCGCCGGGGCTCCACATCAAGCGGTGGCTGCTGGTCGCCGTTCTCGGCGTCGCCCTGGTGGTGGTGGGTCTCTCGCTGACCCTGCGAATCAACGTGTACAGCCTTCTGGGCGCCTGGCTGGTGGAGAACCTCGCCGCCACCGCGGCCGTTCTTTACACGGGCCCGGTTGTGGCCGGCGTCGCGGCTGCAGCCCTGGGGGTGGTGCTCACCTGGGTGGGCGTCAGCCGGCTGGTGAACTCCGTGCTCTCCACCCTGACGGCCCGGGAGGAGGGCGTGGCCGACGCGTTCCTGGAGCGGCGGCTCCTGCTGCGGGGGCCGCGCGTGGTCGCCGTGGGCGGCGGGACGGGGATTCCCACCCTGCTGCGCGGCATGAAGCAGTACACCGCGAACCTTTCGGCCGTGGTCACCGTGGCGGACGACGGCGGCTCCTCGGGCCGGCTCCGCACCGAGTTCGGCATCCTGCCGCCGGGCGACATCCGCAACTGCCTGATCGCCCTGGCGGACATCGAGCCGCTGATGGAGCGGCTGTTCCAACACCGCTTCACCAACGGGGAGGGGCTGGCCGGCCACCCCTTCGGAAACCTGTTCATCCTGGCGATGACCGAGGCCACGGGCGACTTCTACCAGGCGGTCAGGGCGGCCAGCGAGGTGCTGGCCGTGCGGGGGCGGGTGCTGCCGTCCACCCTGGACCACGTGGTGCTGCGGGCGGAGCTGGCCGACGGGCGGATGGTATCCGGCGAGTCGGCGATCGGCAAGGCCGGCAGCTCCATCCGCCGGGTCTTCCTGGACCGGGCCGACGGCGCGGGAGAGGTCAGGGCCCTCGACGACGTGCTCACGGCCATCCAGGAGGCCGAGCTGATCGTGCTGGGCCCAGGCAGCCTGTATACCTCGATCATCCCGAACTTGCTGGTGCCCGGGGTGGCGGACGCGATCCGGCAGTCGCCCGCGCTGAAAATCTATGTGTGCAACATCATGACCGAACCCGGGGAGACCGACGGGTTCAGCGTCTCACACCACCTCAGAGCCCTGATCGACCACGCCGGATACGGCCTGGTGGACATCTGCCTGGCCAACACCCGGGCGGTGCCCGCGCAGCTGCGGGACAGGTACAGGCAGCAGGGCGCGGAGGCCGTGGCCATCGACCCGGCCGCCTACCGGCTGGGGGTGCAGGTGGTCGCGCGGGATCTCCTGCGGGTGGAGGGGGACTACGTGCGCCATGACCCGGAGAAGCTGGCCCAGGCGATCGGCCACCTGTTCCTGGCCCGGCGCCCGCACGTGGGCCACACCCCCTGGGAGTTCTTCCTGTTTCGACAGCGACTGCGGGAGCGTTCCCGCCTGGAGGGGAGTCGTTAGATGGCGGTTTTCAGCGCCCGGGGCGTCTGGCCCGGGGAAGCAGAGGGACGCATCTTCTGGGTGGACGCGGAGGCGAAACCGGAGCGGGCCAGCTGCGCCGACCGGCCGGCCGAGATCGGCCGGCTGCGGGAGGCGGTCAGCCGCGCCCTTGCCGACCTGGATGGCTGGATGGAGCGGCAGCCGACCCTGGGAGGCCGGGTGCTCCTGCAGCACTGCAGGGAAGCGCTGCAGGACCAGGCCTTCATGCAGCGGGTCACCATGCTGATCGACCAGCACGGCCTGGCGGCCCCCAGCGCTCTGGTGGAGGCGGCGGGGCTGGTGGGGAGCATCATGGCCCGCAGCGAGGAGCTTCAGGAGCGGGCCCGGGCCCTGGAGGAGACGGCCCGGTGGCTGGCGCGCCGGCTGGCCGGCGACCGCTACCCCCCGGACGCCATCCTCGCAGGCCAAGCCTTTTCGGCGCTCGAGCTGCTGGACCGGACGCAGCCCGCGGTGATGGCCGCCGGCGAGCCGGCGGTGGTGGGCGATGCGCCGCTGCTCTGGGGCGTGGATGCGGTCTCGCCGGAGTGGCACGGCAGGCCGGCCCGCATCAGCGGGGGCGCCCTCATCATCGGAGAGGAGGCAGAGGCTGACACAGTGCGATACGAGGCAGAGCGCAGGGCGGTGCTGTCGGTCGCGCGCCGCATGCACGCCGACGGGCTGGTGCGGCTGACGGCGGGCAACGTCTCCTGCCGCATCCCCGGTACGTCCCTGTTCGCCATTACCCCCAGCGGCATGCCCTACGATGCGCTGGAGCCCGCGGACATCTGCATTCTGGACCTGGACGGCCGCGTGGTGGACGCGCGGCGGCGCCCTTCCACGGAAATGCCGCTGCACCGGCTCACCTACCTGCGGCGTCCGGACGTGGGCGCGGTGGTGCACACGCACTCCATCTATGCGTCGGCATTCGCCTGCACCGGGCAGGAGCTTCCGGTCATCTCCACGGAGCTGGCCGGGCTGGTGGGCGGGACGATCCGCTGCGCGCCGTACGCGCCCAGCGGCACGGAGACCTTCGCCGAGGTCGCCCTGGCCGCTCTGGGCAACGAGGATTTGGCGGTGCTGTTCCAGAACCACGGAGCCATGGCCGTCGGGGAGAACCTCGAGAGGGCCTACGCCGTGGCGGTGGGGCTCGAGGAGGCGGCGCAGATCTACCTGCTGGCGCGGCAGGTGGGGGAGCCCATCATCCTGCCGCCCGAGGAGCGGCGCCGCATCTTCCTCGCCAGGCGCAGGGCGTACGGCCAGTCCCGGGAGGCGTAGATATTGTCGGATGAAGTCTCTTTCTCGGCGATGGTGAAGGCGGAGCTGGCCCTGCTGACGCCGGAGCTGCCGTGCTGCCAGCGGATGGAGCTGGCGGGGCTGGTGCGGGCGCTGGGGCGGCTGGAGCTTCAGGGGCGCGGCCGGGTCGCCCTCACCCTGTCCACCGATTCGGCCCCGGTCTCCCGCAAGGCGATCCGGCTGCTGAAGCGCGTCTCCGCGGTGGAGTACAAGGTCATGGTCATGCGCCGCCGTAAGCTGCGGAAGAACCTGGTCTACCGCATTCACATCCCGCCTCAGCCGGCGGCCATGGAGCTCCTGCAGCTGGCGGGCTTCATCGACGCCGCGGGCCAGCCCACCGAGTGGGCGGAGCGGCCCGAACTGGCCCACGACCACTGCCGCAGGGCGTACCTGCGCGGCGCCTTCCTGGGCAGCGGCTGGGTGGCGGGTCCGGAGAAGCAGCACCACCTGGAGATCAGCACCTCGGCCACGGAGGCGGCCGACGCCCTGGGCCAGATGCTGTTCAGTTTCGGCATCTCCGCCCGGATGGCGGCCCGCCGGGAGTCGCTGATCCTCTACGTGAAGGAAGCCGACCAGATCATCCGCTTCCTGGGGCAGATCGGCGCCCACCACGCCCTCCTGCGCTACGAGGAGGTGCGCGTGGTCAAGGAGATGAAGAATCGGGTGAACCGGCAGGTGAATGCCGAGGTCGCCAACATGGTGAAGCAGGTGGACGCGGCGGCCCGGCAGGTGGAGGCCATCGAGCGGCTGAAAGCCGCCGGCGCCCTGGAGCGGGTCTCTCCCCCGCTGCAGGAACTGGCCGCCCTCCGGCTGGCGCATCCGCACGCCAGCCTGAAGGAACTGGGGGAACTGTGCCGGCCGCCCGTCAGCAAGTCGGGCGCCGCACACCGCATGCGTCAGCTCATGGCCCTGGCCGAGTCACTGGGATGAACAGAATACGTAGTCTTTAGAGTTTGCGATTGACAATCGTCATGGTACAATAGGAATGATGTCACAAGCCCGATGTGCAGGGGCTGGCTCCTCCTTTCGGATCAAGTCCGTCCTACTTCGGAAAGAGCAGGTGATCAGGTGAGTTCGCAACCGCTCGCCGGCAAGACACGGCCGCTCGACGTCTTCTCAACCATAGCCGACGACCTGCGGCAGGTGGAGACCGCGATCGAAGCGGCCTTGTCTACGCAGGAGACGATGCTGGAAGAGGTCTCGACCCATCTGCTGCGGTCGGGCGGCAAGCGCATCCGCCCGGCGCTGGTGATTCTGGCGAGCCGCTTCCCCGGCGTGGAACTGAAGCAGGTGATCGATGTGGCGGTGGCGGTGGAACTCATTCACATGGCCACCCTGGTTCACGACGATGTGGTGGACAACGCCGATCTGCGCCGCGGGCGGCCGACCGTCAACGCCGTCTGGAACAATCAGGTCTCGGTGCTCACGGGCGATTACCTGTTCGCCAAGGCGTTCACCCTGCTGGCGGACACCGGCAACAACCGCGTCGTCCGGC
Source organism: Bacillota bacterium (assembly GCA_023623185.1). Classification (GTDB taxonomy): domain Bacteria; phylum Bacillota; class Sulfobacillia; order Symbiobacteriales; family Symbiobacteriaceae; genus Symbiobacterium. The sequence continues at coordinate 35,877 of JAMNXV010000195.1, forward strand.
TCATGTCTGAAGTGGTCCGGGAGATGAGCCAGGGGGAGCTGGCGCAGATCGCCTCCTACTTCGATGTAGACCAGACGGAAGAGCAATACTATCGGCGCATCGCCCAGAAGACGGGTTTTCTGATCGCCGAAGCCTGCCGCCTGGGGGCCGTCATGGCCGGGGCTGAGGAGGAGCAGGTGCGGGCCGTCTACGACTACGGGATGGGCGTGGGCCTGAGCTTCCAGATCGCCGACGACCTCCTGGACTTCTTCGGCGACGAGGGCACGGTCGGCAAGCCGGTCTGCGGCGACCTGAAGATCGGCATCCTCACGCTGCCGGTCATTCACGCCCTGCAGCACGCGCCGAAGCGGGCCGAACTGCGCGAGCTCATCCTGACCCGGTCGATTGACGACGCGGAGGTCGAACGCGTGAAGGAGATCCTGACGGAGGCCGGCTCCTTCGACTACGCCCGCCAGAAGGCGCGTGAGCACATCGATCGGGCTGTGCGGGCCCTGGACCAGGTGCCGACCCTTGCGACGCGGCCGGCCCTGAAGACCCTTGCAGATTTTGTTATCAACCGGAACTTCTAACCTTCCGGTTGTCATACTTGCGAATCAGGGGGCTGTTGCATGCGACGGACCAACATTCCTGATGCTGCCATCAGGCGATTGCCCGTGTACCTGCGGGTTGTCAGCGAACTGGCCGCCGCTGATGTTCCCATCATCTCATCGGCAGAGCTGGCCGAGAAGACGGGGCTCTCCCCGGAACAGATTCGGAAAGACCTAGCGTACTTCGGCGCCTTCGGAACCCGCGGGGTGGGCTACGACACCGCCATGCTCAGCCGCCGAATCGCCCGCATCCTGGGCATTCACCGCGGCGTGAAGGCCGCGCTCGTCGGCTTCGGGCACCTGGGGCACGCGCTCGCCCGCTACTCGCTCACCCAGCACAAGGACATCGTCATCTCCGCAATCTTCGACGTGGACCCGGAGAAGGTGGGGCAGGACGTCCTGGGCGTGCGGGTCCAGCCCGTGTCGGAGATGGTCGAAACCTGTCGTAAGCAGGGCGTGAAGATCGGCATCATCACCGTGCCGGCGTCTGCGGCCCAGGCCACGGCCGAGCTGCTGAAGGAGGGCGGCGTCGAGGCCATCCTGAACTTCGCGCCGGCGAAGCTGTCGGTGGACGGCGTGTTCGTGCAGAACATCGACCTGACCATCGAGCTCCAGAGTCTCGCCTACTACACTTCGGCCAGCGAGGACGATGCGGCCGAGGACTAGTGGCACGGCAAAGCGGCGGCGTCCCCGGGAGGGGGGCGCCGCCAGAACTTTTTCGTGGGCCTGTTCGTCCAATAGTGAGATCGATCGACGCATGCTATCATAGAGAGAGAGAAGCAGGGGTTCCCGCGAGGGGGTGGCTCCGGTAGACCTGACCAACGTCGTCAACTTCCTGGCCGCCCTGGGCGTACGCTCGCCGTGGGATGTGCTCCGCACGGTGCTGGACATCAGCCTGGTCGCGTACATTATTTATAAGCTTTTTTCCCTGATACGCGGCACTCGGGCGGTCCCGCTGATCAACGGTGTCATCACGCTGGTGGTCGCGCTCCAGGTGGCCGAGGCCCTGCGGTTTTATACTATTCAATTTATACTCGAAAATGTGTTCATCGCCGCGTCCGTCGCCCTGCCCATCATCTTCCAGCCCGAGCTCCGGCGGGCCCTGGAGCACATTGGACGGGGCCGGTTGCTGAAGACGAGTTTACGCCTGGACGAGTTTGGCGATGAGGATCGGACGCGCATGATCGACCAGGTTGTGCGTGCCGCCGAGATTCTCGGGCGCACCAAGACGGGCGCCCTGATCGTCATTGAACGCGAAACCGGCCTGAACGAGTACATCGACTCCGGCATCAAGCTGGACGCCCTGGTGTCCGCGGAACTGCTGGTCAACATCTTCGTGGAGAAGACCCCGCTGCACGACGGCGCGGCGATCATCCGGCAGAACCGGGTGGCCGCTGCCGCCTGCTGGCTGCCGCTGGCCGAGGCCACTCCCCTGTCGCACGAACTGGGCACCCGGCACCGGGCCGCAGTCGGGATCACCGAGCAGACCGACTGCGTGGTGGTGATCGTGTCGGAGGAGACCGGCGTGATCTCGGTGGCGGTGCAGCGCACCCTTACCCGGAACCTGGACGAGAAGTCCCTGCGGGAGATGCTGATGAAGCTGCTGGAGCGCAGCAGGCGGCCCGGTCCGGTGCGGGGCCTCTTTAACTGGGGGGCTTCGTCATGATCAGGCGGCTGCTCTCCCTCCTCAGGCAGGACTTCTGGCTGAAGCTGCTGGCCCTGAGCGTCTCGGTGCTGCTCTGGGCCATGGTCGTGCAGGACTACAACAAGGTGACCTCGGTCTCCTTCGACGTCCCGCTCGAAGTCATCTCGCATCCGGAATACGAGGTGTTCGAGGG
>JAMNXV010000090.1 GCA_023623185.1 Bacillota bacterium
GACGTTCCGGGCCGGCCGGCCGCTGGAGATGGTGGTCAGCTACACCATTGCCGTTGACCCCTATTGGGGCGACAGCAGCGGCCTGGCCCCCTTCTGGATCTCCTACGTGCTGCGCACCGGCGCCCACTGGGCCGGACCGATCGGGCGGGCCGAGGCGGTGCTCACCCTGGACAGGCCGATCCGGCGTGAAGAGCATGAGCCGGGAGATCTGCGTGCACATGTACAACGCCATCGTCGCCCTGCGGCCCGAGTGGCACGACCCGGATCCTGAGAAGGGCGTCATCAAGATCGTCATGACCGGCTCAGCCGCCGACAAGCCGCTCCTGCGGCCGCACATCTACAGCAAGGAGGTCCGCAAGCGGCTGGAGCGGCGCTTCAAGGACCCCAACGACCCGTTCAAGATCGTCATCGTGCGGGACATGTGGCTCACGGGCTTTGACGCCCCCTGCCTGCACACGATGTACATCGACAAGCCGATGCGGGGCCACAACCTGATGCAGGCCATCGCCCGGGTCAACCGGGTCTTCAGGGACAAGCCCGGCGGGCTGGTGGTGGACTACATCGGCATCTCGCAGGAGCTGAAACAGGCCCTGCGGGAGTACACCGCCGCGCGGGGCCGGGGCGAGCCGGCCATCGACGCGGAGCGGGCCCTGGACATCCTGCGCGAGAAGATGGACGTGCTCCGGGCGATGCTCCACGGCTGCGACTACTCGGCTTTCCGCACCGAGGCCATGGCGCTTCTGCCCAAGGTGGCCAACCACATCCTGGGGCTGGAGGACGGGCAGAAGCGGTTCGCCGACCACGTGGTGGCCGCCTCCAGAGCCTTCGCCCTCTGTTGCACCCTGGAGGGCGCCCTGGCCTACCGGGACGAGCTGGCCTTCTTCCAGGCGGTCAAGGCGGCGCTCTCCAAGCGCGCGGAAACCGACCGGAAGGTGGCGGATGAGCGCAAGGAGGCGGCCCTGCGGCAGATCATCGCCCAGGCGGTGGTCTCCGACGAGGTGGTGGACATCTTCGCCGCGGCGGGGCTCAGCAAGCCCGACATTTCCATCCTCTCGGAGGAGTTCCTCGACGAGGTGCGCCGGATGAAGGAGCGCAACCTCGCCGTCGAGCTGCTGCAGCGCCTGATCAAGAACGAGATCAAGGCGCGCTTCGAGACCAACGTGGTCCAGTCGGCGAGGTTCTCGGACCTGCTCCAGCAGGCGCTCACCCGCTACCGGAACCGCACCATCGAGACGGCGCAGGTGATCGAGGAGCTCATCGCCATGGCCAGGCGCTTCCAGGAGGAGGCGCGGCGGGGCGAGCAGCTCGGGCTGAACGAGGATGAGCTCGCCTTCTACGACGCCCTGGCCAGCAACGAGTCGGCCGTGCGGGAGCTCGGCGACGAGGTGCTGAAGAAGATGGCTGTCGAGCTCACGGAGCGGCTGCGTAAGTCGGTGACCGTGGACTGGGCGCGCCGCGAGACGGTGCGGGCCCGGTTGAGGGTCATGGTGCGCACGCTGCTCCGACGGTATAAGTACCCGCCGGACCGGCAGGAGGCGGCGACGAACCTGGTGCTGAAGCAGGCGGAGGTGCTGTCGCAGGAGTGGGCCACGGCCTAGAGCCATCCTTGGACCAACGACGTAGGGGGAAGACTTAAATGTCAGCGGTCGTGGATCAACTGAAGGGTGGATACTGGACAAATCTTCAGAACGTAGGGGCACGATCCTACGTTTGTGGTTACTGTGGTGATAAGGTCGCCGCGGAAGAAGGGTACTCGGCAAAACAGCGTACCGCTGGCGTAGAGGAGCGCGCCTGAGCGTGCTCCTCTTCTTGCCCTCTCAGGCGCTGCCGGCCGGTGCGGATCAAACGAAGAAGCGCAGAATGGCGAACGTGATGCCCAGAGACCCCGCCAGCCAGAACGGCCAGACCACCGGCCACGGCACCCTTCGCGTCGCCCCCAGCCGGTCCGCGAGCAGCGTCCCCACATAGAGGGAGCCAAGCATCGCACCCGGCGGGAACCAGCCGATCGTG
>JAMNXV010000015.1 GCA_023623185.1 Bacillota bacterium
CGCCCCGTCAGGGGCGGATCAGCCCTTCCCGCACGGCCCAGCGAGATCGCGCGCTCCGGGCAGACGTCGGCGCAGGCTGTGCAGCGCACCCGGGGCGAGCGGCAGGGCAGGCAGCGGCGGGCATCGATGTGGACGGCCCGTATCTCCGACAGGGCATCAGCCACCTGCTCCAGGGTGATCATCGACCGTTCACCCCTCCCGCTTTGTGTCTGCATTCACAATACCGGAACCTTCCGGGCGACGAAATTACCCGATCGGGCGGATTTGCCCCGGCGGCCGCGGCGCCGCCGAGCTACCCGATCGGGTGACGGCATGGACCCTTCGTCTATCGTACGATTGGCTCGAAGCGGCGGTGGGCCACCTACCGCGGCTCGTGGCGCGATAAACTGTTGGTACAGACGCGCCTGGGAAGGGGAGAGGGCACCATGGGCACGTTCATGGGATATCCCGCAGGCTTTGGCGCCGCGCCGGGGGCGGCGGAGCCGCCGACGCTCCGGGTGACGGGGGTGGGCGAGGCGGAGGTGGCGCCGGACACCGCCCGCATCACCCTGGGCTTCACGACGCGGGCGCCGCAGGCGGCCGCGGCGTACGAGCAGACCGCGGCTGCGCTGAACCGGGTGGTGCAGGCGCTGATGCAGGCGGGGCTTGGCGCCGAGCAGATGCAGACGCAGGAGGTCGCGCTGAATCCGGTGTACGAGCGGCTCCGCGAGGAGGGGGAGAGCAAGCTCTTGGGCTACGAGGCGACGGCGACCCTCGCCGTCACCTTGCGGGATCTGGCGCGGGTGGGGGCGGTGATCGACCTGGCGGTCTCCGCCGGGGCCAACCGGGTCGACGGGGTGCAGTTCATGGTGCAGGATCGGGCGCGGGCGGAGGCGGCCGCCCTGGCGCAGGCGGTGCAGGATGCGCAGCGGCAGGCGGCGGTGCTGGCGCAGTCGCTGGGGGTGGCCCTGGGACCCGTACGGGAGGTGGAGGCAGAAGGGGTGCCGGGGCCTGCGCCCTTCGTGACCCGCATGGCCGCTGAGGGGCTGCCGGTGCTGCCGGGACAACTGACGGTCGTGCGCAGTGTGCGGGTGGCGTATCAGATTTACCAGCCGAAGCCGGTGTGAGGCGCGCAGAGGCCGGGGCCTGCGATGCCCCGGCCTCTTTGGATGCGCTGCGTCATGCGGGCAAGCCGGTGGGAATGGTGAACATCTGAGCCACCACCTCGGGTGGGCCTGGCTCATTTCATCACCTGACGTCGCCCCGGGACCCTCAACCAGATCTCGCTCGTTCCGGGGCCAGAACCGACGGGGGCCGCAGGCATCGCAGCCCGCAGGTACCATATCCACGGCCGGAAGCCCACCATCCCGTAGAAGCGCACCAACTGGGTCCAGTCGATGACAGCGCTCTGCACCCCCCGGTCCCGCAGTTCGGCCAGGGAGGCGGAGAGCAGGGCGAGGCCGATGCCGCGGCCCCGGGCCTCTTCCGCCACCCCGATGGGCCCCAGGCTGCCGTGGGGGCCGGGGAAGCGCTGCGCCCAGTAGGTGCCCGGGGCGAAATGGCGCGACCAGGGCCCGGCGATGCGGGCGAAGCCCACGACCGCGCCGCCTTCCAGGGCCAGCATCACGTCCTCCCGGAGGCCGCCCCCGGCCAGGTGCTGCTCCAGCTCCCACGCCCAGCGGCCGGGGAAAGCCCGGCGCATGAAGGCGAGGGCGGCCTCCTCCTCGCCCGGGGCCATGGGCCGGTAGACGATGCCCGGTTCCCGGGCGAACGCTCGCCGGGCCGCCTCGGGGTGCTCGTATGTGGCCATTTCGGTGTTCGCCAGGTCGCATTCCATCGCGCCCAGGGCGGCCCCCCTGCGGGCGAACCAGTCCAGGGCGTGGCGGCAGTCCAGGGGGATGCCGGGGAAGAAGTGGCCGGTGTCGGACCCCAGGGCCACGGGCTCGGCGGAGTACCGCCGCAGGTGCGTGAGGGCGTCCCGGAGCAGCGCGCTGCCGAGGCCCCGGCCCTGGAAGGCGGGATCCACGACCAGGACGGAAATCCAGCCCTTCTGGTCGGCGGGCACGTTGTCCATGGGGTGCTGCCGCCGCTTCACGGCCACCAGGGCCACCATGCGGTCCCCGGCCATCATCGCCCGGCTGCCCTCAGGGTCGAAGTTGGGCTCGTTCCACAGGTTGGCCGCCATCAGCTCCGGGCGCATGGGGAACCGATCGCCCAGAGCGCGGTTCCACAGGTCCACGGCCTGGGGAAGCAGGTCAAGTGTGAGCGGTTGGTTCTGCATGGTCACCCTCCATAGAAAGAAGTGTGCCCCCCGCTGCCGCTCAGGCTGCGGGGGGCCTCAGCATCAGTGCCGGGTCGTGCTCTCGAGCATCTGCATCTTCAGCTTCCACAGGGGCTCGGAGAGGTCCACCTTATAGGCGGCCGGGTTGGTCAGCCGTTGGATCTCCTCGTAGAAGCGCTGCCGCTGCACCGCGACCCGCTCCCTGGCCTCCGCCGTCACCCGGTCGGGCGGCTGGTTGGGCAGGAGCGGCTTGCCGTCCTGGATATAGGTGAGCAGCAGGTCCTCCACGGTGAAGTTGCGCAGGCAGGTGCGCTTCCAGGTGTGCACCGGGTCGAAGATGAGGAAGGGCTCATCGGGCTTGGGCAGCGGCTCGTCGGGCAGCATCAGCAGGTCGGCCAGGTAATAGCCCGTCTCCCTGCACCGGAAGCGGATGAGCTGCTTGGGGCCGCCCGGGTGGGTCACCTTCTCGGGGTTCTCCGAGACCTTGATGCGGGGCGACCAGGCCCCGTTCTCCTCCACCGCGGACAGCTTGTAGACGCCGCCCAGGGCGGGCTGGTCCGCGGCCACCACCATGTTGGTGCCCACGCCCCACATATCGATGGGGGCCTTCTGCAGCTTCAGGTCGCGGATCACGTACTCGTCCAGGTCGCCCGAGGCGACGATCTTGGCGTCCTTGAACCCCGCCTCGTCCAGCATCCTGCGGCACTTCTTGGAGAGGTAGGCCAGGTCGCCGGAGTCCAGCCGGATGGCGCCGATGCGGATGCCCATCTCCTGCGCGACGGCGATGGCGTTGGGCAGCCCGGACCGGAGCGAGTCGTAGGTGTCGACCAGGAAGGTCGGGTTGCGGCCCAGCTTGATCTGCGACTGCGCCCAGAGTCGGAAGGCCTCCTTCTCGTCGCCGCCCAGCATAACCAGCGCGTGGGCGTGGGTGCCCCGGGCGGGGATGCCGAAGAGGCGGCCTGCCTCCAGGTTCGAGGTGGAGGCCACTCCGGCGATGTAGGAGGCCCGGCTGTGGTAGATGGAGGCGTCGCCGCCCTGGGCCCGGCGCAGGCCCATCTCGATGACCGTGTCGCCCTGGGCGGCCTCCACCACCCGGAACGCCTTCGTGGCCACCAGGGTCTGCGGGTTGACGATGTTCAGGATGCGGGCCTCCACGTAGGTCAGTTCCTCGATGGGGCCCACCAGGGTGATGATCGGTTCGCCGGGGAAGACGAAAGTGCCCTCGGCCACGGCCCGCATGGTGCCGGTGAAGCGCAGGCCGCGCAGGTGCTCGACGAACTCCGGTTCGAACCCCAGGCTGGCGATGTAGGCCAGGTCCTCCTCGCTGAGCTTCAGCTGCGACAGGTACTCAGCCACCTGGTTGATGCCCACCGCGAGGGCCAGCCGACCGCCGAAGGGGGCTTTGCGGAAGAAGACCTCCTTCACGACCCGGCGTCGGTGCTGGCCCGCCAGCCAGTAAGCGCGCATCATTTCGAGGGCGTACTCGTCTGCCAGCAGTCCTTCAGACGGTGTTGGGGAGCGCATGGATCCACCTGCTTTCCCGGGCTGTCGGCCGAGGTCAACAGCCGAAAAATATCTGTTACCAAACGAAAGAATAACGCACCGGCATCCCGCCGTCAAAGGGCGGTCAGCCGTCGCGGTAGTGCTGCTTCACCATGTGAATGAAGGTCCGCACCTGCTCGGGCAGCACGCCCTCGGCGCGCACGTAGGCGCGCACGGTGCGGCCGGGCCCCGGCCAGTCCGCGATGGGCCGGGCGGCCAGGCGCCCGTCGCGCACTTCCTCCCGTACCGCGGAGGCCGGCAGAACGGTGACGCCCATCTGGAGCATCACCGCGGTCTTGATGGTCTCCACGGTAGGGTGCTCCACCAGCCGGCAGGAAACGCCCTGCTCCGCCAGGGCCTGCTCCACCTCGCCGCGCATGCCCGCGCCCGGCTGCAGCACCAGCAGGGTCCGGCCGGCCAGGTCGCGCAGCCGGTGGAGCGGCTCGGCCTCCGGATGGCTGACCAGCAGCATGGGATCGGAGAAGAGCTTGATCGCCTTGACCCCCGGCGCCGACACGCGGGAGAGGAGGAAGGCGACGTCGACCTCATATTCGAGGAGCTGGTTGAGCACGTCCCGGTTGTGCCCGGGCCGCAGGTCGACGGGGATGGCGGGGTAGGCCTCGCGGAAGGCGGTGATGACCGGGGGCAGGGTGTAGAGGGTGATGATCAGCCCCGCGGCGATGCGGAGCCGGCCCGGGCCGACGCCGGAGGCCTGGGCGGCCGCGTGGCGGCACGCGGCCACGGCGGCCAGGGCCGCGCGGGCGTGGGGCAGCACGGCCTGTCCGGCCGGCGTCAGTTCCACCCCCCGGGGCGTGCGGTTCAGCAGCACGGCCCCGAGCTGGGCCTCCAGAGACTTGATCTGCCGCGTGATGGCGGGCTGAGACAGGTGCAGCATCTCGGCGGCCTTGTTCAGGCTGCCGGTCTCGGCCGCGGCACAGAAGCTTTCCAGCAGATGCAGCAAGTCGGGGTCCCTCCCACCGTTCGTGCACGTAATAGCTTCTGCATACGCCGGGCCAGTCCCTACCCGCGCGCCGGGGGGGGGGTGCCACCCGCGGCGGGGGATCAGGGCGATTCCGCAGCCGGGGGGTCCAGCAGCGCCTGGAGCTGCCCGCGCTGCCTGTCGGTCAGTTGCTCCTTGACCAGCTCGGACCGGGCCCGCTCGCGGGCCGCCGGAGTCTGCTGCTGCAGGGCCAGTTCGTAGAGCACCCGCTGCCGGACGGTCAGGTTGCCCACCGACGAGAAGACGTTGTCGAGGCCGTATTCCACCGGCGGGCCCCACGGGTCGGCGGCGTTCCCCCAGTCGATCATGCGCTGGTACAGGCTGCGGTCAGGGAAGGTGAAGGGGCGGTCCTCCCACTGCGCACCCCAGGCCAGGGCGGTGTACAGGGCCACCGCACGCACCGTGTCGCCCCGGAGATGGTGCCAGCGGGCCCGCAGGAAGCGCACCTCGGGATCGAGGGGCGTTTCCCGCTCCAGTCCGGCCAGCAGCCGGTCCATGCGGGCGAGATCGACGTCCTCAGGCTGCACCCGGCTGCCGGCCAGGTTGTACCAGAGGATGGCCAGGTGGTCCGCCCGCCGCTCCTCCGCGGCCACCTCCGCCGCGGTCGGACCGGCCCATTCGGAGGCCTGGCGGACGACGATGTTGGGCACCGCGGACAGGAAGAGATCCAGGTCCGGCTTGTGCGCGGCGCCGATCAGGACGGCCACCCGCTGTCCTTCGTGGTCGGCCGCCATGTTGACGATGTGCCGCGCGATGATCAGGTTGCGGTAAAGCATGTAGCGCCGTCCGGCCTCGCTGTACGGGTTGGGGCTGGCGTCGGCGTTGGCGTAGGCCCGGTTGACTGCCTCGTGCCACTCGGGCGTGTCGGCGAAGAGCAGGGGCGGCACATCCCAGGACTCGAGGAGCTCGGTATAGGTGGGGAGCCGCTCGTCCTCATCGGCGGCCGCCGGCTCCGGCTGCACGGACGGCCACGCGAGGGCTCCGATCTGCTCCAGCGCCGGAGCCATCCAGTCGATGGGCCGGACCTCTTTCCCCTTCTCCATGGCCCAGGGCACGGCCACTCCGTACGACTCGTAGGCGATGTCGAAGTAGATGCCTTCCGCGTACCACTCGGGGGGCGTCTCCACGCCCACGGCCGCGGGGTCGATGCGGTTCAGCAGTGCCCGGATCCGCGCCGGGCTGTGCGCCTCGAACTCCAGCTGGGCCGAGTGCATGGTGCCGATGATCACGACCTCTGTGGGCTTGGTCGGGAAACGGGGGAGATCGATGGGGACGGGCTCGGCGCTGGCCGGAGAAGCGGCCGCTGCGGACAAAGAAGCGGGTGCGGATGAAGAAGCGGGTGCGGGCGAAGCGGCTGCGGGCGAAGCGGCGGTTGCCGTCGGCACGGCCAGCCCGGTCAGGGTCGCGCACGTGACCAGCAGCCAGGCGGCGCGTGTCAGCAGCCGGGCTGCGCGTTTCAGGAAGGTGCGCATCAGGCATGAACCTCCTCAGATGTGGTTGTTCCTGCCTTCAGCGTAGCAACTGCGGCTCCGGCCTGCCCGCAAATTGCCTTACAGAAACGCGGATCTATCTTACATTCCTGCAAGATTCACGCACCGGAAGGCGGCGCCTGTCTTCCGCCGGGTCCCGCGGCGGGGTGTTCGGACGTGTAAACTGCAAAGGGACGGATCGTTATGGGAATAGTCTTCACAAACAGAGTCTAGCCCGAGAGTGACACATGGGGACCAGTACCGACGTGCTATACACGCGCTGACGCATGCCCCGAACGGACACGGCCATATGGCTGGTGGGCGGCGGCCTGTCGGCGGAGCCCTGCCGCCCGCCGCCGGCGCATCGTTGCCAAAACGTAAGATATCAGAGCCGAAAAGATACTTGACAATGACCGAGATAGACCAAAGCACTAGTCCGAAAGTGATGCACAAGATTCGCACAACCGACTTGTGAAGGATGTCACATCCCCTGCGGGGGTTTGTTATCTTCCTAACAATTAGACCCAGGGGCCAACTGTGCTATTGCGAAACCTCCTTCCTGCGCTATTTCCCGCCGCTGTAGCCAAAGGTATGATGAGAACTAAACCGTACGTCTCACCGGATGGCGCGATATGGCACCTAAGTCGTGGACGTGACGGACGTCGCATATGGGGGTGGAAAGCTTGACCCTAACCCGACGCGATCTCTTGAAGAGCTCGTTGGCGGTAGGGGGCGCCCTCTCTCTGCTGGAGCTCGGCAACGCCGCGGAGGCCAAACCGCGGGGCGAGCTGAAGATCGAGGGCGCGAAGGATTACCGTACGATCTGTTGCTACTGCTCGGTGGGCTGCGGCATCCAGGTCTGGGTGAAGGACGGCGAGGTCGTCCACGTCAACGGCGACCCCGACCACCCGATCAACGAGGGCACGCTGTGCCCCAAGGGCGCGTCCATCGCGAACCTGCGCGTGATCGCCGACAAGAACAACCAGTACAAGCCCAACCCGCGGCGGCTGACCAAGGTGCTCTACCGGGCCCCTGGCGCCACCGACTGGGAGGAGAAGGACTGGGACTGGGCGATTGAGCGCATTGCCCGCAACGTGAAGGCGGCCCGCGACGCCACGTTCGAGCGGGTGGACGAAAACGGCGTCACCGTCAACCGCACGTTCGCCATGGCCCACATCGGGTCGGCGGCGCTCGACAACGAGGAGAACTACGTCCTGGCCAAGCTGATGCGCGGCCTGGGTATTGTCCGCCTCGAACATCACGCCCGTCTCTGACACAGCTCCACGGTGGCCGGTCTGGCCCCTACGTTTGGACGCGGCGCGATGACGAACCACTGGAACGACTACCAGAACACCGACGTGTTCATGGTGCTGGGCACCAACCCGGCGGAGAACCACCCCATCTCGATGCGCTGGATCGACAAGGCGCGGGAGACCCGGGGTGCCAAGCTCATTGTGGTTGACCCCAAGTTCAACCGCACGGCCGCCAAGGCCGACCTGTACGTGCAGATCCGCCCGGGCACCGACATCGCCTTCCTGGGCGGGCTGATGAACTACGCCATGACCCACGGCCGCTACTTCCACGAGTACGTGGCCAAGTACACCAACGCCAGCTACCTCATCCACCCTGACTTCAAGTTCGAGGACGGCCTCTTCTCCGGCGCCCAGGTGGGCGAGGACGGCCAGGTGAAGTACGACACCACCACCTGGCAGTACCAGCGGGATGAGGAGGGCAACGTCAGGAAGGACCCGACCCTCACGCACCCGCAGTGCGTCTTCCAGCTCATGAAGAAGCACTACGCGCGGTACACGCCCGAGATGGTCGCCGAGACCTGCGGCATGTCGGTCGAGGAGTTCATCGAAGTCGCGGAGCTCTTCACCTCCACCGGCCGGCCCGACAAGGCGGGCAACATCATGTACGCCATGGGCATCACCCAGTCGTCCCACGGCTCGCAGAACGTGCGGGCGGTGGCCATGTTGCAGCTGCTCCTGGGCAACATCGGCATTCCGGGCGGCGGCGTGAACGCCCACCGGGGCGAGTCCAACGTACAGGGCTCCACCGACATGGCCATGCTCTGGAACAACCTGCCCGGCTACCTGCCCATGCCGTCCGCGGCGGCGCATCCGACCCTGGAGGCGTACCAGGCGACCACCCCGAAGTCGGGCTACTGGTCGAACCGGCGCAAGTTCATGGTGTCGCTGCTGAAGGCCTGGTGGGGCGAGAACGCGACGGCCGAGAACGACTTCGCCTACGACTACCTGCCGAAGCTGGACCACCGGGATCATTCCCACATGTCCATCTTCGAGGCCATGGGCCGCGGCGAACTGAAGGGCCTCTTCGCCTGGGGCCAGAACTTCGCCGTGGGCGGGCCCAACGTCACCAGGGAGCGTTCGGCCCTGGCCAACCTGGACTGGCTGGTGGTGGTGGACCTCTTCGAGACGGAGACGGCGGCCTTCTGGAAGGGCCCGGGCATGAACCCGGAAGAGATTCAGACCGAGGTCTTCCTGCTGCCTGCCGCAGCCTCCTACGAGAAGTGCGGCACCGTCACCAACTCCGGCCGCTGGATCCAGTGGCGCGACAAGGCCGTGGAGCCCATGGGCGACGCGCACGACGACCTCTGGATCGCGGACCGGCTCTACAAGAAACTGCGTGAGCTCTACGCCACCGAGGGCGGCGCCTTCCCCGATCCCATCCTGAAGCTGCACTGGGACTACGACGACGGCGACCACCCGTCGGCGGAGAAGGTGGCCTTCGAGATCAACGGCTACACCTGGGACGACCGCGTCGGGCTCACCACCTTCGGCAACCTGCAGGACGACGGCTCCACCGCCTGCGGCTGCTGGATCTACTCCGGCTACTTCGACAACTTCGAGACCCCGAAGTGCCGCAGCCGGGTGAAGGACGAGCCGGGCACCCTGGGCACCCACCTGGGCTGGGCCTGGGCCTGGCCGGTCAACCGGCGCATCCTCTACAACCGCTGCTCGGTGGACGAGCACGGGCAGCCGTGGGATCCGGAGCGGCCGCTCTTCCGGTGGGACGGCGAGAAGTTCATCGCGCAGGACGTGCCCGACTTCGTCGCCACCAACCCGCCGGAGGTCTCGGCGCAGAACCCGTTCATCATGATGCAGGAGGGCGTGGGCGCACTGTGGTCCCCGTCCGGCATGAAGGACGGCCCCATCCCCGAGCACTACGAGCCGGTGGAGTCGCCCGTGACGAACCGGCTGAACAAGCGGCAGTTCAACCCCGTCACCATCATCTCCGGGAAGGGCGAATTCGGACAGCTGACCCGGGCCGAGGACCCCAACTTCCCGTACATCTGCACCACCTACCGGGTGACCGAGCACTGGCAGTCCGGCGCGATGACCCGCTCGCTGCCGTGGCTGGGCGAGATGATGCCCGATATGTTCGTGGAGATCTCGCCGAGCCTGGCCGCCAAGCTGGGCGTGCAGCCCGGCGACCGGGTGGAAGTGACCACCGTACGCGGCTCCCTGGTCGCCCCGGCGATGGTCACGCCCCGCATGCGGCCCGTGCGGGTGCACGGCCGGGAGGTCGAGATCGTCGGCATGCCCTGGCACTGGGGCTTCATGGGCCAGTTCACCGGCGCCTCGGCCAACGTGCTCACGCCGCACGTGGGCGACGCCAACACCCAGATCCCCGAGTACAAGGCGTTCCTGTGCAATGTGAAGAAGGCCGGCGGCTCCGGCCCGGTAAGGGGGTAAGCTCATGACGTACGGGATGCTGATCGACCTCTCCAAGTGCATGGGCTGCCGGGGCTGCCAGGTGGCCTGCAAGCAGTGGAACGACCTGCCCGGAGAGGAGACGAGCCTGGGGACCGACTTCACCAACCCCCAGAAGCGCTCGGCCTACACCTGGACCACCATCGACTTCCTGACCGCCGAGGTGAACGGCCGCACCGTGGCCACCTTCACCAAGTCGGGCTGCATGCACTGCCTGGAGCCCGCCTGCGAGTCGGTCTGCATCGCGGGGGCCATCAAGCGGCAGGAGAACGGCGCGGTCACCATCGATCACGACAAGTGCATCGGCTGCCGCTACTGCCAGCTGGGCTGCCCCTTCGGCGTGCCCAAGTACGAGTACGACAAGCCGGTGCCCCGCATGCAGAAGTGCACCCTCTGCTACGACCGCATCTCGGAGGGGCTGGAGCCGGCGTGCGCGGCCACCTGCCCCAGCGGCGCCATCCTCTTCGGCGAGCGGGAGGAGCTCCTGGCCCTGGCCAAGCAGCGCATCGCCGAGGGCAACGGCAGGTACGTCGACCACGTCTACGGCGAGCACGAGGCCGGCGGAACCGCCGTCATGTACATCTCCTCCGTGCCGCTGGACCTGACCACCCTGAACACCGGCGTCACCACCGAGTCGGTGCCCGGCTTCACCTGGAAGGCCATGCGGCAGCTGCCGGCCCTGGTGGGCGGCGCGGCGGTGCTCTCGCTGGGGCTCATGGCCTACTCGAACCGGCGGGCCAGGCTGGAGGCGGAGCAGAAGGGGGGCGGTGAGGCATGAGCACGATGAACGCGACCCCGAAGCCGACCAAGCTACTCAGGATGGAGTGGTGGCGCTGGCGGATGACGCCGGGCAAGGGGCTGCTGCTCGCCCTCTTCGCCGCAGCGGCGGTCGTCGCCGTGATCCGGCTCTTCCTGGGCCTGGGGGCCACCACGGGGCTGAACGACTCGATGCCGTGGGGTCTGTGGAAGATCTTCGACGTCGTCGTCGTGGTGCCCCTGGGCGCCACCGGGTTCGTGATGGCCTTCATCCGCTACTTCACCCCGGGCGGTGAGCGGTACGAGTACCTGAACCGCCGGGCGGTGATCTGGGCGGCCATCATGTACCTCTCCATGGGCGTCCGGCTGGCCTTTGACATCGGCATTCCGTGGCGCATCATCAACCCGATCGTCTTCGGCGGCAACCTGCACTCGCCGCTGTTCGAGATCGCCTGGTGCGTGGCGCTCTACCTGATCGTGCTGTTCTTTGAAAACATCAGCCGGGTGGCCGAAGAGCAGAAGCGGCCCTGGGTGAAGCGGGCCGACCACCTTCTCCACAAGATCCTGCCGGGGTTCGTGCTGGTGGGCGTGCTGCTCTCGACGATGCACCACTCCTCGCTGGGCACCCTGTTCATGATCACCGGCAAGCGCATGGATCCGCTGTGGTACCACCCCTGGCTCAACTACGTCTACCTGCTGACCTCGATCGCCACCGGCATGGCCATGATGATGGTCCTGGAGACGCTGACCAGCCGGTACTACAAGCTCAAGTTCGAGACCGGCCTGCTGGCCCGGCTGGCGCCCTGGGTCGCCGGCATCCTGAGCGTGGTGCTCATCTGGCGGCTGGGCGCGATGGCGGCCGAGGGGCAGATCCACCAGATCTTCGTGCCCCGGGTTGAGACGGCGCTCTGGTGGGGTGAGATCCTGCTGGGCTACGTGGCCCCGATCGCGATCCTCTTCTCGAGGGCGCGGTTCACCCAGAAGGGCCTGATGGCCGGCGGCCTGCTGACCGTGCTGGGCATGATCGCCCTGCGGCTGAACGTCGGCTTCACCGCCCTGATGGGTGCCCTGAACGCCCAGTACACGCCGACCATTCCGGAGATCCTGTTCACCGTCGGCGCGACCGCAGGCACGGTGGTCATCTACACCTGGTTCGTGGAGACCTTGCCCTCCATCCTCGGGCCGCGCAAGCAGGAGACCGAGAGGCTGGAGGCAGTGGGGGACTAGGCTGCTGCGGCAACGGAGGAGGGAACGCCCGTGACGACGTGGGCCTATGCGGAGCAGATCCTGTACGTGGACCTCACGCGGCGCACCGCCCGAGTGGAGAGCACGCCGACCGCCCTGAAGCGGGGCTATATCGGCGGCGCGGGGTTCGTCGCGAGTCTGCTCGCAGAGGCCCCGTCGGCGCGGGAGGCCGGGGCGGCCACGCGGGTCGCCCTGGCCACCGGTCCCCTCTCCGACGCCATGGCCGGGCGGCTGGCCATGGGCGCGGCCGCCGGCGGGCGGACGGTCTTCTCTTCCATGGGCGGCCGGATGGCGGCGGCCCTGAAGGGATCGGGCTACGACGCCGTCGTGATCGACGGCAGGCTGGACCGGCCCGGCGTGCTGGTGCTGGAGCCGGACGGGGTGCGACTCCTGGATGCCGGCCACCTGTGGGGCCTGGAGGTGCCCGACGTGGCCCGGGAGCTCTACCTGGAGGCGGGTCCCTACTGGGCGAACATGGTGCTGGGGCCGGCGGCGGACTACAACGTGCCCTTCTCCACGATGGTGCACGAGGGCCACTTCGCCGGCGGCAGCGGCGTCGCGGCCGCGCTGGGGCGCAAGCGGGTCAAGGCGGTGATGGTGCGGGACACGATGGCCATCCCCTCCCGCTGCACGGGCTGCAACATTGCCTGCGCGGCGAAGCTCTCCCCCAACGCCGGGCGGGCCGGCGACCTGGGGCTGGACGCCCCGACGGCGGAGCGGCTGGTCGCCCTGGCCGAGGCGCTGATCCAGGCAGGGATGCTGCCCGAGCCCATCGAACTTCTCACGGAGATCGCGTACCGCCGCGGCGTGGGGGCGATATTCTCGGACGGCGAGGAGGCCGCGCTCCGCCGGCTGGGGCCCGAGGCGGCCCGGTTCCTGGCTGACCTGCCGCCGCGCAGGCGGCGGGGCGGCATCGGGATCGCGGACCTCCTGGGCACCTGCCAGCGGGTCTGGCGCGAACGCCCCGGGGAGATCCTGCGCTCCGCGCTGGTGGCCACGAAGGGGCTGCTGGCTGACGCGAGCTGACGGAGGAGGGGGTTGCATGATCGCACTCGACCAAATGCCGCCCATGCCGGTGGAGCGGCCGGCCACCCTGTACATCAACGACCAGGAGGTCGTGACATTGCAGACGACGCCCAGCCATCTCGATGACTGGGCGATCGGTTTTCTTTTTGGGGAAGGGATCATCCGGGACCTGGGCGAGGTGGCCCGGCTCTCGGTGGACGAGGACCGGGGCATGATCTGGGCCGACCTGCCCGGCCTTGCCGACCTGCCGGACGCCAGCACCCGCAAGCGCTACCTCACCGCGGGCTGCGGCAAGGGGGTGACGTTCAGCTCCCTGAAGGACGCGCTGATGCTGAAAAAGGTGGACCACCCGCTGAAGGTGCGGGTGGCCGACCTGCTGGACTGGGTGAAGGAGATGCAGCGGAACACGCCGCTCTACGCGGCGACCGGCGGCGTGCACGGCGCGGGGCTGAAGAACCTGGCGACCGGCGAGATGATCGTGCGCGAGGACATCGGCCGGCACAACGCCCTGGACAAGGCCATCGGCGCCGCCTTCCGGGCCGGCTGGGACTTCACGCAGGTGGTGGCGGTGAGCTCCGGCCGCATCAGCTACGAGGCGGCCACCAAGCTGGGCCGGGCCCAGATCGCCGTGGGCGCGACGCTCACGGCCGCCACCGACCAGGCGGTGCGGCTCGCGACCCACCTGGGCATGGATCTGGTGGGCTACGCCCGCAGCCCGAAGCACATGGTGGTCTACACCCGCAGCGGCCGGCTGCTGCCTTAGCGGCGGACCTCAGGTTCCCGGCGACTCGGCCGGCTTGGCGTACATGAACGAAGGCGACATCTTCAGGGGCGGCAGCGTCAGGCTGTCGCTCTTTACGACTGTGACCTTGATGCCCCACCGGGCGAGCAGATCGATGACGCCCCCGCGCAGCTTCAGGGAGGCGTCCAGCACCGCCGGGTCGCCGATCGCGTGAATCTCCACCGGCGGGGCGATCATCGTCTCGTTGACGAGGATGCGCTCGCCGACGTTGCGGATGCCGCTCACCGACGTGAGCCGCACGCCGCCCACGGCGATGGCCTCCGCGCCGGCGGTGAACAGTTCGTTGACC
The DNA here is from genome assembly GCA_023623185.1 of Bacillota bacterium. Taxonomy (GTDB): domain Bacteria; phylum Bacillota; class Sulfobacillia; order Symbiobacteriales; family Symbiobacteriaceae; genus Symbiobacterium. The sequence continues at coordinate 14,127 of JAMNXV010000015.1, forward strand.
ACCCGCCAGATGTCTTCATCCGCCACCCGGTTCGCCGCGGTGACCGCCTCCGGCGTTTCCGACAGGGTGACGACCACGCCGGGCCCCGTGACCGCGGTGGTGCCGGCCAGCAGCCGCAGCCGCTCCATCTCCGCCGCCTGCGAGGGCGATTCCAGCGACCGGCGCAGCTCGGCGACCTCCCGCTCCAGGGCGCGGATGCGCTCCTCCGCGGTCGCCAGCTCCGCCTCGCGGTCCGTGAGGGCGGCGATCAGCTCGTCGACCCGGAGCCGGGTCGGGTCGATATTCTGTTCGCTGGTGATGCGGAACTGCGTGGTCAACATGAGGCCCAGAAACAGCATCACCAGCCCCAGTGCCCAATACGTCTTCTTCACCGGTTCACCACTTCCGTCGTAGCGATTGCTGCGTGTCAGGGGTTCCATTCCGCTCTGTTTCGACTCATCGGTGCAGACTCCTCCACCGGCCCCGGGAAGGATCTGCGGGGCCGTGGGGCGAAAGCCAGTCAGCGGTAACTCATTGGATAACCGTCGTGCGAGGGGGAACTGCGCTCTTGAATCAGACGATGTCGGCAGGCCGGCCGGTCTTTTCTTTTCTGCTGGTGCTGAGCCTGACGCACGCCGTGATTGACCTGACCTCCGGCGCCATCATCGCGCTCCTGCCGGCCATGCGCGAGGCCTACTCGCTCTCGTACGCCATGGTCGGCCTCATTCCGCTGTTCGCCAATCTGACCTCGACCTTCACCCAGCCGATCTTCGGCATCATCAGCGACCGTTCGGAGATGCGGTGGCTGCTGCCCTTCAGCCTGGTCCTGGCCGGCCTGGGGCTGGCGGCGGTGGGCTACCTCACCAACTACTGGCTGGTGCTGGCCGCGGTGGTGATCAGCGCCCTGGGCAACGCGGCGTTCCATCCCGAGGGGGCGCACGCGGCCCACAACCTGGCCGGAGACCGCCGGGCGCTGGGCATGGCGATCTACAGCGTGGGCGGCAACCTGGGCTACGCCCTGGGGCCGGCCTTCGCCGCCGGGCTGCTGGCTGCCTTCGGCCTCAGGGGGACGGGGCTGGCCGCCTTGCTGCCGGTCCTGCTCGCCGCCGTGCTGGTCCGGCTGCTGCCCCGCTGGCGGGCGCACGAGCAGGAGGCCGTCGCCCGGAGTCGGGAGGAGGCGGAGCCCGGCGAGACCAACTGGCGGGGCACGGTGCTGATCACGCTGGTGGTGATTCTGCGGTCGGTCATCCACCTGGGCATGACGACCTACGTGCCCTTCTTCTGGATCGATGTGCTGGGCAACGACCGGGCGACGGCCGGCCTGGTGCAGATGACCTACCTGCTGGCCGGGGTCCTGGGCACGCTGCTGGGCGCGCCGCTCGCGGACCGCTTCGGCACGAAGCCGGTGCTGGTCGCCTCCTTCGGCCTGCTTCTGCCTCTGCAGGCTATTCTCTCCAGCCTGGAGGGCTGGCCGCTCCTGCTGTGCCTCTTCGGCGCCGGTTTCCTGGTGGTCTCCACCTTCACGACCACCCTGGTGATGACCCAGGAGTACATGCCCCGCAGCCTGGGGCTGGCCTCGGGACTGAACCTGGGCCTGGCCTTCGGCATGGGCGGCGTGGGCACCTCCGTGCTCGGGGTGGTGGCCGACCACTTCGGGGTGCTCGTGGTGATGCGGTCCATCGCGGCGCTGGTCGTGCCGGCCCTGCTGCTCACCCTGGTGCTGCCTCCGGTGCGGCTGAACCGGGGCTGAGGGAGCCGTTGCAGGGTTGCTTCGGCTGTGGTATAGTCATGGTGCGGATGGGAGTAGATCGGGTCCTGGTGGCCCGCACGGTCTTCAAAACCGCTTGAGCCGTAGTGATCCTGCGGCTGGTGGGTTCGATTCCCACATACTCCCGCCAGAGCCATGAAGTGAGCCGCTCCGGCCGTTGGGCCGGGGCGGCTTTCTGCGCGTGACCGGGCCTTCCGTGTCTGCTGCCACGGGCAGGAGGGACGAAGTGACGGTGAAAGGGTGGCATCGGAAGAGCCTGACCAAAGTCGCCGCCGTCCTGGTGGCAGTACTGACGCTGGCAAGCGTAGGGATGCTGAATCCTGCTTCCGCTGTCGCCCTGAACATCTGTGACGAGGCGCCGGAGTACTGCGGCGAGATCATCACAGATGGTATCGACCACGGGACGACTGACGGCAGTGGCTGGCTCCACGATACAGAACTGGTTGATCAGACGCGGGCGGATATGCCGCGGACAACCAGCGGAACGCCGCTGCATCCCGTGGTGGCGGTGGACCGGAAGCAGGTCGTGTTCGACGATGTGAAACCCTGGATTAACCCTGAAACCGGACGCACACTGGTGCCGATCCGCTTTGTGGCGGAGGCGCTGGGTGCGAAGGTGACCTGGACGCCGGATAAGCCGCGGGATGTGCTGATCGAGCGCGAAGGTCTCAGGATCCACTTCCTGATTGGCGAGGACACGGCGACGGTCAACGGACGGGTCGTGGAAATGGACCAGCCCACCATCCTGAAGGATAACCGGACGCTGGTGCCTCTGCGGTTCATCGCCGAGGCCTTCGGCGCGAAGGTGGACTGGGTGGGGGCAGACGGTCCGGAGGATCCCCGCGTCCCCCGCGACTGGCCCGCAAAGTACCAGATCTGGATCTGGGTCGATTGGGGCTACTGGGGGAATTACAGCCTCGGCCACAGGTTCGAGGCGAGCAACTGGAACCTGAGGGCCAAGTAAACACCGCAGGGGAACCGGAGGCGACGTCCTCCGGTTCCTGCTTGCCTGCGCGAAAGCCGCTCCGGCCGGATGGCCGGAGCGGCTGCAGTGACGACCCCTCACTGGCCGGGAGGTGTGCGGTCGCGCGGCGGCTTCCGCACCAACTCCTCCACCGGACCATCTGTGTCGGGACACCACACGACCGCGTAGTCGCCGTCCACCCACCCGGCGGCGATGGTGTGTATGGCTTCGGTGAACTTCAACTCCTCTCCAAACGTCCACGAGTCCTCGCCCAGGACATCGGCCCCGACGCGCGGGATCGGATCGAAAACCGTGATGACGGGAGTGCGCTCCTCGCCGGCCACTGCGTAGACCGTGCACGCGATGAAGTGGGAGGCCGGGCCGAAGTCCGGCATGCAGACCTCACCGTAGCCCAGGTTGCCCAGGCCGAACTCCGGCTCGGTCTTGGACAGCCCGAGCATGGGCGGGTCGGAAACGCAGCAGCCGCCCTCCTCCCAGGCCCAGATCGCAGCCGTGTCCTCTCCGGTGGGGAAGGCGGCGACGCTGGTCTCCTCGCCGCTGCCCTGAACGTCAGCCAGGAAATCGGCCGTCCGGCGGCAGCTCACCGGCGTGAGGAGGTAG